>JALZCZ010000096.1 GCA_030862825.1 Actinomycetota bacterium | reverse complement strand
GGCCCGGGTCGTCGTCTGTGACGACGTGCTCACCACGGGAGCCACGATCAGGGAGGCGCAGCGAGCGCTCGAGGCCGTGGGGCTGCGCGTCGCGGCGGCCGCGGTGGTGGCCGCGACCCGGCGTCGCGCCGACCGATGAGGGACCGGTGTGGAAGCACAGCGAATGTTGAGGCCCACGTCTTTCGTCTCCTTGGCCCACGCACTACCGTCGCTGTATGGAGTCCGTCCGGGTCCGTGGTTGCGCCGAGAGGGTGCCCGCACCCGAGCGGCAAGCCGATGCCAGTCGCAGGCGAAACGGTCCACGTAAGCCTCCCTCGTGGAGGCGATCACGGTGCGGCTTAGTGGTAAGTCCTGCCCCGTCCCGGCCGTCAGATGCGGTCGTCGGCGGGAGAAGGCCAGTAGTGGCGCCAGAGATGGCAGACGAGCTGCGAACGTCTCAGCAGGCGGTTGTGGGGTCGAAGACCAGGTCGGCCGGGCGGACTCCATCCCACCGTCTCTTCACCCCGTGGTCGTCACGACCGGGTGGAGCCCTGCCTGGGAGGAGCCCAGGGAAACCAACTGTCTAACGGGAGGTTCGCATGGAAGTTGTGGTCACCGCGCGTCACTGCGAGGTCACAGACCGGTTCCGCAGTCACGCAGCAGAGAAGCTGGCCAAGCTCGAGAAGCACGATCACCGGATCATCCGGGTGCACGTGGAGATCGACTGCGAGCCCAACCCTCGACAGCACGACCAGGCGGTCCACATAGAGCTGACCGCCTTCTCCAAGGGCCCCGTCATCCGGGCCGAGGCAGCAGCCGACCACCAGATGGGCGCCCTCGACCTGGCCCTGGACAAGATGGCCTCGCAGATGCGCCGCGCCGCCGACCGGCGGCGGGTACACCGGGGCCGGCACGCTCCTGTCTCCGTCGGCCAGGCGCTGGCGGAGATGCCGGTGAAGGAGCCGCAGGTCTCCGAGGACGAGATCATCGAGCGGCAGGTGGGCCCGATCACGGTCACGGGTGACGGCCCCCTCGTCGTCCGCGAGAAGACCCATGCGGCCACGCCGATGACGCTGGACCAGGCCCTCTACGAGATGGAGCTGGTCGGCCACGACTTCTACCTCTACGTCGACAAGGAGAGCGAGCGACCGGCCGTGGTCTACCGCCGGCGTGGCTACGACTACGGCGTGATCTCGCTCGACCTCGGGGCCGACTGAGGCGTCCGGGTCGCGCGGCATGCGATGATGCGAGCGTGGTGGACGTAGCTGATCGGGGAGACGAACCCATCCGAGTGCTCGTGGTCGACGACCAGGAGCTGTTTCGTCGAGGTCTGACGATGCTCCTGGCCGTCGAGCCCGGCATCGAGGTGATCGGTGAAGCCGGCGATGGTGTCGAGGGCACCGAGCTGGCCACGACCGCCGCGCCCGACATCGTGCTCCTCGACATCCGGATGCCGAAGCGCTCCGGCATCGAGGCCTGCCTGGCGATCAAGGAAGCCGTGCCGTCGGCGAAGATCATCATGCTGACCGTCTCCGACGAGGAGGCCGACCTCTACGAGGCGGTCAAGAGCGGCGCCTCGGGCTACCTGCTCAAGGACTCCTCGATCGAGGAGGTCGCCCAGGCCGTCCGGGTCGTGGCCGAGGGCCAGTCGCTGATCAGCCCGTCGATGGCGGTCAAGCTGATCGACGAGTTCAAGCAGATGGCGCGTCCGGAGCGGACGCCGGGTGCCAACTTCCGGCTGACCGAGCGCGAGCTCGACGTGCTCAAGCTGGTTGCCAAGGGCCACAACAACCGGGTGATCGCCGGCGAGCTGTTCATCAGCGAGAACACCGTGAAGAACCACGTCCGCAACATCCTCGAGAAGCTGCAGCTGCACTCGCGGATGGAGGCCGTGATGTTCGCGGTCAAGGAGAAGCTGCTCGAGCTCCCCTAGCGGGACGCCCGAGGTACGAGGTCGCGACCAGCGTGTCGAGACCGTGTGAGGTCAACGGCGGCTGAACTCTGTCGGCGCCCGCCCCTAGGCTGCGCGCGTGGAGTCGTTGTCCCTGCCCCAGGCCCGCCGGATCGCGCTCGCCGCCCAAGGCTTCCTGGACCCGCGACACGCCGTGCCCACCATGCGCACGTTCGCGCGGACCCTGGAGCGCACCGGCGTGCTCCAGGTCGACTCCGTCAACGTGCTCCAGCGCGCCCACTACATGCCGCTCTACTCGCGGATGGGTCCCTACGACGTCGGCCTGCTCAAGCGGGCCGCCGAGAAGCACCCGCGGCGCTTGGTCGAGTACTGGGCGCACGTGCAGGCCTTCATGCCGGTCGAGCTGTGGCCGGCGATGCAGCACCGGATGGAGCGCTACCGCGACAAGCGGGGCAAGTGGGGCTTCGTCGAGAGCAGGGGAGAGCTCGACGCGAGCCTGCTCGCGGAGGTGCGCGAGCGAGGCGCCTCGACCGCGCGCGACCTCGACGACGGCCTGCCGCGCGCCAAGGACAACTGGGGCTGGAACTGGTCGGAGACCCGCAAGGCGCTCGACTACCTCTACGTCGTGGGTGACCTGGCGATCGCCGGGCGCAACGGCCAGTTCGAGGTTCTCTACGATCTGCCCGAGCGGGTGATCCCACCCGAGATCCTGTCCCAGCCGACCCCGACGGTCCACGAGGCCGCCCGTGAGCTGGTCCGTCGGGCCGCCCGCTCTCACGGCGTGGGCACCGTGCAGGACCTGCGCGACTACTACCGGATGCCAGTGGACGAGACCGCCACGGCGGTGGCCGAGCTGGTCGAGGACGGCGAGCTGCAGCCGGTCCGGGTCGACGGCTGGTCGCGGCCGGCGTACCTCCACCGCGACGCCCGCAAGCCCCGCCGGGTCGGCGCCCGGGCCCTGCTCAGCCCGTTCGACCCGCTGGTGTGGGAGCGGGCCCGCACCGAGGCGCTCTTCGACTTCCACTACCGCATCGAGATCTACGTGCCGGCCGACAAGCGGGTCCACGGCTACTACGTGCTGCCGTTCCTCCTCGGCGAGCGGATCGTCGCCCGGGTCGACCTCAAGGCGGACCGGAAGTCCGGCCGCCTCGTCGTGAAGGCGGCGTACGCCGAGCCGGGGGCGCCGGCCGAGACGGCCGAGGAGCTCTCCGCCGAGCTGCGCGACCTCGCCGGCTGGCTGGGGCTCGACGACGTCACGGTCGAGGAGCGCGGCGACCTGGCGCCGGCGCTTCGTCCCTGACCGAGTCCAGCGGTCGTCAAGAGGCCTGCAAGCGTGGTGACCGAGCGTGGAGCCCACGCAACCCCGAGGAAGGTCATCCGCGTCGACCCGCTCGTGCTGTGCCTCCATGGATGCAGCGCATGGCTCCGGTGTCGGTGAGCGCCGTCGTAGCGGTGACGGACCGGGGTTTCCTGTCGCGTGGCTGTCGGTGTGGAGGGGACCACCGTCGCCGTGACCTCTTGCCGCGCGGCTGCACCGCTGCGCCGAGACCGTCAACCATGATGAGGGCGGGCCACCGCCCGCCGGTTAGCATGGTCTGCGGTCCACCTCGCGGGCCGCCCCAGCGTCCATCCAGGGAGTATCAGCTCGTGCCCGTCATCATCGACAAGCTCCTCCGTATCGGAGAGGGCAAGATCCTCCGCCAGCTCGAGGTCATCTCGAAGGCCGTGAACGCCATCGAGGACGACTTCGTCAAGATGACCGACGACGAGCTCCGCGGGATGACCGTGGAGTTCAAGGAGCGGCTGGCGAAGGGCGAGTCCGTCGACGACCTGATGCCGGAGGCCTTCGCCACGGTGCGCGAGGCCGCCCACCGGGTCATCGGCCAGCGCCACTTCGACGTGCAGATCATGGGCGGCGCGGCGCTGCACATGGGCAACATCGCCGAGATGAAGACCGGTGAGGGCAAGACGCTGGTCTCCACGCTGCCGGCGTACCTCAACGCCCTGACCGGCGAGGGCGTGCACGTGGTCACGGTCAACGACTACCTGGCCAAGCGCGACGCGGAGTGGATGGGCCGGGTGCACAAGTTCCTCGGCCTCTCGGTCGGCGTCATCCTCTCCGGCGAGCAGCCCGCGCACCGGCGCGAGCAGTACGCCTGCGACATCACCTACGGCACCAACAACGAGTTCGGCTTCGACTACCTGCGCGACAACATGGCGTGGAGCAAGGCCGACCTGGTGCAGCGCGGCCACCACTACGCGATCGTCGACGAGGTCGACTCGATCCTCATCGACGAGGCGCGCACCCCGCTGATCATCAGCGGCCCGGCCGAGTCCAGCGCCAAGTGGTACGGCGAGTTCGCCCGGCTCATGCCGCTGATGAGGCGCGACGTGCACTACGAGGTCGAGGAGGCCAAGCGCACGGTCGCCGTCACCGAGGAGGGCGTGGAGTTCGTCGAGGACCAGCTCGGCATCGAAAACCTCTACGAGGCGGTCAACACCCCGCTGATCGGCTACCTGAACAACGCGCTGAAGGCCAAGGAGCTCTTCCACCGCGACCAGCAGTACAT
>JALZCZ010000072.1 GCA_030862825.1 Actinomycetota bacterium | reverse complement strand
GCGTGTCGGGCGTTCTCTCCGCCACCCGTACGCCGTACCCGCCGGCCACTCGGGAGACGGCGCCACTCAAGGGCTACGCCAGCGGGCGCTGCAGGCGGGGCTACCTCTGCACCAACGGTCCAGGCGGCACACCAGGGCGGCTCGGGCGGTTTCAAGGTGCTGCGCTACCGCGACAGCAGGTGCAACGTCTGCGCCTTCCACGACCCCACGCTGCTGTTCCCCAAGGACCTGCTGTGCAACGCCACCAGCGGGCTCGGGGTGGTCCGCCGCTGCTCCACAGAAGCGCGACGCTCAGGCGTCGAAGCCGGAGGTGGACGAGCACGGGCTCGGGTTCTCGCTGCGAAGCGAGCTGACGTCGGCGGCGTAGTACCCGTTGTGGGGGTGGACCCGTCCGGAGAACGTCCCGGACTCCTCCTCCACCCAGATCGATGCGGCCATGCTGTTCACCTCCTTCGTCTGCTTGCTGTGGGCCTGTTGTGCTGTTACCCGTATCGACCCCCGCCGCCTACCGAACTCATCGGTCGGCAGACAATTTTCTGCGACCTCGCTGTCGGTGAGAGGTGGTCGAGCCGGCGGAGCGCCGGCACGCGTCACGGCCGCGTGCCCGTGATCGGCTCCCGGAGTCTCGCGCGTGGCCCGAGGCCTCGCGGGCCTCGACCCCTGAGGGGGTCGGCCGGTGGCGCCGGCTACTCGACCATCGAGGGCGTGGCGTACGTCGTGCCGCGGGCGGCGCGGGTCCACAGCGTGCCGTCGCCGGCGACCGGACCCTCCGCGGCCAGCTGTCGCTTCAGCACCTTGTTGGTGGCCGTGCGCGGCAGGGCGTCGACCAGTCGCACGTAGCGCGGCCAGGCCTTGGGGGAGAGGTCCGACTGGTCAGCGAGGAACGCCTCCAGATCGCGGGGTGTGAGCGTCGCCAGCGTGGTCAGCGCGGCCATCATCTGGTCGCCGACGGACTCGTCGGGGACGGCGTACACCGCCGCTTCGGAGATCGCCGGGTGCCGCAGCAGGATCCGCTCGACGGGTGCCGCGGCGATGTTCTCGCCGTCGACCCGGAGCCAGTCGGCGGTGCGGCCCGCGAAGTAGACGAAGCCGTCGGCGTCGCGGTAGGCGAGGTCGCCCGACCAGTACATCCCGCCACGCATCCGCTCGGCCTCGGCGTCCGGGTCGTTGTAGTAGCCGGCGAAGGCGCCCGCGCCCTGGGTGTTGACCAGCTCGCCGGTCGCCTCGTCGGCGTTGAGCAGCGCGCCGTCGGGGCCGAACACCGCGTCGGGCGTCTCGGCCATGGTCTCGGGATCGAGCACCTTCACCCCGTCGAGCGGACGCCCGAGGCTGCCCGGCGGCATGTCGTCGGTGCGCTGCACGATCACGGCGTTCTCGGTCGACGAGTAGGAGTCGACCACCACGCAGCCGAACCGGCGCCCGAACTCCGCGATGTCGCGCTCGTTGGCCTCGTTGCCGAAGACGATCCGGAGCGGGTTGTCGGCGTCGTCCGGCCGCTCCGGCGTGGCCATGATGTAGGTCAGCGGCTTGCCGACGTAGTTGGCGTACGTCGCGCCGAACCGCCGGACGTCCGCGAGGAACCCGGAGGCGGTGAACCTGCGGGCCAGCGCCAAGGTCGTGCCGGACGCGAGGGCCGGGCCCCAACCGGCCATGATCGCGTTGGAGTGGAACATCGGCATCGACAGGTAGGCCACGTGGTCCGGTCCGAGCCCGAAGCGGTCCGAGAGGAACAGGCCCGGGAAGGCCACCTTCACCTGGGTGACGTTGACGGCCTTCGGGTCGCCCGACGTGCCGGAGGTGAAGATCAGCATCATCAGGGTGTCCTCGCCGACCTCGACGTCGGGCACGGGTGCCTCCGCGTGCGCAGCGAGCCGGCGCGCCCAGTCCGCCTGGTCGATCCGTACTACCGGCACCGGGAGGTCGAGGTCGTCGAGGAGGCCTGCGTACGCCGCGTCGGTGAGCACGACCTGGGTGTCGGAGCGCGCGATGTCGGAGGCGAGCGCGGCACCGCGACGGGTCGGGTTGAGGCCCACCAGAACCCGGCCGCCGAGGGCCACGGCGCCCAGCAGGAAGGTGAACTCCGGGTTGTTGTCGAGCAGGACGCCGATGTGCGGCGGGGCGTCAGCCGGAAGGAGGTCGCCGAGAACGGCCGAGCGGACCACCGACTCGCGGACGACCTGGTCCCAGGTCCAGGAGGCGTCCTCGAAGAGCAGCCCGGTCCGGCTGTCTCCGGCGCGCGCCAGCAGCTGGTCGCGGACCGTCAGGCTCATCCGGGTCAGACCGGCTCGGAGGCCAGCACCCGCCCGATGGTCAGGGCCTGCTCGGTGGCGCCGCCGAAGAGGAACTCGAAGCGCTTGGCACTGGTGAAGTAGCGGTGTGCCTCGCCGTCGAGGTCGATGCCCACCCCGCCGTGCACGTGGATGGTGGTGTGGGCGATCTTGTGGCCCGCGTCGGCGGCCCACAGCTTCGCGGTGGCGACCTCGGTCTCGGCGGGCAGACCCTCGGCGAGGCGCCAGACCGCCGCCCAGAGCGTGAGCCGCTGTGCGAGGACGTCGATGTAGCCGTCGGCCAGGCGCTGCGAGACGGCCTGGAAGGTGCCGATCGGGCGCCCGAACTGCTCCCGGGTCTTCGCGTACGACGCGGTCAGGGCCAGTCCTCCCTCCGTCACGCCGAGCTGCTCGGCCGCCCCCGCGACCGTCAGCAGCTGACCGAGGCGCTGGGCGGCGGAACCGTCAGGCGAGCCGAGCATCGTGGCCGGGGTGCCGGAGAGGTCGAGCCTCACCACCGCGTCGCCGTCGCTGGTCTGCTGCCGCACCGCCTGCACCCCCGGCGCGTCCGGCTCGACCAGGAAGACCCCCACCCCCTCGGGGGTCGCGGCCGTGGTGAGCAGGAGCTGGGCGGCGGCGCCTGCGCGCACGATCGCCTTGGAGCCGGTCAGCACCCAGCCCTCACCCTCGGGCACGGCCTCGACGGTGGGGTGGGCCGGCAGGTGGGTGCGCTCCTCGGCGACCGCTGCGGTGAGCACCAGCTCGCCGGACGCGGCGCCCGGCAGCCAGGTGTCCTTCTGGTCGTCGGTGCCCAGCTCGGCCAGAAGCAGGGCGGCCGGTCCGTGCACGGCGAGCGGCACGGGCGCCACCGTGCGGCCCGCCTCGACGAGCACGCGGCAGAGCTCGATCAGGCCGAGCCCGGCGCCGCCGTAGGACTCGGAAACGGCGAGCGAGAGCAGGCCAGCCTCGGCCAGCTCGCGCCACAGCTCTCGGTCGAAGCGGTCGCCGGCCTGCTCGACCGTCTTCATCCGCTCGTTGGTGGCCCGGTCCTTGAGGATCCGCGCAGCGAGCGCGGCCGCCTCGTCCTGCTCGGTGGTGAAGGTGAAGTCCATGTCTCTCCTCCCTCTCAGCGCTTCGCGGCCGGCAGGCCGAGGCCGACGTAGCCGATGATGTCGCGCTGGATCTCGTTGGTGCCGCCCCCGAACGTCATCACCAGCGCCGAGCGGTAGTAGCGCTCGAGGCGGCCGGCCAGAACCGCCCCCTCGGACGAGCCGGTGATGCCCGCGTTGGGGCCGACGATCTCCATCAGCGCGCGGTAGACCTCGGTGGCCAGCTCGGAGCCGTAGATCTTGGTGGCGGAGGCCTCGGCGGGGGAGAGGTCGACCTTCGCGTCGGCGTCGGCGGCGAGCTTCCAGTTGATCAGGCTCAGCGCCTCGATGCGGGCGTGCGCACGGCCCAG
This sequence comes from Actinomycetota bacterium, assembly GCA_030862825.1. GTDB lineage: Bacteria > Actinomycetota > Actinomycetes > Propionibacteriales > Nocardioidaceae > Nocardioides. The sequence continues at coordinate 1,715 of JALZCZ010000072.1, read as the reverse complement.
GGCGAGCTGGACCCACTCGGAGTCCGCCACGCGCTGGCCGTCGGGGTTCTTGGTCTGCTGGGTCCACTCACGGACCATCTTCAGCGACTGGACCAGCGGGGCGGCCGAGGTGAGCGCGACCCGCTCGTGGTTGAGCTGGTTGGTCATCAGCGACCAGCCACCGTTGAGCTCGCCGACCAGGTTGGAGACCGGCACCCGGACGTCCTCGTAGTAGGTCGCGCTGGTGCCGACGCCGGCCACCGTGTGCACCGGTGTGTAGGAGACCCCGGGCGCGTCGGCCGGCACCAGGATCATCGAGAGGCCCTTGTGGCGGGGGAGGTCGGGATCGGTGCGGCAGGCCAGCCAGATCCAGTCGGCGTACTGGATGAGCGAGGTCCACATTTTCTGGCCGTTGATCACCCACTCGTCGCCCTCGCGGGTGGCCCTGGTCTTCAGCGAGGCCAGGTCGGTGCCGGAGCCGGGCTCGGAGTAGCCGATGGAGAAGTGCAGCGCCCCGGCCAGGATCTTCGGGAGGAAGTACTCCTTCTGCTCGTCGGTGCCGTAGCGCATGATCGTCGGGCCGACGGTGTTGAGCGTCAGGTAGGGGATCGGCACCCCGGCCACGGCGGCGGCGTCGGTGAAGATCAGCTGTTCGATCATCGAACGCGCCTGTCCGCCGTACTCCTCGGGCCAGCCGATGCCGAGCCAGCCGTCGGCGCCGACCTGCCGGATCACCTCCTTGTAGACGCCGGCCTCGCCGAACTCACCTGTCGCGGTGGCCAGACCCGCCCTACGCTCGGGAGTCACGAGGTCGTCGAAGTACTCCTGCAGCTCCGCCCGCAGGGCGAGGTGCTCGGGGTCGAGGGCTACACGCATGTCGTCAGACTAGAACGTGTTCTCGTTTTCGGCTAGCCTCGGTGAGAACGCACCCGTCCAAGAGAGGTACGCCATGAGCGACACCCCCGGCCATGTCAGGTCCCTCGACAAGGGCACGCCTCCTGAGCGCTTCGCACGTGGCTGGCACTGCCTGGGCCTTGCCAGCGACTTCGCCGATGGCAAGCCACACGGCATCGAGGGTTTCGGGTCGAAGCTGGTGGTCTGGCAGGACAGCAAGGGTGAGCTCAACGTCCTCGACGGCTACTGCCGGCACATGGGCGGCGACCTGACCCAGGGCACGGTCAAGGGTGACGAGGTCGCCTGCCCGTTCCACGACTGGCGCTGGGGCGGCGACGGCAAGTGCAAGGTGATCCCTTACGCCCGCCGGGTGCCGCTGCGAGCGCGGACCCAGAAGTACCCCTCGGTCATCCGCAACGGCCAGCTGCTGGTCTGGCACGACGTCGAGGGCTCCGCGGCCGATCTCGACATCCTGCCCCCGGAGCTGCCGGGCGTCGGCACGGACGACTACACCGACTGGAGCTGGGAGACCGTCCCGATCACCGACTCGCACTGCCGCGAGCTCATCGACAACGTCGTGGACATGGCGCATTTCTACTACGTGCACTTCTCCTTCCCGACCAGCTTCCGCAACGTGTTCGAGGGGCACATCGCGACCCAGTTCATGGAGTCCAAGGGCCGCCCCGACATGAGCGGCGGCTACGGCGACGTCGACCTGTTCCTCAAGTCCGAGGCGACCTACTTCGGACCGGCGTACATGATCAACTGGCTCACCGTCGACTACAAGGGCTTCGAGACCGAGGTCGTCCTGGTCAACTGCCACATCCCGACCGGGCCGGACT
>JALZCZ010000032.1 GCA_030862825.1 Actinomycetota bacterium | reverse complement strand
ACCCGGGACCGCATCCGACCGGTACGTGTGGAGGCTGCTGTCAGGGGTTGGTGACGGCCAGACCCTTGTCCTCCAGGTCCTGGGTGGTCGCCGACTCGAGATCGGCAAGCACCTCAGTGAGACTGCCCCCTGACTCGACGGCCTGCTTGAACCCGTCGGACATCCCGTCGGCGGTCTCGCCGAACGTCGGGATCCACGTCCAGTCCTTGTCCACCAACTGGTCGGCCTCGGCGAAGATCTGGTTGTAGTTCTGGCCGCCGAAGAACGGGTCCTCGCGATCCAGCGGCGAGCCTTCGAACTCCATCTCGGCAGCGGGCCAGCCGTAGCCACCCGCGGAGAGCAGCGCGACACTGTCCGGGTCCGTGTTGAGCCATACCGCGAACTCGATCGCCTCCTCGGGATAGTCGGCGCCCTTGAGCAGGGCGGTCGACGACCCACCGAAGTTGCCGGCCGCGGGGTCGGACTCGTCCCATTGCGGCATCATGGCCACCCGCCACTTGCCCGACGTACCAGGGGCGTTGTCCTTCAGGATCGCGTCCGCCCACGAGGCCCCCAAATAGGTCACGATCTCGCCCTGCTGCAGGTCGCGATACCACCCGGTCGAGAAGTCGGGCTTGGTGTCGACCAGGTCGTTGTCGATCAGGCCGTCCCAATAGTCCGTGACCTGTTCGGACTCCGGGTTCGTCATGTCGACCTGCCAGGTGTCACCATCCAGACCGAACCAGTTCCCTCCTGACTGCCACGCCAGTCCGGTGAACCAGCCAGTGCTGGACGGCGAGAACGTGGTGATGTACGCATCGTTCTCGCGGACCGTCCGGGCGGCCTCCTGGTACTCCTCCCAGGTCGTGGGCACCTCGATCCCCCACTTCTCGAAGAGGTCTGCGCGGTAGAACATCGCCATGGGGCCGGATGCCTGGGGGATGGCGTAGACGCCGTCACCGAAGACGCCCTGCTGCCACTGCCACTCGACGAACTGGTCCTGATACTCCTCGGCGCCGTACTGCCCGAGCTCCTCCAGCCCGTCGTTGAGACGGAATCCCGGCAACATCTCGTACTCGACCTGCGCCAGGTCCGGGGCGTTGCCCGCCTGGAGCGCGGCGTACATCTTCGCGTAGGTGTCCCCCGAGATCTCCTCGAGCTTGATCTGCACGTCGGGGTTCTCCTGGTTCCAGAGGGCGACAGCGTCCTGGATCCCCGGCACCCACGACCAGAAGGTCAGTTCCACGCTCTCGCCCGGCTGCCTCTGGCTCTCATTGCCGGGCTGCTCGTCGCCGTCGCTGCCACATGCGGCAGCCAGGAGCGCCGTTCCGACGAGTGCTGCTACGAGTCGGAGCTTCATCCCGTCCGTCCTTTCATCGTCGTCGATGCCGTCCGTTCGGAGCTGAGGCATCTGGTGGTCGCTCGGCCAGACACTAACAGTTGTCAGATATCTGTCAACTGCGGTATTTTCACGCTCGGAGCCCCAGCCGTTCGCCCTCAGCCCGTCGGGTTTGCTGGGCTTGCGCGGCGTCCCTACGCTAGATATCAGACAACCAGGTGAGAGGGCGTAGCGGCCACCGACCGGAGCCTGTCCACAGACCATGGATCACCGTTCCAGAGGAGGCGTTGCGAGTGGCCAGGAGCCCGATCTTCCGCGAGGCGCAGGCACGCCTTCGCGACTTCATCCATGACCATGAGATGCGGGCCGGAGACCGCCTGCCGTCGGAGGCCCAGCTGGCCGCCACCCTCGGCGTGAGCCGGGTGTCGATCCGAGAGGCGACACGCTCACTCCAGACACTCGGCGTGATCGAGGCTCAGCCCGGTAACGGCCTGTTCGTCTCGGCGTTCTCGTTCCAGCCCCTCATCGAACAGCTGCCGTACGGCCTCGCCACCCCCGGCATGGCGCTGGACGAGATCCTGACAGCACGCGAGGCCATGGAGGTCGGCCTGATGCCGGTCGCCGCCCGGATGAGCACCAGCGAAGATCTCGAGACCTGTGCGGCCCTTGCCCGTGAGATGACGGCACGAGAAGTCGCCGGCGAGCCGTACGTCGAGGTGGACAGGGAGTTCCACTTCCAGCTGTACAAGAGCCTGGGCAACCCCCTTGTGGACAATCTCATCCAGGTCTTCTGGGAGCTGTTCACGCGCCTGGGGGACGCCATCCCGGGCCCGAAGGAGGGCAACCGCGGAGCCGCTCACCTCGCGATCGTAGAGGCGTTGCGGTCCGCGGACCCGATGGCAAGCATCGAGGCGATGCGGGCCCACTTCGCTGACGTCAGGGAGCGGGCTGCCACCCTCAAAGTACGGGCCGAAGCCCCGGTGGGCTGAGGGGGCGGTGGCCGACAACCCACCGGTGCCGGGGGTCAGGACGCCGGATCGATCCGATCGAAGGGCAGCCGGACCTCGAGGCCGCGCGCCATCGGCGGGCCGCCGGCCGCCAGCCGCCCGATCTCTGCGAACGACAGGGCCCGACGGTAGATGACGGTCTCGTCCAGAGAACCGCGTAGCCGGTCGACTCCGTCGATTCGTTGACCGACGTGGATGCCCTCGATCCCGAACTCCTTGCCCTCGGTGATGGATCCGTACGGCGCAGCGGCCTGAGCAACCTGATGACCGTCGACGTACAGGGTCAGCCAGTCATCGGAACGCCGGAAGACCACGTGATGCCACTGGTCATCGTTGTAGGCCACGCGTGAGCTGAGCGTCCTCGCGTTCGTCCATCCGGTGCCCACAGCGGCTCGGATCCGGTTGCTTCCCGGCTCCGCACGGAGCCAGGCCGCAGGGGTCGTTCCCGGGCCGGTCTTGTGTGCCCAGATCAGCGCGTGGTTGCCGCTCGTCGCCGAGTACTTGAGCCAGGTGGCCCAGGTGAAGTTGTCGGCGCCGAGATCGACCGAGCTCGTGAGCGGCATCTCGACGCGGTCGTCGGACCCGTCGAGTGCCAGCGCGGATCCGGTCCGGCCGTCGGTCAGCGCCGCTCCACCGCGGACATAGGCGGTGGCGTCCGATCGCGGAGCAGTGTTGGGGGTCGTCGGTCCCGGAGCGGGCGGACCCGGCACGTTCGGCGGCGTTCCGTTCGGGGTGTCGAGGAACGGCTCGTTGAACCGAGCGAAGCGGATGCTCTCGTACGGGCTGAAGTTGCCCGCCTCATACGCGAGCCCGACGACACCGTCGTCGATCTCCACCGTGTCCGAGTAGGCCGAGGGACCCCAGTGGATCACCTTGCCCTGGTCCCACGTCTCCCAGCTCCGCGCCTCGTCGTACGACGAGCGGATCGTCATGACCTCGCGCGCGGCCGGATGGGCCGGCGAGGAGTACAGGATCCGGTTGCTGCCGTCCCCCTCGTCGTTCGCGTTGAGGCGAAGGAGCGATGCCTGGTTGATGGGGCCTGGCAGCTGCGTCTCCTCGGCCACCGGAGCATCGAACGTCGTGCCGCCGTCACTACTGATGGCGAATCCGCGGTGACCTTCGTGCTCGAAGGTCCGCGGTCCGCTCCGCGTTGAGACGTACAGCCGCCCGTCGGCGAGCTCGACGACAGTGCTCTCCCCTGCAAGCTCGGAGTCCTGCGTGTCGACGGCACCCAGCTGCCACGTGAGACCGCCGTCGTCGCTGTAGACCAGCCCGTTGCCTCGCTCGGTCTCGCTCGGCGGGCTGAAGTAGACGGGTGCGACCAGTCGGCCGACGTGCCCGCCGCGCTGCAGCTGGATGCCGTGGACCGGGCCGGTGGCATACCAGTACGCCCACTCCGGTCGGGTGATCTGGGCGGAGATGTCGACCGGCTCGCTCCACGTCTCCCCGTCGTCCTCGCTGTGCTGGAGGTACGGCGTCCGGGGCGTCCAGCTGCTGCCCGGGTTGCGCATGGACAGGAGCGAGATGCGTCCCGACTCGCGGTCTACCAGCGGGGTGGGGTTCCCGCGGGTCTCGCCGTTGCCTTCGATGACGACGTCGAGGGGGCCCCAGGTCTGCCCGCCGTCGGTGGACCGGGTCAGCACCAGATCGATGTCGCCGGTGTCCGAGCAGTTGTTCACGCGTCCCTCCGCGAACATCAGCAACGTCCCGTCGACCGCCTGGATGACGGTCGGGATCCGGAAGCACGAGTAACCAAGGGTTCCGGCCTTGAGGATGGTCTGCTCCTCGAACATCGGCGCTTCGGATCCTGAAGCCGTCGCCTCGGCCGGCCCCACGCCTACGACCCCGACAGTAGAGACACCGAACAGCGCGGTCCACGCGACAATCGATGCGGATACGCCGCGGAAGGCGATCTGTTTCCTGGTCAGGTGAGCCATCGAACGGTCCTCTCCAAGTGCGAGTTCTACGTCCCTGGAAGTTATCAGATCTCAGATATCTGACTTGCCGCTGATACTCGGCCTCGGAGTCAAGCGGCGGCTATCCGAGCGCCTGGGTCTCCGGCCTTCCACGTCGGCGGTAGTCGGCAAGGACGTCGGGCCACGGGATCACGTCGTTGTCCCGGGCCCACTGGTCCCAGATGCCCTCGAGCTCCGACACCCGCGCGGGCTCTCGTGCGGACAGGTCCCGGGTCTCTCCCCGATCGGCCACGATGTCGTAGAGCTCCCAGGGTCCATCCCACTCCCGGACGAGCTTCCATCGTCCGCGTCGCACGGCCGCGTTGCCGATGTGCTCCCAGCACAGGACGCGTGGCTCCCCACGGCCGTCCGGGTCAGGGTCACCACGCCAGCGGGACAGCAGGCTGCGACCACTCGAGGGGGCACTGGCGCCCATCGCGTCGAGGACCGTGGGCGTGAGGTCGACCACGTGAGCCGGGTCCCGTTCCACGCGACCGGCCGGGACGACGGTGGGCCACGACACGATGAAGGGGGATGCAACGCCACCTTCGTGGACCCAGCGCTTGTAGAGGCGGAACGGCGTGTTGGAGAGGTTGGCCCAACCCTGCCCGTAGCTCGCATAGCCTCCTTCGGGTCCTGGGGCGATGCGTGGGATGTTTCCGACCTCCACCGGTTCACCCAGACGGGTCATGCGAGGGCAGCTGTCATCGTCGAGGAACGGCCGTCCCGGTCGATGAGGCAGCTCCTCCGCGCAGCCACCGTTGTCAGAGAGGAAGACGACCATCGTGTTCTCGCGGACACCCGATCGTTCGAGCTGGGCGAGGAGTTGGCCGATGCCCCGATCCATCACCTCCACCTGGGCGGCATAGGTGGCCATCCGTTCCACGTGCCAGTCGCGTTCGCCGACCATCTCCCAGGCGGGGACTTGCGCGTCCCGTGGGGGGAGCTCGTTGACCGTGGAGACGCCGAGCGCGACCTGGCGCTGGTGCCGGTGTCCGCGGAGGGTGTCCCAGCCGGCGCGATAACGCTCGCGATACTTCGCAATGTCGACCTCGCGCGCGTGCAGCGGCCAGTGCGGCGCCGTGTAGGCCAAATAGAGGAAGAACGGAGGCTCTTCGCTACTGGCGCGCGCGACGAAGTCCCTGGCCCGCTCGCTGAGGTCCTCGGTGATGTAGTAGTCGGGGTCCGCGTGCTCCTCCGGGACCCTCCGCTCCCCTGAGATGAGTGGCGGCTGGTAGTAGCTGCTGCAGCCGGGCAGGATCCCGTAGTACTCGTCGAAGCCTCTGCGCGTCGGCCACGTCTCGTTGGGTGTCGTCGTCTCGGATGAGAGGTGCCACTTCCCGATCAGCGCCGTGCGGTAGCCCCGCTCCTTCAACCGCTCTGCAAGAGTCGGCGCATTTCGGTCCAGTGCTCCGCGATAGCCATGAGGTCGGTCGTCGCGGGTCAGGACGCCGAGGCCCACGGAGTGGGGATCGCGGCCCGAGAGGAGCGCCGCCCGGGAGGGGCTGCAGCGCGGCGTGACGTAGAACGACGTCATCCGGGTACCAGTCTCGGCGAGTCGGTCCAGGTTCGGGGTGTCGATCTCTCCGCCGAAGCTGCCGAGGTCGGAGTACCCGAGGTCGTCGGCGAGGATCACGATGACATTCACGTCGGGGTTGGGCATGTCGTCCTTTCCTGTCGGGAGGTCATGGTCCGGTCGTACCGTCTGGCGCTGCTCCGGGTGTGCGTCTGTTGGCTGGTCCGGTGATGGAGCGCACCAGCGCGACGAACTGCTCGACGGTCTCGGCGCGGTTCACCGAGTCGCGGTCGAGCAGCCACTGCATGCGCAGTCCGTCCCCCAGGGCGATGAGCCACCGCGCGACCGTCTCGAGGGTCACTCCTGCCGGCAGGGTGGACTCGTCGATCACCTCGGCGAGCTGAGTGGCCATGCTCCGTACGATCGAGGTGTATCGCCGAGACCACCACTCGTGGGCCGGATGCTCGGTGCTCAGGCCCTCCGCAGAGAGGAGAGCGTAGAGCTGCACGAGGACGGGGTTCTTCTCGTTCTCCTCGAGGATGTGGAGAAATACCTCAATCGCGTCCGCGCCCTCCGCGCGGCGTCGCTCTTCGTCCTCGCGGTTCTTGTCCTCGCGGTCGTGCAGCACCGACATCAGCAGGGCGGCCTTGGTCGGAAAGTGGTGCAGAAGGCCCGCTTGGGAGATCCCGACCTTGTCGGCGATCTCGCGCAGGCTCACGGCGTGGAACCCCTTCGCGGAGAACAGGTCGATCGCGGTGTCGATGATCTGGACGCGTCGACGGTCGCCGTGCGGCCGGGGGCCGCCCCGCCCGCGTGCGGCGGGTGGGCCACCGTCACGACTCCGGGACTGCTCGTCGGGTCTTGCTTCAACCACGTGCGCACGATACGCAACCAACCGAGTGCTTGGTAGGTCAGAGACGAGGAAGTTCCGGAAGGCACCGCCTCTGAGCGTCGTGGCCACCGCGGACTCTGGTCGTGGCACGGGTGTCTGCGCACCACGAGGCACCGTGCTCCCCCGGGGTGCAGAAGGATGGATCTCGCTCCCGTGCCCTCCCAAGGCGGGCGATGAGGACGACCCGTGGACAGCTGCATCTCGCCGGCGCGGGCCTGCGCACCCTGGGCGGGTCGATCATCATGGACTTCGAGATCCCGCGGAAACTCCCCACATCTACGACTCGCCTTAAGCAGGTGCCAATATGTCGCTCCCCGAGAGGTCCCCTGTTGTGTTCGTGATGAAGTCCGCCCTCGTGTTGGGGCTCGCGACGATGCTGCTGCTCGCCGCGAGCGCATGCTCGTCCGATGGCGAGAGTTCCACCAGCGACGGAAGCGGCTCCGCGCCGGTCGCGCAGATGGAGCACATCCACGGGATCGGCGTCGATCCTGACAACGGCGCGATCTACGCCGGGACGCACTACGGGCTATTTCGCATCGAAGATGGAACGGCGACCCGGGTGGCGGATCGGGTGCAGGACTTCATGGGGTTCACCGTGGCGGGTCCGGATCACTTCCTGGCCAGCGGCCACCCGGGGGAGGGACAGGGTGGTCACGGCTCCGTCGGGTTGATCGAGAGCACCGACGCCGGGAAGACCTGGCAGGAACTCTCCCTGGGCGGCGAGGCCGACTTCCATGCGCTGGAGTACCGGCACGGCAGGGTCTACGGGTTGAACGCGATGACTGGTCAGCTGCTGGTCAGCGATGACATGGAGTCGTGGGAGGAGCTCAGCCGTGAGCCGATCGCCGACTTCGCGGTCAGCCCGAAGGACGCGAATGTTCTCATCGCCACCACCCCGCGGGGCCTGGTGCAGTCGAACGACGGCGGCGGCACCTTCGAGGTCGTGCCCGGCGCGCCGCTGATGGAGTTCGTCGGGTGGGCGGAGGACGGCACCCTTGCCGGCGTGACACCGGAAGGTGTCGTCTATACCGCGGACTCGCCCGCCGGGGACTGGACAGAGGGCGGCAACGTCGGCGGGCGGCCCGAGGCCCTCACCGTCCACTCTGCCGAGGAGATCTACGGCGCCGCCAATGGCGCGATTCTGGTCTCGACCGATGGCGGTGCCACATTCGACTCCACGATCTCGAAGTGACCCTCGACCACGCGGCCTCATGACACCGTCGGCGACGACCTCACCGTTGCCCTCGTCGCTGGCTGTGCGTCTGCTCCGGGGCCGCCGTCGCCACCCGCCTTCGCGGACTTTCCCGAACACTCGGGGAGCCGGTTCTCCCGGTCGAGGTCGGCGTTGCGGCGGCTCAACCCTCACCCTTGCGGCCCGGCCGGAGGGCGTGCCGCACGGAGATGCCACTCCTCGAGTCCCCCTTCCAAGCCAGCGACGGCAAGGTGCAGTTCGTCGGGGTGCCCACCCTGGACGCCCAGCGCCCACGGGACCGTGTCCGTGTCGCTGCGCTCCTGACCCGCACCGCGTTTCCGCTGGTCAGAGGCCATTTCGGAGCCGCCTGTCGGAATCGAACCGACGACCTTCTCATTACGAGTGAGACGCTCTACCGACTGAGCTAAGGCGGCCTGCCGCCCGGTGTGATGGCTCGTCCGGGCAACCCGCGGAAGTATACGGAGACCTCAGCCGGCGCGCGAAAACGGGCGCGCCCCGCTCGCGGAGTGCGTCAGGCCGCGACGGTGTGCAGTCGCGGGCGCCGGACGCGGTTGCCCGTGACCTTCGTCTGCTCGGTGCCGCACCAGCAGGTGAACGTCACCACGATGCCGCGCGCGGTGTTGGCCAGCGAGGTGACCTGGCTGGGGAAGATGAGGACGCGCTTGGCGCACACCTGGCAGTTGTTGTCGAACATCGCTGACCTCCTCGGGAATCTGTTGAGTAGGTCCAGCATGATGCACCGATGGTCCCAGGGGTAGCCTCGCTTTCCAGAGGCACCCAAAGGAGATCCCTATGCTTTCCCTGCACCAGCTGCGCTGCTTCCTCGCGACCTACGAGCACGGCTCACTGACCGCTGCCGCCGACGAGCTCGGATACGCGCAGCCGTCGGTCTCCGAGCAGGTGCGGGCGCTGGAGAAGTCGCTGGGCGTGCCGCTGTTCCGCCGGGTGGGACGCGGCGTCGTGCCGACCACCCTGGCGGACACGCTGCGCCCCTATGCCGAGCAGACCATCGCGGCTGCCGACGAGGCCCGCCGTGCCGTGCAGAGCGCCGTCGCTCTGGAGAGCGGCACGATCAGGTTCGGCATGTTCGGCGTCGCGCGCCTGTACGCCGGCGCGGCGATCGTGGCCGAGGTGCTCGACCGCTACCCCGGGGTCCGGGTGGAGCTGATCGGACAGCACTCCCACGAGGTGCAGGACCAGCTGAGGCGGGGTCGGCTGGAGGTGGCGATGATCGCGGTCGCCAACGTGGAGAGCGAGGGCATGACCGTCATCCCGGTGGCGCGGGACGAGCTGGTCTACATCTCCGCGGATCCCGCACGACTGGCCGGTCCGGTCACCGCTGCCCGGCTGGCGAAGGCGACGCTGGTGATGTCGGAGACCACCTGGCGCACCACCGACTCGTTCCGGATCGTGATCCGCAGGTTCCTGCACGAGGCCGGCTTCAACCCCCACACCCGGATCGAGGTCGAGGAGATCGAGACCGCCGTGGAGCTGGTCGGCCAGGGCTATGCCGACTCGGTGATCCCGCGCGGCGCAGCCGAGCAGCTCATCCCGCGTCTGGCGCCCAACGTGGGCATCGTTTCCCTGCGCCCCAAGCAGTACGACGTGATGGCTGTCGTCCACCGCGCCGGGGCCGTGCTGTCGCCTGCCGCTCGGGTGATGATCGAGGTGGCGACCAAGCACATCCAGACGATCACCGAGGCGGTCTGAGCAGGTAGCGCTCGCACAGCCGCAGCGCCTGGTCCAGCTCGCTCGTCAGGTGCAGCAGGTCGTCGTAGACGCAGACGGCGCCGGCGGTGATCAGCTCCTGGTGGCCGTAGCCGCCGGTGCACAGACCGATGGTCGGGATGCCGGCCTCGGACGCGGCGTGGACGTCCCAGGTCGAGTCGCCGATCATGCACGCCGCGGCCGTGCCCACGTCGTCCAGGACCATGCGCACCAGCTGGGGGTGGGGCTTGGACTCGTCCGCGTCACCCGCGGTGGTGGTGAGGTCGGCCAGTTCGCCGGCGTCGAGCAGGTCGAACGCGTGCTGGGCGTGCCGCGGGATCGCGGAGCTGGCGAGGGCGACCATGAGCCCGGCCCGGCGAAGCCGGACCAGCAGGCCGCGGGCGCCGGCGAAGAGCCGGGTCTCCTCCATGAGGGAGTCGTACTCCTTCTCCCACCGGGCCCGGACCTGGTCGCCCAGCCGCGCCTCGAGGTCGTCACCCGCGACTGCCGCCACCAGCCGGTCGCCACCCATGCCGATGTGCCGGTGGATCCGCCAGAGCGGCACCCCGCCGTCGACGGTGGCGAAGGCGCGGCCCCAGGCCAGGGTGTGGTGGTAGTTGGAGTCGAGCAATGTGCCGTCGACGTCGAGGACGGCTGCACGCAGTGTGGTCATCAGCCGCGCTTCAGAGCTCGTTCCAGCTGCGCCTTGTTCATCGTCGAGCGGCCCTCGATGCCCTTGTCCTTGGCCTCCTCGTAGAGCTGCTCACGGGTCCGGCCGCCGGCACCCTTGTGCGAACGCAGCCCTCCGCGGCGCCCGGAGGAGAGGTCCTTGGTCGAGGTCCGGCTGGCTTCGCGGGACTCGCCGTGCCTGGCGCGCTCCTTGTTCACCGTGCGGGCCGCGATCTCCTCGGCGGTGTCCTCGCTCTCGCCGCGCTCGAGGAGGCCCTCCTTCACGTGCTCGTACTGTCGCTCGCGCTTCTTGTTCCATGCCTGCTGGGGCACCGCGCCACCTCCGTAGGTCGAGCGTCGTCAGGGAGGCACACCAGTACCCTCCACGGGTCCTCGCCATGAACGGACCGCCCGCGGGGTACCCGGCGCCATGACCAACCCACAGGACGAACGCCCCATCGATCTCGAGGGTGTACCGAGCGAGGAGGAGATCGACCCGGCCGACGCGGCAGGCAGGCTGGACGACGACCCCGAGGCCCAGCCGAACTTCACGGGCGACGACCCCCGCGGCGACGACGACCACGCGGGAGACTAAGAGGGCGCGTCCTCGCCGCGCGTCGTCCGGTAGGGCAGCCGGACCAGGTCGAGCACGTGCTGGGCCGGTGACCCCACGGGTGCCAGCAGGCGCAGCCCCGGCGAGCTGTCCAGTCGCTCGTGCAGCACCTGCACACCGGCGCTGGCCAGAGCGGTGACCCCGGTCAGGTCCAGCAGCAGCGGTGCCGTGCCACCTCGGGTCAGGGTGGTGAGCTCATGCCGCAGGCGGTCGGCGGACCGACGGTCGATCGGTCCCCGCAGGGCGAGCTCCCCGTCCCGGCGTTCGACGTCCAGCGTCGCCTCCAGCGACGTCAGGCCCGAACCGGTGAACATCTCGGCGGACCGGTGCGGGCGATGGCGGACGCGGGCGCGGGTTCCGGTCGCGCCGCGCTGCAGCACGAACTCGTCGCAGAACCCCTGCACCATCGCGAGTCCCCGACCGCGCGGCGACACCGGCTGCGGATCGCGCCACCGGCCGTGGTCGGTCACGGTGATCTCCACGACGCCTCCACCGCGATGCTTTGCGTCGAGATCGACGGTCGTGTGCTCCGACGGGAGGTCGGCCGGGTAGGCGTGCTCGGCCACGTTGCCCACCAGCTCGCCCACGCTCTGCTGGAGGAGCGTCTCGTCGATGACACTCACGTTCAGCGGCCGCAACCACTCGGCGAGCTGACGGTGCACCCGGCCCGGCCCGTCGGGACGCGCCGGCATCGACAGGGTCAGCGGGGCCACCGGCTCCACACGCTGGGCGGCGAGCACCGTGACGTCGTCCAGGTAGCCCTCGCGGGTCGCCTCCTCCACCAGGCCGGCACAGACCCGCTGCACGAGCGTCTCGCCGTCGGGCACCGCCGACTCCCGCTCGTGCACCTCGCCGGCGAGCCCACCGAGCTGCTGCGAGCTCCTCGCGGGGGTCCGGCCCGGCCGCTCCACCAGCCCGTTGCTGTAGAGGACGAGCAGGTCGCCGGGATCGAGCCGGTGCCGGCCCAGGGGGAAGGGCTCTCCCGACCCGAGAGGCCGGCCCCCGGTGCCCGGGAGGTACGACGCCCCCCGGCCCGGTCGCAGGGTGAGCGGCGGCGGGTGGCCGGCGGTGCAGTAGTCGAGCGTCCCGTTCAACGGGTCGAGCGCGACCGCACAGACGGTGGCTGCGCGGGCGCCTGCCGAACGCCGGGCTCGGTGGTCCAGCAGGCTCAGGGCCGCGACGATGTCGCCGTCGGCGCGCACCCGCTCGTCGAAGATCGCGCGCAGCTCGCCCATCACGACCGCCGCGCCGACGCCGTGCCCGACGACGTCGCCGACGACCAGGATCACCCGGCCGTCGGGGAGCGCCACGGCGTCGAACCAGTCGCCGCCGGCGGAGCTGTCGGCGAGCAGGTAGCGGGCAGCCAGGTTGGCGCCCGGTGGGACCGGCAGTCCCTCGGGCAGCATCGCGTCCTGCATGGTGGTCAGCAGGTCGTGCGCGGCCAGCCACTGACCGTGGAGCTCGGCGGTCCGGGCGTCCTTGGCGCGCCGGGCGCGCACCGACTGGGTCGAGTTCACGGCCATCAGGCTCGCGCCGCGCACCATTCCGTCGGGATGCCGGAGCGGCTCGGCCACGACATCGAGGTAGGCCTCGACCTCGTGACCGTTCGCGTCGTGGATCCAGAAGCGCTGCCCGGACGCCGCGTACGTCTCTCCGGTGGACACGACCTGCTCCAGTCGATCGGCCAGGCTCGGCCGGGCCGCCGAGGCCAGCAGCTGCCGAGCGTCCGCGCCGAGGGTCGCCTGGAACGCCGAGCGGAACATGGCGTTGCACGCGGTGACGGCGAGCGCGTCACCTTCGCACAGGGCGAGCATGACCGGCGCGCCCTCGAAGGCCGAGGTAACGGCGCGTTGGTCGCCGGGTGACGACTGCGTCATATCGGAGCACCCTTCGTGTAACCGATCAGGTCGTGAAGACGACCTTGACCATCCCGTCCCCCTTCTCCCGGAACGTGGCGTAGGCATCCGGTGCCGCGTCCAGCGGCAGGTGATGCGTCGCGAACTCCTCGACGCCGAGATGATCTGTCTCGTCCTCGAGCAGCCGCAGGATGTCGTCGCTCCAGCGACGGACGTTCGCCTGCCCCATCCGCAGCTGCAGCTGCTTGTCGAAGATCTGCATCATGGGCATCGGGTCGACGGCGCCGCCATACACGCCGGAGATGGACACGGTGCCGCCCCGGCGGACGCTCTCGATCGCGGTGTACAGCGCGGCGAGACGGTCCACCCCGGCGTTCTGCATGATCGCGCCCTGGATCTTCTTGGGCAGCAGCCCCAGCACCTTCTGCGCACCTTCGGCGACCGGCGAGCCGTGTGCCTCCATGCCGACGGCGTCGATCACCGAGTCGGCGCCCCGTCCGTCCGTGAGCTCGCGCACCTTGGCCGGCACGTCGTCGGTCCTCGACATGTCGATGGTCTCGGCGCCGCGACCGAACACCCGGGCCAGCCGCTCCGGCACGCTGTCGACGGCGATCACCCGGAGACCGCGATGCAGGGCGATCCGGCAGGCCATGTCGCCGATCGGGCCGACACCCATCACGAGCAGCGTGCCGCCCTGCGGGACATCGGCGTACTCGACCGCCTGCCACGCCGTGGGCAGCACGTCCGAGAGGAAGAGGAAGCGGTCGTCGGCCCGGCCGTGGGGCACCTTGATCGGCAGCGTGTCCGCGAACGGCACCCGCAGCAGCTCGGCCTGGCCTCCGGGCACCTGGCCGTAGAGCTTGCTGTAGCCGAACAGGCTGGCGCCGGTGCCGTGCTCGCGGTTCTGCGTCGTCTCGCACTGGCTGTAGAGCCCCTGATCGCACATCCAGCAGCTACCGCAGCTGATGTTGAAGGGCACCACCACCCGGTCGCCGGCCTCCAGCGTCGAGACGGCCGAGCCGACCTCACGGACCACGCCCATCGGCTCGTGGCCGACGATGTCGCCGGGGGTCATGAACGGCGTCAGCGGGTCGTAGAGGTGCAGGTCGGAGCCGCAGAGGCCGGTCGAGGTGATCTCGATGACGGCGTCGGTGGGCTCCTCGATGGTGGGGTCCGGCACGTCCATGACCCTCATGTCGCGTCGCCCCTGCCAGGTCACTGCTTTCATCGCGTGCCTCCTTCGTCGTCGGGTCGGTCCGGCCCCTTCGTCTTCGTCTCGCGGGCCGCCAGCGCGGTGGCGAGCCGGTCGGGCACGAGGCCGGACGCCGCCGCCATCGCCGTATTGGCCCAGGACCCCGCGACGACCTGGTCCTTGCCGGCCATGAGTGCCCGGTAGCCGTCGCGCGCGACGTCCATGGGCGAGTCCTTGGGCCCTCGGGCCACCTTCGTGTCCTCCATGCCGGCGCGCTCGAAGAACGCGGTGTCCGTCGGTCCCGGCAGAAGAGAGGTCACGGTCACGCCGGTGTCGGCCAGCTCAAACCTGGTCGCCTCGGCGAACGAATGGATGAAGGCCTTCGACGCGGCGTACGCCGCATGGCCGGGTCCGGGAGCCTTCCCTGCGATCGAGGCCACGAACAGCAGCCGCCCCTCGCCGACGGCGACCATGTCGCGGGTCAGCAGCGTGGCGAGATGGACGGTCGACCTCACGTTCAGGTCGATCACCTTCAGGTTCGCGTCGAGGTCGATCTGGTCGAAGCGACCATGTGCCCCCATTCCCGCGTTGAGCACGGCGGCCGTGACCGGGGCGGGCTGCTCGCGCAGCGTCCGGTGCAGTCGTTCGACCTCGGTGGGCTTCGCGAGATCGGCCTCGACCGCGACCGCGGTCCTGCCCTTGGCCCGCAGGTCCGCGGCGACGTCGTGGATCTCCGGCTCGTCCGCAACGATGACCAGGTCGAAACCCTCGTCGGCGAAGATCTCGGCGAACGCCCGCCCGATGCCGGTGGAGGCGCCCGTCACCAGAGCAAGACCCGACGGGCCGCCCGACGAGGTCGGGCCTCCGTTGGATTCCATGGCGGTCGGTACCCACCTCCGCGTCATCTACGCGGGATCGCGAGGTGGGAGCGGCCGGAGGCCGGTACGGAACTGCGTAAGTCCGTCATCCGGCCCACCGGCCGAAATCGAGCTGCGCCCTCACGAGCGTGAGCGCCGGTTCCCCGTGACCGGATGTTCCATTCCTGAACGGATCGACCCGCGGTTGTCATCGTTCCGGACGGGGTACTGGCGCCGCACGATGAGCGAGACGATCAGCTTCGGCGGCCTACGGATCGCCTACGACGACAGGGTTCTCCGGCCCCGGCCGTGGACGACGGGGCAGTCGCTGTGGGCGGCCGAGCTGATGGGGCAGGCGCCCCCCGGACCCGTGCTCGAGCTGTGCTGCGGGGCAGGGCAGATCGGACTGCTCGCCGTGCTCGGCTCGGACCGCACGCTGGTGTGCGTCGACGCCGAACCAGCCGCCTGTGCCTACGCCGCGGACAACGCGGCCACCGCGGGGATGAGCGATCGGGTGGAGGTGCGGCTGGGCCGCCTGGACGAGGCGGTGCTGCCCGACGAGCGCTTCCCGGTGATCATCGCGGACCCACCCTGGGTCCGCCGTGACGACACGGGGCGCTTCCCGGAGGATCCCGTGCTCGCCATCGACGGCGGCTTCGACGGGCTGGACGTCGCCCGCGCCTGTCTGGCGGTCATTGCCGGGCACCTGGTGCCGGGCGGATCGGCGCTCCTGCAGGTCGGCTCCCTGGCCCAGGCCGAGATCCTCCGCGACGAGCTTCCGGCGTACGCCGCCCGCCTCACCCTGGCCGAGGTGCGCGAGCTCGCGGGCGGCGTCCTGGTCCGGCTCGATCAGCCGGGGTAGCAGTCAGACCGCGGTCTCGGCCGGGGACGTCGTCGGCTCCGCTGAGATGTCATGGAGCAGGGCGTCGAACCCGCTGCGCACACCGCTGTCGGTGACCTCGCCCATACGGGCGATCGCCACCAGTCGCTCCGCGAGGTCCCGGATCTTGATATTGCGCTTGCTCGACCACCACCGCAGCATCGCGAAGGCCTGGTCGGCGTCGAGACCGTAGGCCAGCATCAGGCTCCCCTTCGCCTGCTCGATCGTCGCCCGGTGCTCGGCGGACGCGGCGATCGCCTCACTGGCGAGAGCCGCGCCCTCCTCCCGGAAGTCGTTGGTGAGGTCGATGTAGTAGCCGCTGATCGTCGTGACGACGTCGTTCTCACACATCCCGCCCTCGCAGACGAGCACCACGCGCCGCTCGACCCCGTCGGCGGCAAGGATCCGGTAGGAGAGGCTGAACACCTCGCCGGTCCCGCTGGCCCGGGTCAGGACCGCGGCGACCCGGGCCCGGTCCTCGGGGTGCTTGCACTGGAGCATGTAGTCGGTGGTCGGCGTGATCGAACCCGGCGGCACGCCGTGGATGCGGAAGACTTCGTCATCCCAGTCCCACGTGCCGCTCGCCACGTTGTAGGTGAAACGACCGGCGAGCGGGTCCGAATATTGATCCATGGAGTGAATGGTCCTCCCGACTTGCCGTCCGCGCTACCCGTGATTTCGGCGCTCGGCAGAAATCACACCCTTGGTGACCTCCGTGCGCGGCACCTGGCGGGTCCTCGCCTCCTCCAGCTGCACGTCGTTCGCCGGGCCAGTCGAGCGACATCTGCTCGGCGATCACTCCCTCGGTCTGCTCGATCAGGGTCCGGCCTGGAGATCGGTCAGGCGTCGGGCCGCCGGTCCTCCGGCAGCAGCTTGTGGGTCGCGTCGCACCAGGGCAGGAGGCTCGACTTCCGGCACCGGCACAGTGCCACCAAGGGGCGGTCGACCTGGTGGACGGCACCGTCGCTGTCGCGGATCGAGCCCGCCCCGCGCACCAGCATCGGACCTCCGGGGCAGAGCACGACGTCGGCCGCGTCGAACGACTCACTCATCCGGTGCCCCGTGGGGCCCATCGGTCGAGCAACAGCGTGGCCAGACGGTTCTCGAGGTCGAGACAGGTGAAGGCACCGAAGAAGATCTCGCCGTACTGCTCGGGCTCCGCCTCGACCAGGCCGCTACAGATGGAGCGCACCGCCAGCTGCTCGTGGACCGCGTCGGCGCTGACGTGCTCGGTGTAGTAGGCGATCATCTCGTCGGCCATATCGAGCCGATCGAGTCCCTGGGCCATCCAGCGCGACGGCACCGAGCTGGTCGCCTCGAACGCCGCCAGGTGTCCGAGTGCGGCGCCGCGCAGCCGTCGGTGGAACCCGAAGAGGGACAGCGCGTTGTTCATCTCGAGCACCTCCAGCGGCGCGTCATCGAGGTAGGCGCCGTACTCGGAGCGGAGCCCGACGGCCTCCATGCCGCGCGCGAAGAGATGGTGGTGCAGCCTGTTGGGGTTGCCGGCGCCGTACTCGTCGTAGTGCAGCTCAGCCAGCGCCGCCTTCGCGGGCACCGGCAGCCGTGGCATCACCCAGGCGGTCGGGTCGGACTCCTTGAGGTGGTAGATCGACCGGAACCGCAGCAGGTCGAGGACCTGCTCCTTGCTGGCCTGGGTCTGGACGAAGCGGGCCAGCGACCTGCCGTCGTGCCCCTCGACGTAGGCGAAGAGGTCGACGGCGAAGTCGTCGCCATCGGGGTCGTGGCCCGGCCAGCGGTCGCGCAGCCGGCGTTCGAGGTCCCGCTCGAGATCACGGCGTACGGCGAGGAGCCGAGGGTCCCACTCCGCCTCCTCGACCACGTCCTCGAAGCCGCGGTAGGAGAGCTCGTGCAGCACCCACAGGGCGAGTGCTGCGTCGGACGCGTCCGAGGCTGCCGGGACCAGGGCCAAGGTGGACTCGTCGGGGGCGGTACGAAGCGTCGCGAACAGCGCTTCGCTCAGGTCGCCGCGCGGTTTGGGCAAGATCATGGGCGCAGGTACCCCTTCCGGCCCGCACCACGCTGGACTTGACGGGCGTGGCCGGTCGAGTAAGGTCAGGTGAGAGGTCTAGACCTCTTTAACTTCGCTGGAGACCACGGCGAGGCAGCACAAAACAACATTGTTGAGGCGCCCTCATGACGCTAGATGCATACGTTGGGACCAGAAAGACTGCCTTCGACGGAGATCGTGGAATCTCTCGGGCCGAGCGATCAGCTCGGACCGCCGAGCTGCTCGACAGAGCGGCACGCTGCAGCGACGAGCAGGAGCGTGACGACCTGCTCAACGACGTGATCCTCCTCAACCGGGGGGTCGCCGAGGCTGTCGCGTCCCGCTACCAGGGCAGGGGCATCGCCCGTGACGACCTGCAGCAGGTCGCCTACGAAGGCCTGACCAAAGCCGTCCACCGGTTCGACCCGGAGACGCGCAACGACCTGCTCACGTTCGCGGTGCCCACGATCCGCGGTGAGCTGCTCCGCCACTTCCGTGACCACGGATGGTCGGTGCGGCCGCCGCGCCGCGTGCAGGAGCTGCAGTGGCGGGTCAACCAGAAGATCGAGGAGCTGGAGCAGGACCTCGGCCACGAGCCCTCGGACTCCGAGATCAAGGAGTCGCTCGAGATCTCGGACGAGGAGTACCGCGAGGCGATCGAGGCGTTCGGCTGCTTCCAGCCGACGTCGCTGGAGCAGCCGGCGACCGTTGACTCGGCGGCGACGCTGGGTGACTTCATCCCGGAGGAGGACCACGACAGCGCGGCAAGCGAGGCCCGGGTCATCCTGTCGCCCGTCGTCCGCCGGCTGCCGGAACGCGATCGCCGGATCCTGCAGCTGCGCTTCTTCGAGGACCTCACCCAGGCCGAGATCGGCGAGGACCTCGGGGTGACCCAGATGCAGGTCTCCCGGCTGCTCAGCCGCATCCTCGACGACCTGCGTTCGGAGCTGGTCTCCGAGGACCAGGAGGACGACGTCGGCCAGGTCGGCTGACGCGGCCGCACCATCCGAGCGTCGCTCGCGGGTCGATCACGGCC
>JALZCZ010000017.1 GCA_030862825.1 Actinomycetota bacterium | reverse complement strand
GGGCGAAACCGGTACGGACCGGTTTCGCCTCGGCAGCAGCCTCGGAAGCTGTGGACGCGGACGCCGAGCCGGCCACCAAGGTGGTGCCGGCCAGCGTCAGGGCAACGGAGATGGGGATGATGCGACGCATTTTCGGGGGGCCTTCCTAGCTGGAGTAGTGCAGTGCGATGCCCCCGAGTGCATCGAGCGAAACAGCCGAACCGTCCCATTCTGGTGTCGATTATGAGTTCCTCTTAGTCCCCCGAGAAACCTTTACCTAAAAATGAGAAACCTTTACTTTGGGGCCTGGCTGGCCCGCCGCCTCGTCGGGGGCGTTGGATGGGGGCATGCAGCACGCCGTCCCGGTCGGCACCGGTCCCGTTCCCCTTCCCGATGTCGTCGAGGTCGCTCGCCACGGGTCGCCCGTCGAGCTGACGACCGAGGCCCTGGCAGCGATGGTGACGGCGCGGTCCGTGGTCGAGGAGCTGGCAGCGGCTCCCACGCCGGCGTACGGCATCTCCACCGGCTTCGGGGCACTGGCGACTCGCCACATCCCGAACGAGATGCGGGCCCAGCTGCAGCGGTCACTCGTGCGGTCCCACGCCGCCGGTTCCGGGCCCGAGGTCGAGCGCGAGGTGGTGCGGGCACTGATGCTGCTGCGGCTCTCGACGCTGGCGACCGGCCACACCGGCGTTCGCCCCGAGACGGCGCAGCTGATGGCGGCCGTGATCTCGGCGGGGATCACGCCGGTGGTGCATGAGTACGGATCTCTCGGTTGCAGCGGGGACCTGGCTCCCCTCGCGCACTGTGCGCTGGCGCTGATGGGCGAGGGCCAGGTGCGCGACCCCTCGGGGGCGCTGGTGCCGGCCGGCGAGGCGCTGGCCGCGGCCGGGCTCACGCCGGTCGAGCTCGAGGCCAAGGAAGGCCTGGCGCTGATCAACGGCACCGACGGGATGCTCGGGATGCTGGTGCTCGCGATCACCGACCTGCGGATGCTGCTGCGCACCGCCGACATCGCGGCCGCGATGTCGGTCGAGGGCCAGCTCGGCACCGACCGTGTCTTCGCGCCCGAGCTGCAGGCGATTCGGCCGCATCCGGGCCAGGCTCTCTCGGCCGCGAACCTCGCCGCACTCCTTGCGGACTCCGGCGTCGTGGCCTCGCATCGCGGGCCGGACTGCAACCGGGTCCAGGACGCCTACTCGCTGCGGTGCTCTCCCCAGGTGAACGGCGCGGCGCGCGACACCGTCGAGTACGCCGCCACGGTGGCCGAGCGTGAGCTCGCCTCGGCAGTCGACAACCCCGTCGTGTTGCCCGACGATCGACGAGTCGAGTCCAACGGCAACTTCCACGGCGCCCCGGTGGCCTACGTGCTCGACTTCCTGGCGATCGTGGCCGCCGACGTGGCCTCGATGAGCGAGCGGCGTACCGATCGCTTCCTCGACAAGGCCCGCAACCACGGGCTGCCGCCGTTCCTGGCGGGCGACCCGGGCGTCGACAGTGGGCACATGATCGCGCAGTACACGCAGGCCGCGATCGTCTCCGAGATGAAGCGGCTCGCCAACCCGGCCTCCGTCGACTCCATCCCGTCCAGTGCCATGCAGGAGGACCACGTTTCCATGGGCTGGTCCGCGGCCCGAAAGCTGCGGCGGTCGGTCGACGGGCTGACCCGGGTGGTCGCCATCGAGGTGCTCACCGCGGCCCGGGCCTTGGACCTCCGCGCGCCGTTGGAGCCGTCGCCGGCCACCGGTGCCGTGGTCCGGCTGCTGCGGGAGTCCGGCATCGAGGGGCCCGGCCCCGACCGCCACCTGTCGCCCGAGATCGAGACCGCCGTGCAGCTGGTGGCCTCGGGTGCCGTCCTGTCCGCCGCCGAAGAAGTGATCGGAGAGCTGCGATGAACGACGTGCCACGGAATCCGCGACTGCCCGTCCGCGCCGCCCATGGCACCGAGCTGACCGCGAGATCGTGGCAGACCGAGGCGCCGCTGCGGATGCTGATGAACAACCTCGATCCCGAGAACGCCGAGCGCCCCGAGGACCTCGTGGTCTACGGCGGCACCGGCAAGGCGGCGCGGAGCTGGGAGGCCTACGACGCCCTGGTGCGCACGCTGACCACGCTCGGCGACGACGAGACGATGCTGGTGCAGTCGGGCAAGCCGGTCGGCGTGATGCGCACCCACGAGTGGGCGCCTCGGGTGCTGATCGCCAACTCCAACCTGGTCGGCGACTGGGCCAACTGGGAGGAGTTCCGGCGGCTCGAGGACCTCGGGCTCACCATGTACGGGCAGATGACGGCCGGCTCGTGGATCTACATCGGCACCCAGGGCATCCTCCAGGGCACCTTCGAGACCTTCGCCGCGGTGGCCGACAAGCGGTTCGGTGGCACCCTGGCCGGCACGATCACGCTGACCGCCGGCCTCGGCGGTATGGGCGGCGCCCAGCCGCTCGCGGTGACCATGAACGACGGCGTGGCGATCTGCGTCGACGTCGACCAGGCCCGGATCTCGCGGCGGATCGAGCACCGCTACCTCGACGAGCAGGCCGACGACGTCGAGGACGCCGTACGTCGAGCCGTGGCGGCCCGGGACGAGCGGCGCCCGCTCTCGGTCGGGCTGCTCGGCAACGCCGCCGAGGTGTTCCCGAGGCTGCTGGGGATGGACGCGCCGATCGACATCGTCACCGACCAGACCTCGGCGCACGACCCGCTCAGCTACCTGCCCGTCGGGGTCTCAGTGGAGGACTGGGCCGACGCGGCTGACCGCGACCCGGACGGGTTCACCAAGGACGCGCAGGCCTCGATGGCCGCGCACGTGCGGGCGATGGTGGAGTTCCAGGACAGGGGGGCCGAGGTCTTCGACTACGGCAACTCCATCCGCGACGAGGCCCGCAAGGGCGGCTACGACCGAGCCTTCGAGTTCCCGGGCTTCGTGCCGGCGTACATCCGCCCGCTGTTCTGCGAAGGCAAGGGGCCGTTCCGATGGGCCGCGCTCTCCGGTGACCCCGCCGACATCGCGGCCACGGACCGGGCGATCCTCGAGCTCTTTCCCGACAACGAGCGGTTGCGGAAGTGGATCACCATGGCCGGCGAGCGGGTGTCCTACCAGGGCCTGCCTGCTCGGATCTGCTGGCTGGGCTACGGCGAGCGCCACCTGGCCGGGCTGAGGTTCAACGAGATGGTGGCCTCGGGCGAGCTGACCGCGCCGATCGTGATCGGCCGCGACCACCTCGACTGCGGGTCGGTCGCCTCGCCCTACCGCGAGACCGAGGCGATGCTCGACGGCTCCGACGCGATCGCCGACTGGGCGATCCTCAATGCCCTCGTCAACACTGCCTCGGGCGCGACCTGGGTGTCGTTCCACCACGGCGGCGGCGTCGGCATGGGTCGCTCGCTGCACGCCGGCCAGGTCTGCGTCGCCGACGGCACCGACCTGGCCGCCCAGAAGATCGAGCGCGTGCTCACCAACGACCCCGGCATGGGCGTGATCCGTCACGTCGACGCCGGCTACGGCCGGGCGAGCGAGGTCGCCGCGGAGCGCGACGTGCGCATCCCCATGCAGGAGCGATAGTCCGGCTCGACTGCCTGTCATACGCGCCGGACTATCGGTCCAGGCGCGTGAGACCGAGGTCGGCGCGCATCTCCGGCTCGATCCGGCCGAGGGGAGCGGACCGGAGCACGTCGTCGGTGAGGCAGAACTCCTCGAAGGTGAGCTGTCCGACCTCGGTCAGGGTCCGCTCGGTGACCGACGGGCGGCGCTTGCGCCAGATCACCGCCTGCCCGTGGTTGTTGCTGATCGTGCGGTAGGTCAGCTGCTGGCAGAAGGTGTCGATGAAGTACATGAGCCGGTAGACGTCGCCCATCCACTGGTTCTCCTGGGCGCCGATCTTCGCGCGCACCTTGGCGAACCGCTGGTGGCTGCGTAGGGAGGCGATGTACGTCGGAGGACGGACGTCGTCGACCAGGATCACGCCCTGCGGCTGCAGGTGCGCGAGCGCGTTGAGCAGGTCGCGCAGCGTCTGCTCGACGGTGTGCAGTCCGTCGAGGAAGATCACGTCGAAGAGCTCGCCGGGCTCGACGATGCTGCCGAAGTACTCGTCGCTGGTCACCGGGTGGTAGCTCACTCCCGGCCGCGCCCGCGCGGGGTCCGTGGGGTCGAACTGGAAGTTGGGGTCGACCGCGACCTTGGTGGCCGCCTCGACGCGGTCGAAGGTGACGCCACGGAAGACGCCGACCTCGAGGTAGCGCGGGTCGGCGTACGACGACAGCAGCCGCCGCACCACGACGTGGCGGGGCAGCCGCCGGCGGGCCGTCTTGCCCTCCGCGGGGGCGTTGTCATCCATGGGCGGTCCTTTCGGTGAGGTCGAGCTGGGCCAGGCCGGCGGCGATCTCGTCCGGCGGACTGGCGTCGGGGAAGAACGCCTCGCGATGACCGCAGGCGGTGTCGATCAGGCGCTGCATGCCGGTGAGCCGGGCCGGCAGCCGGCTGTCGGCCACCTCGATCACCCGCGAGCCGGTGGGCGCGAAGCAGGCCAGGTGAAGCGCGCTGCTGGCCAGCCCCGCGAGGATGTCGGCGTTCGCGGCAAGGGCGAGCTGCTCGTCGATGGACAGCTCCTCCGGTCGCACGGTGGTGAAGCCGGCGTCGGCGAACACGGTGTCGAGCGAGCGGTCCCGCTCCTCGGTGGTGCGCGTCTCCTTGCCGGCCCGTCGCTTCCCGTCGTTGAAGGCGGTGCGTGAGAAGTACACGAGGCGAGGCCCGCCTCGGCCACGGAACGACGCGGCCACCCGTTCCCACACCTGTCGGGCCTCTGGATGGGCCCAGCCGTTGGCGACGACCGCACGGGAGGGCACGTGGAGGCGGTCCACCCGCAGGGGCCTGCCCTCCACCACGCGCACCGTCGTGCCGGCGTAACCGGCGAGGTCGAGCAGCCGACGCTGGTAGGGCTCGACCGAGAACGGCCGGTTGAAGAACTTGTGCAGCACCAGCCCCTCCACGTCGAGCCCTCGCGGCCACAGCGTCGGCAGGGTCTCGAGGATGAAGTGGCCGAAGTGCTGCAGCCAGTGGCCGCCGTAGAGCCAGGCACCGGGCAGCCGCTCGACGTCCTTGGGCACCTTCATCGTGGTCGGGTCGGCCGGGGCGACGACGTAGCCGTTCGCACCACCGATCTTCTGCGACTCCACGACCAGCGACCCGTCGGCGTCGTACACCGCTCCGCGCACCCAGCGGGTCGGCGGCTGCACCGAGCGGAGGGGTCCGCGGGACACGCGGCTGAGGCAGGCGTCGTCCACGACGTCGAGCGTCGGGCTGTCCACGGGTGGATGGGGGAACGAGGCATCCGTCCACTGCACCCGAGGAGTCTAGGTGGCTTCGACAGCGCCACCTTGCCTGGTCGTGCCAGAGTTCAGCGCGTGACCAACTCAACGGAAGGCCCCCACCCGCCGGCCCGGTCGCGGGCCACGCTGGCCGGCATCAGCTCGCGGGCCTGGGAGCACCCGGCCGACCAGGGCGCCCTCGTCGCGCTGCGCAAGCTCAAGGGCTTCGACACGGTGCTGAAGGCCGTGTCGGGGCTGGTCAACGAACGGGCCGTGCGCCTGGTCTATCTCGGCTCGGCCGTCCGGGTCGACGAGCGGCAGTTCCCCGAGCTGCACTACCTCCTCAACGACGTGGCGCGGGTGCTCGACGCCGAGGAGATCCCGGAGATGTACGTCGCCGCCAACCCACTGCTGAACGCGATCACGATCGGCATGAACAAGCCGTTCATCGTACTCAACAGCGGGCTCGTCGACCTGCTCAGCGAGGACGAGCTGCGGTTCGTGGTCGCCCACGAGCTCGGCCACGCGATCAGCGGTCACGCGGTCTACCAGACGCTGCTGCAGCGGCTGCTCTCGCTGACCGGCGTGCTCAACTCCATCCCGCTCGGCGGTTTCGGCATCCGCGCCATCGTCGCCGCTCTGTACGAGTGGTCACGCAAGGCGGAGCTGTCGGCCGACCGGGCCGGGCTGCTCGCGACCCAGGACCCCGCGACGGCCGCCCGGGTGCACATGCAGCTGGCCAGCGGCGGTCACCTCGACGTCCTCGACACCACCTCGTTCTTCGCGCAGGGACAGGAGTACCTCGACGCCAGCGACCTGCGCGACTCCGTGCTGAAGCTGCTGCTGATCGAGAACCGATCCCATCCGTTCGCCGTCGTCCGCGCCGCCGAACTGCGCCGGTGGGTCGACTCCGGTGACTACGCGCGCTTTGTCAGCGGCAGCTACCCGCGGCGCGAGCAGGATGACGACGCGAAGGCCACCGACGCGGCGAAGGCCGCGGCCGCCAGCTACGCGGAGACGTTCCAGCAGACCCAGGACGCGCTCGGCAAGCTGGTGCACGACGTCGCCGGCGTGGCCGGCAGCGTCAAGGTGTGGCTCGACGAAAGGCTGCGTCGGGGCGATGCCTGACGGGATGGGTCAGCTGTGAGTAGTCAGTAGTCAGTAGTACATACGCCGGGTGCCCCCGATCGGCACCAGGTTCAGGACCAGTCCGACCAGCGCCAGGATGATGCCGATCGTGGTCAGGACCGGGATCTCGGCGACCAAGCCGACGATGAGCAGAATCACTCCGAGAACAACCATTGTCCTCACTCCTTCCCCCCATGCAGAAGGCCCGGTACCCCGAGCGGGTGTCCGCTATCCGCTCACCCGTCCATCGCCCTGATCGACTCGTGGATGCTCAGCGTCCGCTGGGCCGACTCGACGTGCAGGTTCTCGACCATCCGGCCGTTGTAGGTGACCACGCCGGAGCCCTTGCCGGCCTCCCAGGCCTCGATCACGCCGCGAGCGTCCGCGACCGCCTGCTCGCCCGGCGCGAAGGCCTGGTTGGCGCCCTCGACCTGGCCGGGGTGGATCAGGGTCTTGCCGTCGAAGCCCATCTCGCGGCCCTGCTGACACTCGGCCAGGAAGCCCTCGGTGTTCTTCACGTCGTTGTAGACACCGTCGACGATTGCCTTGCCGGTCGCGCGCGCGGCCAGCAGAGCCAGGCCCAGACCGGCCAGCAGCGGCTGCCTCCCGGGCACGTGCTCGGCGTACAGCTCCTTTGCCAGGTCGTTGGTGCCCATCACCAGCACGGTCAGCCGGTCGGAGGCAGCGGCGATCTCCTCGGCGTGCAGCATCGCGTACGGCGTCTCCACCATCGCCCACAGCTTGGTGCGCTCGGGCGCGTCGTGGCCGGCCATCGCCTCGATCAGGCGCAGTACGGCGTCCGCGCTGTCGACCTTCGGCACCACGATCGCATCGGGGCCGGCGGCGCAGGCGGCTCGCAGGTCGTCGGCGTGCCACTCGGTGTCGGCGCCGTTGACCCGGATCGTGAGCTCGCGCTTGCCGTAGTCGCCGCTGGTGAC
The DNA here is from genome assembly GCA_030862825.1 of Actinomycetota bacterium. Taxonomy (GTDB): domain Bacteria; phylum Actinomycetota; class Actinomycetes; order Propionibacteriales; family Nocardioidaceae; genus Nocardioides. The sequence goes on along the minus strand of JALZCZ010000017.1, from coordinate 663 downwards.
CGCAGCGCAGGCGGCGTCGCGTGCGGCCGGCTTGGCGTCGGGGGCGACGGCGTCCTCGAGGTCGAGGATCAGCCCGTCGCACGGGATGGTCTTGGCCTTCTCCAGCGCCCGCTCGTTGGAGCTGGGCATGTAGAGGACGGAACGGCGTGGGCGGAACTCGCTCACTGGGCCAACTCGATCGCGTCGTACTGCTTCTTCAGCTCGGGATCGATGGCCGCCAGCTGCTCGGCGAGCTCGACCATCACCAGGCACTGCTTGAGGGAGGCGTCGTCCTCCATCTTGCCGTCGAGCATCACCGCGCCGGTGCCGTCCCCCATCGCCGCGACCACACGTCGGGCGTGCGACACGTCGTCGACGCTGGGGCTGAACACCCGGTTGGCGATGGCGATCTGCTTCGGGTGCAGGCTCCAGGTGCCGACGCAGCCCAGCAGGAACGCGTTGCGGAACTGGTCCTCGCACGCCACCACGTCGGCGATGTCGCCGAACGGGCCGTAGTAGGGGTAGATCCCGTGCATCGCGCAGGCGTCGACCATCCGGGCGATCGTGTAGTGCCAGAGGTCCTGCTGGTAGGTCGTACGGTCGCCGTCGATGTCTCCGTCGACGGGGTCCTGGCGGACGAGGTAGCCGGGGTGGCCACCGCCGACGCGGGTGGTCTTCATCCGG
>JALZCZ010000016.1 GCA_030862825.1 Actinomycetota bacterium | reverse complement strand
GTAGCCCAGTCCGCTGATCACGAAGATGTCGCCGGTCCGGTCGTGGGGCATCCGCCCGGTCGGCGACCCCGACCCAGCCGGTCGCCCGTCGGACCCGCCGTTCGAGGGCATGTGGTGGCTCTACGTGCCGATGCGCTTCGAGGAGTACGCCGTCGTCCTGATCATCCAGGAGGGGCCCGACGGCTTCCGCAGCCTCAACGACTGCACCCGGATCTGGCACGACGGCCGGGTCGAGCAGCTCGGCTGGCCGCGCGTGGAGATCCGCTACACCTCGGGCACCCGCATCCCGACGGGCGCGACCATCTCCTGCACCACTCCGGACGGCAAGCCGGTCCTGTTCGAGGTCGAGTCCAAGCTCGCCGTACCGATCCACGTCGGCGGCGGCTACGGCGGCGACCCCGACTGGACCCACGGCATGTGGAAGGGCCCCGGGTTCACCGAGCGGGTCACCTACGACATGACCTCGCCGGACGTCGCCGGCCGGGTGATGTTCGGGGTGATCGACCACGTCGGCCGTGCCGTGTGCGACGGGGCCGAGGGCTGGGGGCTCTTCGAGCACGGCGCCATCGGCCGTCACGACCCCAGCGGCTTCACCGACTTCTTCACCCTCGCCCCCTGAATCGAACACCCCAGAGCACAAGGAGCCTCATGTCCCACGACCGCGACACGTTCTTCATCGACGGCGGCTGGGCCGCCCCCGCCTCGGCCGCGGCTCTGCGGGTGGTCTCGCCGCACACCGAGGAGGTGGTCGCGACGGTGCCCGAAGGCTCCATCGCCGACATCGACGCCGCCGTGGCCGCGGCCCGGCGGGCCTTCGACGAGGGGCCGTGGCCCCGGATGACGCCGGCCGAGCGGATCGCAGTGATCGAGGCCTTCTCGGGTCTGTACGCCGCCCGGCTCGGCGACATGGCCGACCTGATCACGATCGAGATGGGGGCGCCCACGTCGTTCTCCAACCTTGCCCAGTCGCCCGCGCCGTGGATGCAGATCGAGGCCTTCCTGGCGATCGCCCGCGACTACCCCTGGGAGGAGACCCGGACGGGTGCGCTCGGCGCCCCTGTCGTCGTGCGTCGTGAGCCGGTCGGCGTGGTCGCCGCCATCCCGCCCTGGAACGTCCCGCAGTTCACGATCATGTCCAAGCTGGTGCCCGCGCTGCTCTCCGGCTGCAGCGTGGTGGTCAAGCCGGCGCCGGAGACACCGCTCGACGCCTACCTGATGGCCGAGCTGCTGCAGGAGGCCGGCGTGCCGGCGGGTGTGGTCAACATCGTCGCGGCCGGACGCGAGGTGGGGGAGCACCTGGTCTCCCACGCGGGTGTCGACAAGGTCGCGTTCACCGGCTCCACCGCGGCCGGCCGCCGGATCGGTGCCATCTGCGGCGACCAGCTCAAGCGAGTCAGCCTGGAGCTCGGCGGCAAGTCGGCCGCGATCGTGCTCGACGACGCCGACCTCGCGACGACCATGGAGGGCCTGAAGTTCACCGCGCTGATGAACTCCGGCCAGGCCTGCGTCGCCCAGACCCGGATCCTGGCCAGCAGATCCCGCTACGACGAGGTGGTCGACGCGCTGGTCCAGACCGTCGGCGCGATGGCGGTCGGTGACCCGATGGACCCCGCCACCGAGATCGGCCCGCTGGCCGCGCAGCGGCAGCAGGAGCGGGTCGAGAAGTACATCGCGCTCGGTCAGGAGGAGGGCGCCCGCCTCGTGCTCGGCGGCAACGGCCGGCCCGACGGCCTCGACCGCGGCTGGTACGTCCGGCCCACCATCTTCGCCGGCGTGGACAACGGGATGCGGATCGCCCAGGAGGAGATCTTCGGTCCGGTGCTGTCGGTCATCCCCTACGACGACGTCGCCGACGCCGTCCGGATCGCCAACGACTCCGACTACGGCCTCGCCGGGACGGTGTGGACCTCGGACGCCGAGGCCGGGCTCGAGGTGGCGCGCGGCGTCCGGGCCGGCACCTACGGCGTGAACACCTACACGATGGACTTCGCGGCGCCCTTCGGCGGCTACAAGGCCTCCGGCATCGGTCGCGAGTTCGGACCCGAAGGCCTCGGCCAGTACACCGAGCTGAAGTCGATCTACACCGAGCTCCCGGGCTAGAGCTCCTGGATCGCCCCGCCCGGCTTGTGCGGGAGTCCTAGCCCCTCGCGCAGGTGGGAGCGGCCGCCGGCGCGTTCGAGTCGGGCGACGGTCTTGTCGACCGGGCGGCTCCACGGCCAGGCGTGGTATCCCATCAGGGCGAGCGACACGACCGCACCCGTGGCATAGCCGGTCACTCCGCCGTCGTCGATGACGAAGGCGGCCGCGAGCGAACCGACGGCGACCACCTCCGACAGCGCGAAGCGCACGATCGTGCCGCTCTGGAAGGCGGCGAAGGCCTGCGTCATCGCGGACTGCTGGTCGGTCTCCGGGTCGACCGCGACCGTGCGGTAGCCGATGGTCTCGATCAGGGCGAACAGCGCGGCGCCGGTCCCGAACTGCGCCGCCAGCAGCCACAGCGGTGGCGCCGCGAAACGGTCGTCATCCGGCAGGGCCACGGCCACCACCACCGCGAGCACGACCAGCGACGACATCATGGCGCCGGTGAGGAGCTGGATCTGGCGCAGCATGCTGCGCAGACTACCGAGCGGCCGGCGTCCGACGATCCCGAGATGACTTGACAAAGCAAAGGAATGTGTAAAGCGCCACACCGGGTTACCAAACGGTAGGCAGCGAGACGAGCACCACATACCCTCGGTACATGAACGCCCCCAACCCCGTCCCCTCCGGAGGCCCCGTCGTCGAGGGCCCGCACGACCCGGAGCACGACCCCCGGGCGTCGTACGCCCTCGAGCCCGACTACGTGGCCGCTCTCACCGGCCGGCTGCTGGCCGGCAGCGGCGGCAGCGTGCAGGTGGAGAGCCCGCTCGACGGCGCGCCGCTGGCCCACATCCCGCAGTCGAGCGAGGCCGACGTGGCCGAGGCGTTCAAGCGGGCCCGCAAGGCGCAGGCCGCCTGGGCCCGGACCTCGCTCGAGGAGCGCTCGGAGCTGATGCTCCGCCTGCACGACCTGGTGCTGGAGCGCCAGGAGGAGATCATCGACCTGATCGTGCTGGAGTCGGGCAAGGCCCGGAAGCACGCGTTCGACGAGCCGCTCCACATCGCGCTGACCGCCCGCTACTACGCGCGTACGGCGCACCAGCACCTCGACACCCAGCGCAAGCTCGGCGTCGTACCGGGCCTGACCCGGGTGGAGGTCAACCGGGTGCCGAAGGGCGTCGTCGGCATCATCTCGCCGTGGAACTACCCCTTCACGATGGCGCTCTGTGACGGTCTCCCCGCGCTGATGGCCGGCAACGCGGTGGTCGCGAAGCCGGACGCACAGACGATGCTGTCCGGGCTGCTCGCGGCGCGGCTGCTCGACGAGGCCGGTTTCCCGAAGGACCTGTGGCAGGTCGTCGCCGGCCCCGGCCGGGAGCTGGGCCCGCCGATCATCCAGGGGGCCGACTACGTCTGCTTCACCGGCTCGACGGCGACCGGCAAGATCATCGCCCGGCAGTGTGCCGAGCGGCTGATCGGCTGTTCGCTGGAGCTGGGCGGCAAGAACCCCATCCTGGTGCTCCGTGACGCCGACCTGGAGAAGGCGGCCGAGGGGGCGGTCCGGGCGTCGTTCTCCAACGCCGGCCAGCTCTGCGTCTCGATGGAGCGGATGTTCGTGGCCGACCAGGTCTACGACCGCTTCGTGGAGCGGTTCGTTGCCCGCACCCACGCGATGACCCTGGGTGCGACCCTCGACTGGGGCAACGACATGG
>JALZCZ010000006.1 GCA_030862825.1 Actinomycetota bacterium | reverse complement strand
GGGCTGGGCCGTAGCCGGGCTTGGAGGCCGTGGCGGCGACCGGCGAGACGGTCACATAGGCCGCCCCCTCGGTAGCGGCCTGGCCGACCTCGTCCTCGTCGTGGCAGGACCGACCGTGGACCGCATCACGGGCGGCACGGACCGACTGGTGGGCGGCCAGGTGGACACCGGTCGCGCAGGGTAGGGGTGTGCGCGCCGAGACGACCCGCACGTGGGCGGCGAGGGTGGCCGCGAGCTCGGCCCGCTCGAGCGCCGGCAGGTCGAGCTCGCGCAGCACCACCGTGGTTGCGCCAGCCTCCGCGCACCGGACGACGGTGTCCAGGAGGGTGCGTCCGCCGGGCAGCTGGCGACGATCGGTGAGCACGAGCAGCCGCGGCACCTTCATCGCCCCACCCGCCCGTGCATGGGGCTCGAGGCCCGGGCGGTCTCCCGGCGCGGGATCCGCCCGGCCTCGCGGGCGAGCTGCCCGGCGTCGACCGCGAGCCGCATGGCTCGGGCCATGGCGACCGGGTCAGCGGCCCGGGTGACGGCCGTGGCCACCAGGACGGCGTCGCAGCCCAGCTCCATCGCCTGGGCGGCCTCGCTGGCGGTGCCGATCCCGGCGTCCAGCACGACTGGCACGTCGACAGCGGCACGCACCGCTTCGATCGCGAATGGGTCCGCGATTCCGCGCCCGGAGCCGATCGGCGAACCAAGTGGCATCACCGCGACACAGCCCACGTCGACCAGACGGCGGGCGAGCACGGGGTCACCGGTCGTGTAGGGCAGCACCGTGAAGCCCCGGTCGACCAGGGTCTCGGCGGCTTCGACGAGCTCGACGACGTCGGGCAGCAGGCTGTGCTCGTCGCCGATCACCTCCAGCTTGACCCAGCCGGTGCCCAGCGCCTCCCGCGCCAGCTCGGCGGTCAGCACCGACTCCCGGGCACCCAGGCAGCCGGCGGTGTTGGGCAGCACTCGCACGCCCAGCTCTCGCAAGGTCGCCAGCAGGCTGCCCTCGCCCGTGTCGGAGACGCGGCGTACGGACACCGTCACCAAGCCCGGTCCGCCGGCCGCGACCACCCGTCGTACGGTCTCGAGGTTGGTCAACCCGCCGGTGCCGAGCCATAGCGGGGCGAGCTCTTCGCCCGCGATCTGCACGCCCTCACCCGCCCTGGTGTGCGGTGACGACCTCGACCCGGTCGCCCTCGCGCAGGGACGTGACGGTCCACTCGACTGCAGGCACGACGCTGCCGTTGAGGGCGACAGCGACGCCGCGGGGGTCGGGGGCTAGAGCGGTGACCAGGCCGGTCAGCACGGTGTCGTCGGGCAGTTCGTACGGTCGTCCGTTCACGCTCAGGCGCATGGGTGCTCGTCTCTCTCGAAGCGGTTGGGGGTGAAGAAGTTGGCGGCGGCCGGTACGTCGAGTCCGTCGACGTGGGCGCGCAGCGTCGCCGCGGTCACTGGGGCGAGCAGCACCCCTGCCCGGTGGTGGCCGCCGGCCAGCAGCAGCCGGGCAGGACCGATGCTCGCGAGCGGTCCGAGCAGCGGGCCGTTGTCGGGGCTGCCGGGTCGGTCGCGGGCGACGACCTCGAGCAGCTCGGCGGCGTCGAGGCCCGGGACCAGCTCACGCGCGGTGTCCAGCAGCCGGCTGACACCGCCCAGCGTGGGCAGCGGGTCACCCTCCGCGCGAGAGTGCTCCTCCTCGGTCGCACCGATCACCAGCTCGCCGTCGGCGCGCGGCACCAGGTAGACGCGCTCACCGTGGACCCTCGCCCGCAGCATCCTGGCCGGGGCGTCGTGCGAACGGACCCGCACCACCTCGCCACGCACCGGGCGCACATGCGGCATGCCGGCGGCGCCGGTGGCCAGGACGACGATGTCAGCGGGCAGTCGGGTGCCGTCAGGGAGGACGACGCCGTCGGCCACCGGCTCCGCCCGCGTCCGGACGACGCGGTCTCCGAGCACCGCCAGGAGGGCAGCAACGACCCGGCGCGGGTTCACGTGCCGGTCGTCGGGCACCAGGGCGCCCCCCGCGACGCGGGCCGAGAGTGTGGGCTCCCGCGCGCGCACCGCGCGCCGATCGAGCTCCTCGGATCGCACGCCGCTGGCCTCCAGCAGGGCACAGGCACGTTGCACCTCCGCGAGGTCGTCGCGGTCTGCGGCGACGAGCAGAGTACCCCCAGCGCGCAGGTCGAGGTCGTGACCCGACCGCTCCTCCAGCGCGGCGGCGTACGCCGGCCAGCGCCCGAGCGAGTCCAGCCCGAGGCTCAGCAACGCCTCCTCGCCGAACCACGCCTCACCGCCGGGAGCCAGCATCCCGGCAGCGGCGTACGTCGCCCCAGAACCGGGTGATGGGTCGAACACGTGCACGTCGTGCCCGGCACGGCATAGCTCCTCGGCGCAGGCCAGGCCGATGATGCCGCCCCCCACGACGACCACCCGGAGGCCCGGCCGCCCGGCGCTCACGCCGCGTGCACGAACTCGGCGATCTCCCGGGCTGCCCGGGGTGGGTCGGGGTGGTTCCAGACGGCCGCGACCACCGCGACCCCGTAGGCCCCGGCCGCCATCACGTCGCGGACTCGGGAGGCGGTGATGCCGCCGATCGCGATCGCCGGGATCTTGCGCGCCGTTGCCGCGAGCACGTCGAGTCCGAGCGGGTCCGGCAGTCCCGACTTGCTCGTGGTGGCATGGACGGGTCCGACGCCGGCGTAGTCGGCGCCCTCCGCCCGTGCTTGGGCCGCCTGCTCGGGGCTTCGGCAGGTCGCACCCACCAGGAAACCGTCGGGGACGATCGCCCGGGCGTCGACCACACGCAGGTCGTTTCGGCCCAGGTGAACACCATGGGCGCCGGCCGCCAGTGCGAGGTCGAGACGGTCGTTGACGATCACGCGCGTGCCCCGTGGGCGGAGCTCGGTCACCAGTTCTCGCGTCCAGGCAACTACGTCGCGATCGCTCGGCTGCTTGGCGCGGACCTGGACGGCGTCCACGCGTCCCGGCCCGTCAGAGGCGCCCGCAAGCACGGCGAGCAGGCGCGCCAACGCGGCACTGTCGAGCGTTGGGAAATCGGTGATCAGGTGGAGTCGTGGCAACACGTCGATCTCACTTCCTTCGCCGGCATGATCCGGAGCAGGTTCGACGGTCGGGGCTGCTTCAGCCCCTTCTCAGCCCGATGCATCGGGCTCCCGTGTGGATGCGAGGCACACTAGCACCGTTGCCGGAGCGCCCCGGCTGTCCGACGGCTGGGGCACCCGAGCCGAGCGCAGACAGCTGTGGATGGACACCGGCCTCAGGGGCGCACCGTGCTGGTCCCCGCGTTTGACGGCGGGGCTCGCCCTGGCCTGTGCCCACGCCTTCGCGGACGATGGCGCGAGGGTGGTGTCACCGTCCGGCGCACCGCGGTCGCCCGGGAGGCGGCCGCCGCGCTGCCGTCCGCGGTCGGGTTCGGCATCCACCCGACGAGGAGAACGCGCAGTCCAGACGCCCACGCGACACTCACCCGCGGACTGCGATCCGTTGGAGACGTGCCGGGGACCTGTCGGCACAAGGTCCAGTCCACGGTCACGAACGCCGCCGGGGGTAGACCGTGACCGGGCGCGTCGTTGCGTCGTCACGCCGCCAACCCCGGAGGGCCCCGACCGGGACCAGACCGGTCGGGGCCCGTGCCGTCATCAGGGCAGTGAGAACTCCTGTGTCTGCGGGTTGAGGTGCCGCAGGCGCAGCGCGCCGGCCAACGCGTGGCCGCTGAAGCGGAACACGTTCAGGCCTTCGGTGATGCTCGACTCGTAGATGAAGTTGTTGTAGTAGTACGACGACCACGCGCCGCCCAGGTCGGGCGGGGTGATCGCGGGCGGGTCGGACCAGCCCAGCGTGACCGGGTTCGCCGGGTCGGTGAACTCCGTGACCCACGTCCCGGCTTGGTAGTGGCCGCCGACCGCGATGTACCTGCCGTCCCGGGTGGGCACGATGTTGTAGTTGTGGATCGTGCAGTTCTCTGCCACGCCGTCCTGCCCTCGAGGCAGCACCCACTGGCCGAGCTTGGTCCCGGTGTCGGCGTCGTAGAAGAACAGACTCTTGTCGACGGCGGGGTCGCCAGTCTCGCACTCCGGCTCTGCCCCGCCACCGGGCTCCCAGCCGAGGACGACGACCTCGCCGTCCCAGGTGAACGAGGCCGAGTGCCAGCGGCCGTTCGTTCCAGCCTGCCCCACTCCCGGCTCGACGATCGTGTACAAGAACGCCGGGTCCTCCAGCGATCCACCGCGCGGTGCTCCGACACCGAAGACGTTGGTGGCGTCGGCGCTGGCGCAGGACATCAGGTTCACCTCACCGAGGATGAGCCCAGCGTCGTGGCAGCCCGTGCGCACATCCGTCAGCGGGCCGGCGAGCGGCTCACGGCGCAACAGGTTCGACGCTGCCGGGTTGGCGAGAGGCACCTCGATCACGTCGATGAAGTCACCGAGCGGGTCGTCCGCATCGCGTGGGTTGCCGGGAAGCCCGGCACATCCGGCGCTGCTGGAGTTGTTGCTGTACACGATCAGCCGGTCGCCGTCCCGGGCACCGGTGAGGGTGTGCGAGCCGCAGGGCAGGCTCACCGACGCGACCAGCTCCGGGTCGCTCAGGTTGCTGGTGTCGAAGACGTGGACACCCTCCCAGCCAGCGGGAACGGTCTGGCCGTCACAGGTGCGGGCGGCCGCCTTCTTGGAGTTCCACGACCGGACCAGGATGTCCTCCCAGACGAAGATGTCGCCCTGGTCCCCGTTGCACCGCTGGTGGTGGATCTCCAGCGGTGCCTCGGGATCGGAGATGTCGATGATCCGGAACCCGTCGTAATTGCCGTGGAAGGCGAGACGGCCCCAGAACGCGATGTCGGAGTTGACGTGGCGGTCCCCGTCCGGCTCGCCGAGGAACGTTGCCGGGTGGGGACTGTGACCCAGCGCGTGCATGTTGTTCGTGTGTGGATTCGTCGCGTGGTCAGCGACGGCGGCGGGCCCGAAGGCGAGCGCGCTTGCCCCGGCGACCACCAGGGCCACCAGTCGATTTCGGGTGTACAAGATCAAACCTCCTCGTCGGCGGGGCCGGGTTTGCCCCGCGGTGACTGGCGGCCCGGCCCGGCCCGGACCGGGTCGAGCGGCCCGGACGCATCGACGCTGCCCTGGGCCGCCACCCAAGGTCGCCGCGTCCACCCTCCTCGCTTGGACCTGCGGCGTCAACGGTGGCTCATACGTGCGGGCTTCACCTCGACGACCCGTGGCACGAGGTCCGGTATCGGGGGACGAACTGTGGTACTCGGGAGGGTCGCTGAGCTCGCTCAGAGCAGTGACCTCTCCATGGCGTCGGGGGTGCGCGGGCGTGCGAGCGTCGCCATCACGAAGGATGTGAATGCCCACCTCGTCGAGGGTGGGCATCGGACCGGTTGGACCACCACCGCCAGGGGGTGCGGCTCGCACCGGCCGGTGCCAACTCGACGCCCTCGGGCGCCAGGACGCCGAGCCGGGACAACCGGCTGGTGGTTTCACCGAGCTTCATCATGCGCAGGTCCCCCGCCGCTTGCAGCAGGTGGTCGGCCAGGTAGGCCTCCTGTGCACGTCACAGGATTCTCATCGATGCGAGTGAGTCGGGCCGGGATGTGCAGCAGCTTCTTGCCCGCGTGGCGCTCCATCAGAGCACTACCGCTTCGCGGCGAATGTGGTCATCCAGCGTCAGCTTCAGGCCGCCGTACTCCACCAGGTCGATCTCACGGCCGAGCACTTGCTCGACCAGCTGCTTGACCTTGATGATCCGAAGGACGACGTTCCTTCTGGCGCCTCGACCAGCAGATCGATGTCGGAGTCCTGCCATGCCTCGCCGCGGGCCACCCACCCGAAGACGGCGAGTCTTGTGTACCCCGACTCTTCGGCGACGCACCTGAGGACGGGCGCTGTGGCGTCGATGAGGACTTCGGGATGAACCCGTGCCAGATCATGCGCCGCCTTCGGTTGCCGACTGACCGGCGGTTGGCTGACAGGACGGCCGCGATCTCCCGCTGGCTCATCCCTGTCGCCGCCACGGCACGAAGCGCCAGCACACGTCGAAGCCGCGCGACATCCTCGTCATGTCGCGCGTCGAGGTGGTCGACCAGAAGAGTCACAAGGCGCCTCATCACCGCCTCGGAGCCGACCTGAGACGCGAGCTCAAGCGACGTCGCGGCCACTCACGAAGACGCCTCACCCCGCCAGGAAAGCTCCACGTGCGCATCCGGAGGACGCGCCTACGCCCGGCGGACAGGCATCACGTCTTTCCATGCCGTGATCGTCTCGGCCCTGCCGACGAGGGCCTTCTGCCCCGCCGGCTTCTCGCGCTCTCACGCCGAGAACCGCTCCAGACCGAAGGGTCTGGAACGGTCCCTCGCCCCCGGACGAGCCAGTCGCGGTCGAAGAGCCTGCCTCGCATGTCAGGAGGCTCCTGTCCTGGTCGATGGACTCTCACCTGGCGTAGAGGACTCCACACGAGGCGGGGTCGGTCGCCTCCGCCGGCAGGCTCTCGTCGAGCTCGCTCTTCCCCGCGCTTCGGAAGTCGTACCTCCCGTTGCTGTTGTAGTCGACTCCGTGGAGCACCACGACAGCCTCGCCGCGGCGGATGGCTCGCGCCACGGCCTTGCTTGTCCGAGTCGTACGCGTGTAGTCGACGTTGCCCTGCGGTGCAGTCGGGAAACGGTCGACCGCAAGCACGCTTGCCGCGCTGGTGTCACCCTTGGTGGTCAGCGAGACCCGGACCGGACCGTAGGCGGGGGCACCCTCGACGGTGGTGAGCCGGAAGTCGCCGTTGCTGTCGTCAGCGACCGTGGGGCACTCATGACGAGCCTGGGCTCCGAAGTGGATGTGCTGGGCGTGCGGCAGGTTCGGAGCCAGACGACGCGCCTTCACCTTCACGTGCAGGCGGCGCCCCTCTGACTTCACGTGGGTCCTGCCAATGACCCCGGAGTTGTTGAGCGGGTTCAGCCGCCCGCCGGTAGTCGTGCCGTCATGGCGCGATGCGTCGCTGCTCGAAGCGGTCGGGCCCTGTGTGGCGTGCGCGGTTGTGAGGATGCCGGTGCCCCCCAATGCCGCCGTCGTGATGAAAGCGGCGCTGGCGATTGCTGCCCTCTTGCTCTTGATCTGCATGTGGAACCTCCTCTGAGGTGGAGGGCGGTGTGCCTCCACACAGCCGTATCCGTCACGGAAGGAGGAACGGATTGGTGTTTCGCGGAAGCTGTGTGCGCGCCACTGTGTCCAGCGGCAAGCGGCGCAAAGGAGGGCTGTCCGGACCTCGACGTCTGGCACACGACCTCCACCTCCCCGGACCCGCCGCACTGGGGGCGGCTACGCCCATCCCGGGTCTGCCGCGATCCCGTGGCGGCGTACGCCTGCGGAGGTTGCGTCACATCTCCGCCTGTCGGTGCAGTATTCAGCGGATCTGCCGAGTCGAGGTCGTTCCTGCGCGCCGCGGCAGCAGGTGACGCCGGATGGTGGCGCACTCGGCGCCGCGGTGCAGGCACAGCCGGGCTGATGGTTGTCGTCGTACCTGAAGCCGAGCTCCGGCGGGGATGCCCGACCGATGCGTGCGGATGCGCTCTGGCCGAGGGCGGCGGGCGCCCACATGTCTACCTGACGGTGGGTCCTCACTCGCCGCAGGCGACTGCCTCGTCGGCCAGGTCCGGGTGTTCGGTCGCCACGCCGACCCGTCCGCGGGCCAGGATGAAGCCGGCTAGGGCAAGCGACGTGATCGCGGCGATGAGCGCGCCGAGGTGGAGGCCGGTGGTGAATGCTGCCTCGGCGGCCGCCACCAGGGCCTCGCCGGACGCCGCGGGCAGATCTTCCGCAACCTCGAGAGCTCCGCCCAGCGTGCCCTGGGCGGCGTCGTCCTGCTGGGAGGCGAGCATGCCGGGGACGGCGTCGTCGACGCCGCGACGGTAGACCGCCACGCCGATGCTGCCGAGCACCGCGATGCCGAGGGCGCCACCGACTTCGGCCGCTGTCTCGGACACGCCGGCCGCAGCCCCGGCCCGCTCCGGCGGCGCCGACCCGATGATCAGGTCGTTGGTGAGGGTGAAGATCGGCGACATGCCGAGCGAGAAGCCGACCGAGCCGAGGACGATGTGCGTGAGCCCGGCACCAGGCTCGATGCCGAGAAGCAGGCCGAACCCGAGAGCGGCCAGCACCAGCCCGCCGCCCATCAGCCAGGCAGGGTCTATGCGGCGGGCCAGGATCGGTGTGACGTTGGAGCCGACGACGAACGACAGAGCCCACGGCAGCGTCCACAGCCCTGCCTCGATAGGGCTCATGCCGAGCACGAGCTGCAGATACTGCGGGATGAAGAGGAAACCGCCGAAGAGAACAAGGACCCCGATGCCGTACGTCGCCAGCGCGGCGCTGAACGCCGGGGTCCGGAACAGGGACAGGTCGATGAGCGGGTCGGCCAGCCGGCGCTGACGTCGTACGAAGGCGAACGCCAAGCCCAGGCCTGCGAGGGCGGAGACGAGAGCGGTCATCGTCACCCCGTCCTGCGCGACCCGCTTGAGCCCGTAGACGAGGGCGAGCATCGCGGCCAGGGACAGGGCGGCGCTGGGCAGGTCGGCGCGGCCGGCATCGGGGTCGCGGTACTCCGGCAGCAGCCGCGGCCCCAGCACGAGCAGCGCGATCATCACGGGGACGTTGAGCAGGAACACCGCGCCCCACCAGAAGAACTCCAGGACGACACCTCCCAGGACCGGCCCGATCGCCGCGCCTGCCGAGAAGCTGGTGATCCAGATCGCGATCGCGGTGGTTCGCTGCCGCGGGTCGTGGAACATGCTCCGGATCAGCGAGAGCGTCGACGGCGCCAGCGTCGCGCCCGAGACGCCGAGCAGCGCCCGGGCGACGATCAACATCTCCGGCGAGGTGGAGAACGCTGCCAGCACAGAGGTGGCGCCGAATGCCGCAGCCCCGATCAACAGCAGCCGGCGGCGTCCGATCCGGTCACCGAGGCTGCCCATCGTGATCAGCGTCCCGGCGATCATGAAGCCGTACACGTCGATGATCCACAGCATCTGCGTGCTGCTCGGCTGCAGGTCGGCGCTGAGCGCCGGCAC
>JALZCZ010000490.1 GCA_030862825.1 Actinomycetota bacterium | reverse complement strand
CCCTGAGCGATGTTCTTCTTCTCCTTGCGGCGGACCTTCTTGGCGCCGGCCGCTCGAGCCTTGGGAGGCATCTGTTTTCTCCTGAGTTAGCTGGTCTGTGGGTGCAAGTGAGGCGCCGTACGGCGTCGGGTCACTTGGCCTTCTTCTTGCCGGCAACCGTGCGCTTCGGACCCTTGCGGGTGCGAGCGTTGGTCTTGGTGCGCTGTCCGCGGACCGGAAGGCCCGAACGGTGACGGCGACCCTGGTAGCTGCCGATCTCGATCTTGCGGCGGATGTCCGCCTGGACCTCACGACGGAGGTCACCCTCGATCTTGATCTCGCGACTGTCGATCGCGTCGCGAAGCTTGACCAGCTCCTCGTCGCCCAGCTCGTGGACGCGGAGGTCGGGGCTGACCCCGGTGGCGGCCAGGAGTTCCTGGGCGCGGGTACGGCCGATGCCGTAGATATACGTGAGTGCGACCTCGATGCGCTTGTCGCGCGGGAGGTCTACTCCAACAAGGCGTGCCATGGAGTGGCGTTTCCCTTCATTCTGCAGCGGTTTCGTACGTGTCGCGTCCCGGCGGTGCCGGGCTCCGGCCTGCTGCTCCGGAGGTGCTTCGCCTTGCGGCTAAGCGATCACGTTGGTGGGTGTTCAGTTGTGTGGTGGGGGGCCGTTCAGCCCTGGCGCTGCTTGTGACGCGGGTTCTCGCAGATGACCATGACGGTGCCGTGGCGACGAATCACCTTGCACTTGTCACACATCGGCTTGACGCTCGGGTTGACCTTCATGTCAGCCCTTTCTTCTGGCTGGTGGCGGCACTTAGATGGAACTGTGAGCTCGCAAGCTCGCTCACTTGTAGCGGTAGACGATCCGGCCTCGGGTGAGGTCGTACGGCGAGAGCTCCACCACCACGCGGTCCTCGGGGAGGATCCGGATGTAGTGCTGGCGCATCTTGCCGCTGATGTGGGCGAGAACCTTGTGCCCGTTGCTCAGCTCGACGCGGAACATCGCGTTGGGGAGGGCCTCCACTACGGTGCCCTCGATCTCGATCACGCCTTCTTTCTTCGGCATGTCCTCCACAATCTTGTTGCCATTGGTTGTCTACCGGTGGCCCGGGAACCTCCGGCGCCCATGTCGGGAGCCGGTGGACCTCGTGAAGCCGCTCCTTGAGCCCCATCCCGGGCACACGCCGGACCCGCTCGATCGAGAAGGTCAGATGGTGTGATCCGGGCAGCCGCGAGGCACCACGAAACGAGCCCACGTTGGGCCGACCCGTAAGTCTACTTCGACGCTCCCCGAAACTGAAATCGTCCTATCTGGCGCTCAGAAGAGCAGTCTGAGGGTCGCCTCGCGACCCGGACTGAGGGTGGGCTCGGTGCCGGTGAACGCGCCCGAGACGGGGTTGAGCATGACTTCGTCGACGGCGTACGTCGCGGCCAGGTCGGCGATCCGGGTCCGGGCCTGCTCGGGGGTGCCGATCACCCAGCGGGAGCGCATCGCCTCTATCAGGTCGCGGTGGGGCCCTGCCGATTCCGGGGGAGGCTCGACCTTCTCCGCCTCCTCGACCAGCGGCTGGGGCGTGAGCGGCTGGCCGGTGCGCAGGGCGACCATCTGGAGCAGCTGGGGCAGCGCGCTGCGCTCGGCCTCCTCCGCGGTCTCGGCGACGCTGGCGTTGAGGGTCAGGAAGGTGCGCGGCTCGGGCAGCTCGGGCGACGGGCGGAACGTCGAGCGGTAGAGCTCGAGCGCCTCGGCGGTGCCGCTGCCGGAGAAGTGATGGGCGAAGACGTAGGGCATGCCCTTCGCCGCGGCCAGCCGGGCGGAGTAGTCGGAGGACCCGAGCAGCCAGATCTGCGGCACCGAGCCCGCCGCGGGAGTCGCGCGGAGCACGTGCTGACGACCCTGGACGGCCAGGCCGACCCCCGCCGGCTCCATCATCGCGAGCACGTTGTCGACGTACTCCGGGAAGCGGGTCACGGCCTCGTCCGTCACGCCGCCGGCGCCGTGCCGCAGCGCCCAGCTGGTGACCGGGTCGGTGCCGGGCGCCCGGCCGATGCCGAGGTCGATCCGGCCGGGATGGGCCGCCTCGAGCAGGGCGAACTGCTCGGCCACGACCAGCGGCGCGTGGTTGGGCAGCATCACACCGCCCGAGCCGACCCGGATCTGCCGGGTCGCCCCGGCGAGCATCGCGATCAGCACCGGCGGGTTGGTGGCCGCCACCGCCGGCATGTTGTGGTGCTCGGCGACCCAGTAGCGGCGGTAGCCGAGAGAGTCGGCGGTCCGGGCCAGCGACAGGGTCGCGGCGAGCGCGTCGCCGGTGGTCTGGTCGGTGCGCACCGGCACCAGGTCGAGCACGGAGAGGGCAGGCATCTCGGACGTCATCACGGGCGTCAACGTCGGAGGCGGCTCAGCGATTCCGGCGCGGGCGGAACGTGGTCAGGCTGGCCGCGGCCCGGAGCCGGCGACCTCGGCTGACGGTCGACGACATGGCCCGCCGCTCGGCCTCCACCGCGGTCCAGTACGCCGCCGCATCGGTCTCGCCGGGCAGGGCCGGCCCGAACACGTGTCCGTCGGCACGGCGGGCCAGGCCGGGCGCCTCGGCGGACGCCACCCGGAACGACTGCTCGCGCCGGGTCCAGCCGGCCCCCACCGGCACCGGCTGCCCGAGGTCGCGGGCGTGATCGACCAGCTCGTGCCAGCCGCCCACGATCCGGGCCGAGGCCCGCTCGGCGTTGCGCCGGCGCC
>JALZCZ010000489.1 GCA_030862825.1 Actinomycetota bacterium | reverse complement strand
CCGTTGCAGAGCAGGCACCACCCCTGCTCGTCGTGCCGGCACACGGCCTGTGCCCGGTACGCCTCGCCGGTTTCGGCTGGGCGGCAGGCGGGGGAATGGGTGCACATCGCGTTGACCTCCGGTCGACTCTCGGGGCGTCATCCCTGTGTGGCTGTCGTCACACCACGATCGGCGATCGGGCGCTCTGATACACCGGGGCAATTACGCATTTCCCTACGGAGATCGGAACCTACGTAGACAGAGCCAAGGGGTGGTGATTCCACGCGCTCAGCCGTGCGGCGCGGCACGGTCGCCATCGACGGCGGCGTCGCCTGTGCGCCAGTGGGCGCATCGGCTGACCGACCGGCCTCAGTTGCACGCCGGTCTCGGCCAGCCGCTCCGCTCAGCCCGGAGAAGCCACACCCGCGCCTCCGCGTCGGCTGTCGCAAGGCTTGGCGGTGGGGCCGAGGCGCTGGAAGTCCTCGGCGCCTGATCTCCTGACCTTTCGGCTCCGCCTGAAGTCGACACATCAGCATCGGGATGAGCGAGCGCTTCGCGACCGAGTGCGTTGCCGATGCCACCATTCAAGGCGGAAGTCTCCTCGCTGCGACGGTCGGGCGAATGGTGCGTCGTCGGCCGCGGTCTGGGTACCGGTGCCGAACCGGCCCGAAGGGAGCCGAGAAATGCCGAGCCTGACGGTATGGATCTACGACACCACGCTCGGTGCCGAGGCTGGCCACCGTCGCCTCAGACGCCTCTTGGTCGCTGAGGCGCTCCACGTCCTCGATGCTGTCACCGTCACCTGGGTCCCGGGTGCGCACGAACCGCGCATCAGGCAGTTGCAACGCACCACCTCCCCGGCCAGCGGCGTTTCGGTGCTGGCAGCACTCGTGATGCTGCTGCCGTCGCAGCCTTCCGGGGTTCGGCGCACTGGGTCCCGCATGCCGGTTCGGCTTCACAACGTCGCCGGTGGGCTCCGCGGCATCGGCATCGATCAGGAGTTTCTCGATGACGTCAGCACGCATCTCGGTCCGGGGACCTCAGCCCTTTGGGTGCTCTCCGGCGACGTCGACTTCGACCTGGTGCGGCCGGTGGTGGAGCGTGCTGTTGCTCGTGGCGATGTCATCCTGCGCCACGCGAGGCTGACCGACGATGCCCCGGACGCCCTCAGCCGCATCGTCGACGACCTCGGGTCAACACCACATCCCAGCCGTTGACCTTGTGTCGGTGCCCTGGTTTCGAGCCTCCGCGGCCCGGTAAGGCTGGGACAAGCGCCGCCTGCCGCGACAAGACGCACCTTCGCGAGCCAGCGGAGTGGCGGTATGAGGCTGCGGCCGCTCATACCGTTCTTGCCAACGGACGGGAACAGATGCGATCATCGGGCGCGAGGAGCGGCCTCACTTCTTGAGAGTCATAGGCGGCTACTAGGCAGGACGGTCCAGACAGAACCCCAGCGGCTGCCTTGGCAGTGGCCGCGGTGAGGGTCTCGCCGGTTCTTCCGGTCTGTTGGTCCACGGCTGCGGGGCCGATGCCGGTCAGGAGGCCGACCGACCGCTCGTGGATGAGCCGCGGCTCGCGGGGCTGCCCAGTTGTCGTACGCCAGAGGATGCATCCTCCGTGACGACGACGCGACCCGGGTCGCCGCGGCGATCATGGCGAACGATGCCGAGACCACTCGCAGGCTGTACGCCCACGCCTGCCGCCAGTGGCTGCGCCGGTGCGTCTGACGGGGCCTGGTGAGGTCCCCGGCCGACCCCGCCGCCGACTGTGCCTACTTCACCGAGCGTGCCGAGGCGGGCGGCTTGCTGGCAACCCATCGACGCGGCCTCCGAGTTCGCGCGCGCGTAGGACCGGGTGGCGACGCGTCGAGCTAGTCGGCCTTCGCGAGTTGTCGAAAGCGCTTGTTCCCACTGCTGTTGCTTGTGGGTTCGGGTCCCAAACGCCGTACCCGTTCGCACGCCGACCGCGCCCTTTCCGATCGGTGTCGGACCAGCCCAACGGTGGCGGGAACCAAGGACACGATCACTACCCCGACGGCGAAGAGCTCGATGTGGGTCGCGACAAGAGGGATCCAGCCCAGGTAGAAGCCGACCGTGAGCAGCCCCGCGGTCCAGGTCAGGGCGCCGAGGACATTGAAAACGGTGAACTGCCGTCGCGGCATCTGCCCGACGCCGGCCACGACGGGGGTCAACGTCCGCACCACGGGGACGAACCGGGCCAGCACCACGGCCTTCGGTCCGTATCGCTCGAAGAAGCGTTCGGCGGCCACCCGGTGTGATGTCGCGAAGACGCGGGAGTCCGCGCGTGTGTAGACCTTCGACCCGAGCCGCCGTCCGACGGCGTAGCCCATCTGGTCGACTGCGACAGCGGCTACGAACAGGCCGACCACCACGATCAAGAAGGGGACGTGTAGCAGACCGCCCGCGGCCAATGCTCCGATCGTGAACCGCAACGAGTCTCCCGGCAGGAAGAAGCCCAGTAGGAGCCCGGTCTCCGCGAAAACGATGCCCATCGCTACGACGACGGCTGTTGGGCCGAGGACCAAGAGGAACGGCGTGAGGAACGCGATCATGTTGCGGACGATATTGAAGGCCGACCTGCCAGCCACCTGCCCAAGCGCGGCCGTGCCGGTGCCGGTTGCCGGTCAGGTTGGTGGCAGGTCGGCCGGTCCACGGTGGACCCATGGCAACCAACACATCGCATCACCCACGCACAGTCGTCGTGGTGCCTACCTACAACGAGGCCCAGACCATCCGCCCCACCATTGAAGCCCTCCTGCACCACACGTCGACGCTCGGCGCCGACGTACTGGTCGTGGACGACGGCAGCCCCGACGGCACCGGGGCGCTGGTGTCGGCGCACCCGCAGTACGGGACTTCCGTGTACCTGCTCTCCCGGCCGGGCAAGCTCGGCCTCGGCGAGGCCTATCGCGCCGGCTTCGCGTGGGCCCTCGCGCAGGGGTACGCCGTCGTCGTGCAGATGGATGCCGACGGCTCCCACCCGGCCCATCGGATCCCGGCGATGGTGGCCGAGCTCGCCCGCTGCGACGTCGTCATCGGTTCCCGCTACGTCCCGGGCGGCGAGACCAGCGGCTGGAACTGGAAGCGGCGACTGCTGTCCCGTGGGGCCAACGGCTACGTGCGGCGCGCACTCCGGCTCTCGGAGACCGACGCCACGTCCGGGTTCCGTGCCTGGCGGTCCTCAGCGATCCAGCGTTCGCGCATCGAGTTCTCGCACTCTGAGGGCTTCAGCTTCCAGATCGAGACCACCTGGCGGGCCGACCGGGCCGGACTACGCGTGCATGAACTGCCCATCGTCTTCGTCGAGCGAAGCTCCGGAACGTCGAAGATGAGCCGGGAGATCGCCACGGAGGCGTTTTGCCGGGTGCTCGTGTGGCGCCTCTCCGAGCTGGCCGGCTCCTGGCGGGCCATGGGCCGAGGTGGAGCCACGATTGGTTGGGCCCCACCTCGACACGTCGGTCGCTCAGGCCGCTGACGAACCGGCTAGTTGGCCTCGCCGCTCTCGTCGGCGTCCTGGTGACCGGGCACGTCCGGGGTGGCGTCCGCACCCTGGTCGGGACCGTCCGCCGTCTCCGCGGCGCCCTCGACACCCTCCGCCTCGCCGCTCTCGTCGGCGTCCTGGTGACCGGGCTCGTTCGGGTCGGCATCAGCACCCTGGTCCGGACCGTCAGCCGTCTCCTCGGCACCTGCCGGTACCGACTGGACCGAGGAGCCGGCCGGGGCCTTGGGGGTGGTGTCGGCCTGCGCAGCCATGACGCCGCCGATCCCGACGCTCCCGATCACCGCCGTGGCGGCGATCACCGCCGCGTTGCGCTTGAGGTTCCGCATGATCTTCTCCCTTCGTCGACCGCACGGTGCGGACCGACAGGGAAAGCCTGCGAGGGCGGGGCTGTGAGGACGCTGAGCCCGGCTGAGAGGCCCACAGCGCACCCGCGCGCACAGCGCCCTCTCAGCCGCGTGTTGCGAGCCTGAGGGCAGGAGTACTGGAAGAAGGGAGACGCACGTGCGCGTGTTACTGGTGGAGGACGAGGTCCCGCTCGCCGAGACCGTGCGGCGCGGGTTGGTCGCGGAGGGTTTCGTCGTGGACATCCGTCACGACGGAGTGACCGGCTTGCATGCCGCCGAGGATGCGCCGTACGACGTCATCGTGCTCGACATCATGCTGCCACGGCTCAACGGCTACGACGTGTGCCGACGCTTGCGCGAGGCGAACATCTGGACGCCGATCCTGATGCTGACCGCGAAGGACGGCGAGTACGACCAGGTCGACGCCTTCGACCTCGGCGCGGACGACTACCTCACCAAGCCGTTCTCGTTCGTGGTGCTCGTGGCCAGGCTGCGTTCGCTCATCCGCCGAGGTGCCCCCGAGCGGCCGACCTCGTTGACCGCCGGCGACCTGACGCTCGACCCGGGCACCCGCGATGTGCGCCGCGGAGGCGTCGACATCTCCCTGACCCCGCGGGAGTTCGGCCTGCTCCACTATCTGATGCGGCATCGTGGCGTCGTCGTCTCGAAGCTGGAGATCCTCGAGAGTGTCTGGGACCTCCACTACGACGGCGACGACAACGTGGTGGAGGTCTACATCGGCTATCTCCGGCGCAAGATCGACCAGCCGTTCGGGCGCAAGGCCATCGAGACCGTCCGCGGCGCGGGCTACCGGCTGGAGGGCAACGGTGGCTGAGCGTCGGTGGTCACGCATGGGCGGCGTCCGCGTCCGGACGTCGGCTGCGGCGACGCTGGTGGTCGCCCTCATGCTGGCTGCCGCGTCGATCGCCTTCGTCCTGCTGCAGCGCCACCAGCTCCAGTCGTCCTTGACCGACGTCGCGCGACAGCAGGCCAGCGACGTGGCCGCTCAGGTGGCTGAGGACGGTTCTGCCGTCGACCTCATCACCGGCGGCGGTGACGAGTCCCTGATCCAGGTCGTCGACGGCGGTGGGTCGGTGCTGGCGGCCAGCCCGAGTGTTGAGGGCGAGCCTCCTGTGCTCGACCTGACCCCGGTGCCGGGCAAGGTCATCGTCAGGACCAGCGACCAGCTGCCCATCGGCGAGGAAGGGACATTCGTCGTCGTCGCTCGGGGAGTCACGAGCCCGGACGGACCGATGGTGGTGCTCGCGGCTCACAGCCTCGAGACCGTCCAGGAGTCGACCGACGTCGTGGGCGAGCTGCTGGCCTTCGGGCTTCCGCTCGTGCTGGTCGCCGTGGGCCTGACGTCGTACTGGCTGACCGGCCGGGCGCTGGCACCGGTGGAGGCGATCCGGCGCCGGGTCTCGACCATCGACGGCACGCACGCGCTGGCAGCGCGGGTCCCGGTGCCGGCCGGAGGCGACCAGATCGCCCGGCTCGCGCAGACCATGAACGCGATGCTCACCCGGCTGCAGGCCGGGGCTGAGGCGCAGAAGCGGTTCGTGGGCGATGCGTCCCACGAGCTGAGGAGCCCGCTGGCCACGATCCGCGCCGCTCACGAGATCCAGGCCCTGCACCCGAGGATGATCGACTGGTCATCCGTCTCGGCGGAAGTGCTCGCGGAACTGGACCGGGTGGACCGGCTCGTTGCCGACCTGCTGCTGCTCGCGCGCTCCGACGAGCACGGACTGACCCTCCAGGCTCGGGAGGTGGACCTGGACGACCTGGTGCGATCCGAGGCGGACCGCCTGCGCCGGGCAGGCGTGCCGGAGGTCGAGGTCAGCGCGCCACCCGTCCGGGTCCTCGGTGACCCCGACCATTTGGCACGCGCCCTGCGCAACCTCGCCGACAACGCGGGCCGGCATGCCCGGCACCGCGTGCAGCTGCGATTGAGCGAGACCGTCACGACGGCACTGATCGAGGTCATCGACGACGGCCCTGGCGTCCCCGAGGCCGACCGCGAGCGGATCTTCGAGCGGTTCGTCCGGCTCGACCAGAGCAGGGCCAGGGACAGCGGAGGGACCGGTCTGGGGCTGCCGATCGCCCGACAGATCGCCCGCGCGCACGGCGGCGACCTGGTGGCCGGCGACCACGAGGGAGACACAGTCTTCATGCTCACTGTCCCGCGTGCCCATCCAGACTCGGAAGACCTCTGATGGACCCGGGCTCCGTGCCGGCCGAAGAGTTCGAGGCGCTGGTCGTGGAGGCGCTGGACTCCCTCCCGGAGTTCGTCGTCCCGATGATGCGCGAGATCGCGGTCCTGATCGAGGACGAGCAACCGGCGGATGAGCGACAACCCGGCCTGCTGCTGCTCGGCGTCTTCCGCGGCGTCCCCTGGACAGCACGCGGCGGACGCGTTCCCGGTACGCTCCCGTCCACGATCACGCTCTACCGGATCCCGATCCTCGCGGTGTGCCGCCGGCCCGAAGAGGTGCCGCCCAAGGTGTTCAAGGTGCTCGGTCACGAGGACGGGCACGCGGTCGGTCTCGGTGAGTCCGCGTTGCGCGACCTCGGCTGGTACTAGGAGGGCGACGTCCGGC
>JALZCZ010000486.1 GCA_030862825.1 Actinomycetota bacterium | reverse complement strand
GGACGGAGGAGTGTCGGCGCCGCAACGCCGCCCGCGACCGCCCGGTGCCCGCCCAGGTGCTGGCCGGCCAGGTCAAGCGGCACCTGCTCGTGCTCGACGAGCTGGCCGAGGAGGGGTGGGACCGGGTGGAGCGCGTCGTGCCGGAGCCGGCTCGTGTGCCTCCGAACGCACCAGAGGTCGGCGTCAGGCACACGACCCGAACCTCGGAGGACCGTCGCACCTCCCAGGGCCTCCGGATCGTCCTGCAGGTCTCGCGCTTCCCGTGGGGTGACGATCCCGGCGGCTGGCTGACCGAGGTCGCCCTCGCGGCCGACGAGTGCGGGTTCGAGGGGATCGCGGTGATGGACCACCTGATCCAGATTCCGCAGGTCGACCGCGCCTGGACGCCGATCCCCGAGCCGTGGGTCACCCTCGGGATGCTCGCCGGGCTCAGGACCGGGCTGAGCCTGGGCACGCTGGTGACGCCGGTGACGTTCCGGGCACCCGGCATCACCGCGAAGGCGGCGGCGACCCTGAGCGCACTGACCGGGGGTCGGTCCTTCCTCGGACTCGGCGCGGGATGGTGGGCGCGCGAGCATGCCGCCTACGGCCTGGAGTTCCCGCCACCGTCGGCCAGGCTGGACGCCGTGGAGACGGCCATCGAGACGATGCGGGCGCTGTGGGCCTCGGGCACCAAGGAGTACGCCGGCAGCCGGGTCAGCCTGCCCGAGACGACAAGCTACCCGCGGCCGGCGGGAGCGATCCCGATCCTGCTCGGCGGATCGGGCGACCGGACCCTGCGGATCGCGGGCCGGATGGCCGACGGGATCAACGTGCCCTCCGACCTCGACGCGCTGGATGCCCGGATCGTCGCGGCACGAAGTGCGGCCGCCGCAGTGGGCCGCGACCCGGCAGACCTCCGCGTCACCGTGCTCGACCTGCCGGTCATCGGCACCGACCGCGACGACACCTGGTCGAGGGTCGAGCGGCTGCGTGGTCGCGCCGCGGCGGCGGCGTACGCGAAGCGCACGAGCGCCGGCACCGCGGCCGACCAGCGGGACCGCTACGGGGCGCTGGCCGCCCGCGGTGTCGACACGGTCTTCGTGGCCGTCGCCGACCTGGTGCGGGCCGACGACGTGGCACGGCTCGCGCCGCTGTGCCGTTGAGCTACGTGAGCTACTTGAGCTCGGCGCTCGACAACCCCAGGATCCGGCGGGCCACGATCAGCTGCTGGATCTGCTGGGTGCCCTCGAAGATGTCGAGGATCTTGGAGTCGCGCGCCCACTTCTCCAACAGCTCGGCCTCGCTGTAGCCGATCGTGCCGCAGAGCTCGACGCAGCTGAGGGTGATGTCCGAGCCGACCCGGCCGGCCTTCGCCTTGGCCATCGAGGCCTCGAGGGAGTTGGGCTTGCGGTTGTCGGCCATCCAGGCCGCCTGGAGGGTCAGCAGGTAGGCACCCTCCCAGTCGGCCTCCATCTGCAGGAACTTGGCGGCCGCGGCCGACTGGACCGTCGCCGGACGGTCGTAGTCGATCTCGACGCCGGCCTCGGACAGCAGGTCGCGGGTCAGGTCGAGCGACGCCCGGGCGCAGCCGACCGCCATCGCGGCGACCAGCGGACGCGTGTTGTCGAAGGTCGCCATCGCGCCCGCGAAGCCCTGCTTGTCGTCGATGTCCGCGGACCCGAGGAGGTTCTCCTTCGGCACCCGGCAGTTCTCGAACCGGATGGTGGCGGTGTCGGACGCACGGATCCCGAGCTTGTGCTCGAGCCGCTCGACCTCCATGCCGGGCGTGCCCTTCGCGACCACGAACGACTTGATCGCCGCCCGGCCGAGGGCCTTCTCGAGGGTCGCCCACACCACGATGTGGTCGGCCCGGTCACCGCTGGTGACGAAGATCTTCTCGCCGTTGAGGACGTACTCGTCGCCGTCGAGGACTGCCGTGGTCGTGATCTTGGCGGAGTCAGAGCCGACGCCGGGCTCGGTGATCGCCATGCCGGCCCAGACGCCGTCGAACTTCTCCAGCTGTTCGTCGCTGGCGACGGACGCGATGGCGGAGTTGC
Source organism: Actinomycetota bacterium (assembly GCA_030862825.1). Taxonomy (GTDB): domain Bacteria; phylum Actinomycetota; class Actinomycetes; order Propionibacteriales; family Nocardioidaceae; genus Nocardioides. Next base: position 1,728 of record JALZCZ010000486.1, on the reverse strand, counting down.
CCAGGCCCTGGCGCGGCATCGACAGCAGCAGCCCGACGTCGCCCCAGCACATCTCGGCGATGGACATGACCGAGGCCAGGTTGGCGCCGTTCTTGACCGTCGTGTCCTCGTCCGCCTCCTCACGGCGTACGCCCGACGCACCGGCACCCTCGGACGCGCCGGACTCGGAGAGCCCGTCGATCATTGCCGCGAGCATGTCGAGCTCCTTGGGGTACTCGTGCTCGGCGAGGTCGTACTTGCGGGAGATGGGTCGCAGCATGTTCATGGCGACCTGGTGGGCCTGGCCCACCAGCGGTTGGAACCGCTTGGGATCGTCGAGGTTGATCATCAGACCAGCACGCTTCCTTCCATGACGCCGATCGCGCGGAGATCGCGATACCAGCGTTCGACGGGGTGTTCCTTGACGTAGCCGTGGCCGCCGAGCAGCTGGACGCCGTCGAGGCCGATCTGCATGCCCTTGTCGGTGCACAGCTTGCGGGCCAGAGCGACCTCGCGACTGAAGTCCTTGCCGGCGGCGGCGCGGGCGGCGGCCTTGTAGGTGACCAGCCGCATCGCCTGCAGCTCGATGGCGATGTTGGCGACCATGAACGCCACCGACTGGCGATGCGCCACCGGCTCACCGAAGGCCTCTCGCTCCTTGACGTAGGGGGTCACGTAGTCGAGCACGGCCTGGGCGGTGCCGACAGCCAGCGCGCACCAGGCGAGCCGTGAGAGGCGGACGCACTCGACGTAGGTCGTGCCGTCGGTCTCGCCGAGCACGGCGTCGGCGGACACGTGCACATCCTTCAGGGTCAGCTTGGTGAGCGAGGCGGCGCGCACGCCCATGGCGGGATCGCCCTCGATGGCCAGGCCGTCGGTCGCGGACTCCACGAGGAACAGCGTCGGCTTGCCGTCGAGGCTGGCGCCGACGACGAACAGCTCGGCCGTCGCGCCGCGGGCGACGAGGGTCTTGACCCCGTTGAGCGTGTAGCCGTCGCCGGACCTGGTGGCGGTCGTCGCCGGCGACAGCACGTCGAACAGCACTCGCGGTTCGGTCAGCGCGAGCGCCGCGGCGGGCACGTCGTCACCGGTGAACGCAGGGAGGTAGGTCTGCTGCTGAGCGTCGGTGCCCCACAGGCCCAGCGCGGTGGCCACGCTGCCGGGAGCGAGGCTGGCGACAGCCAGGCCCAGGTCGCCCTTGGCGAGCGCTTCGGCGACGAGCGTGCCGGCCATGGCCGACCGCTCCTCGGAGATGCCGCCCAGCGCCTCCGGCACACCCAGGATCGGCAGGCCGATCTCCAGGCTGGCCTTGAGCAGCGCGTCGGGTGCCTCGCAGGAGTCGTTGGCCTCGGCCGCGGCCGGCCGCACGACCTCCGCGGCGAACTCGGTCACCACGTCGACCAGCATCTGCTCGTCCTCGGTGGGAGTGAGGTCGAAGACGCCCCGCGGCTTGGCCGTCGCGGGATGCACGCCGGGCTTGCCCTTGCTGCCGGCCCGGGCGAAGGTGCGGTTGGCGTTGGTCACCGTCTTGAAACCGCTGCGGGTCACGGTGAAGACCGCCTGCTCGGCCGGCTTGCGAAGCTTCACCCTGTCGATCAGGTCGCTCTGCGCGAGCTTGTTGAGGCCGGCCACCAGGTAGCCGATCGGGTCGCGCTTCGCCGACCCCGGTACGCCGTGCTTGCCGCCCGGCTTGAGGCTGTTGATGAGGGACATGCGATAAATGTAACTCGGAGTTACACTCTCGGCTAC
>JALZCZ010000482.1 GCA_030862825.1 Actinomycetota bacterium | reverse complement strand
GCCCGGGAGGAGCCGGGGTGCGAGCCGGTCGCGGACGCACCCGCCTTCGGGCAGCCGTCCGCGGCCGTGGTCTGCGCGACCGAGCCGCGCCGGGAGGTCTCCTACGGCGGGATGTTCGGCGACGCATGGCTGACCTGCACGCTCAGTTCCGGCGTGCCCCGCGCCGAGCTGCTCGACCGCGCCGGGCGCTGGTGCGTGGCCGTGGTCGAGGCCGCGAAGCGTTGATCCGCGGGGTCCTGGGGCGGGCGTAGTGCACGCCGAGGCCGGCTGCCGGCCGGAAAGGTCCTGACGGGTCAACCAGGGATCAGTTCTCCGCTGCGCGTTCGGCACCGCGGCGCCAGCGGATACCGGCCTCGATGAAGCCGTCGATGTCGCCGTCGAAGACCGCGGCGGTGTTGCCGACCTCGTAGCCGGTGCGCAGGTCCTTGACGATCTGGTAGGGGTTCAGCACGTAGTTGCGCATCTGGTCGCCCCAGCTCGCGGCGACGTCGCCCTTGAGCTCCTTGAGGTGCGCCTCCTCCTCGGCCTTCTTGATCACGAGGAGGCGGGCCTTGAGGATCGCCATCGCGCTGGCCTTGTTCTGCAGCTGGCTCTTCTCGTTCTGGCAGGAGACAACGGTGCCCGTGGGGATGTGGGTGAGCCGGACGGCGGAGTCGGTGGTGTTGACCGACTGCCCGCCCGGGCCCGAGGAGCGGTAGACGTCGACCCGCACGTCCTCGTCGGGGATCTCGATCTCGTCGGTCTTCTCGAGCACCGGCACCACCTCGACGGCTGCGAAGCTGGTCTGGCGGCGGCCCTGGTTGTCGAACGGGCTGATCCGCACCAGGCGGTGGGTGCCGGCCTCGACGCTGAGCGTGCCGTAGGCGTACGGCGCGTGCACCGCGAAGGTGGCCGACTTCAGGCCGGCCTCCTCGGCGTAGGAGGTGTCGAAGACCTCCACCGGGTAGCCGTGCTGCTCGGCCCAGCGGGTGTACATCCGCATCAGCATCTCGGTGAAGTCGGCCGCGTCCACACCCCCGGCGCCGGCGCGGACCGTGATCAGCGCCTCGCGGGCGTCGTACTCGCCGGCGAGCAGGGTGCGCACCTCGAGCGACTCGACGGCCTTGGCGATCTTGCGGAGCTCGTGCTCGGCCTCGGTCAGCGTCGCCTGGTCGCCCTCGTCGCGGCTGAGCTCGACCATGATCGTCACGTCGTCGAGGCGGCCCTGCAACTCGCTGAACCGGTCGACCTGCCCCTGCAGGTCGGAGAGTCGCCCGGTGACCCGGGTCGCGTTGTCCTGGTCGTCCCAGAGATCGGGCGCGCCGACCTGCTCGCCGAGGTCGGCGATCTCGGCGCGCATGCCATCCAGGTCGAGCACCTGCTCGATGGTGTGCATGGTCGCCTGGAGCTGCTTGATCTCGGTGTCTAAGTCGGGGCCTGCCACAAGAGGCAGGCTATCGCGGGACGCGCAACCTTCAGAGTCGGCGGCCGAACACCTGTGCGACGTACCAGGTGCCCTGGCTGCTCTGCCGGGCGGCGATGGCCATCCGGCGGTAGATGCGGTTGAGGATGTTGGCCCGGTGGCCGGGGGAGTTCATCCAGGCACGGACGACCGCGTTACCGTTCGGGTAGCCGTAGGCGACGTTCTCACCGACGGCCCGGAGATGGCAGCGGTTGGCGATCGGAGCGAGCGGCTGGTGGAAGATCCGGCCCTGGTTGGCCATCTTCTGCGCCTGCGCGGCCGCGAACCGCTTCAGGCAGGAGCTCTGGTTGAGCTTGACCAGGTCATGTGCGGCGCGCTGGTTGTTGGTGGCCGTGAAGGCTTGGTTGGCGTACGTGGTCTGCGGAGACGGCGCTGAGTCGGCCGGGGCAGAGAGCAATGACGCGGGCAGGAGCGTCGCCAGCACGAGCAGGGCGACTCGGGGCACTGAGCCACGGAGGGTCATCCTGGCAAACTACCCTCGGCTCACCCGGCCTGCAGTCGTTCGCGAAGTCCCACGACGCAATCCGTGATCATGCGGTGGTGGTTCCAGCGGAGCACCGGTCGCAGGGCGTACGACGCGATCCCCAGCAGCCCGGTCACGGTGACCTCCTGCTCGAGAACCATCCGGGTGCCTCCGCCCTCCTCGGTGAGCCGCCAGCGCACGAAGCCGTCCAGGTCGCCGGAGACGCCGACCTCCAGCACGTCCCCGTCCCGGGAGACCGCGTGCAGCACCAGGTGGAGGTTGTAGGGCAGCACCGAACGGCACACCACCCACGCGTCGTCCGGACCCAGCGACGCGACCGCCCGCACCTGCGGCCACCACTCGGGATAGTGCTCGAGATCCACGATCGTGGCCCGGACCTCGGCCAGCGGCGCCGCGACGTGCCAGCTGCCACCGAAGGTGTACGACGGAGCGGAAGGCACGGGGCCATGATGCCGCGCTACGGTGCCGGGCATGACCAGCCTCCCCGACCTCCTCGAGACCGCCCGGGCCTGGGCGGCCGAGGATCCCGACCCGCAGACGCGCAGCGAGCTGGAGGCGATCATCGCCGACGTCGAGGGCGGCGGGGATCCGGCGGACCTCGCCGACCGCTTCGACGGCACCCTGGAGTTCGGCACGGCCGGGCTCCGCGGGGCCCTCGGCGCCGGCAGCAACCGGATGAACCGGGTCGTGGTGATCCGGGCCGCGGCCGGCCTGGCGGCGTACCTCCTCGAGCACGGTGCCGGCGAGCACGGCGGGTCGGTCGTGATCGGCTACGACGCCCGCCACAACTCCGACACCTTCGCCCGCGACACCGCCGAGGTGATGACCGGCGCCGGGTTCACCGCGCACGTGATGCCGCGCCCGCTGCCCACGCCGATCCTGGCTTTCGCGATCCGCGAGCTCGGGTGTGCTGCCGGGGTGATGGTGACCGCGAGCCACAACCCGCCCGAGGACAACGGTTACAAGGTCTACCTCGGCGACGGCACCCAGATCGTGCCGCCCGCCGACAGCGACATCGCCGCCCGGATCGCCGCCGTCGGGCCCCTCGCCGACATACCGCGGGGCAGACCGGGCACGGTCCTCCGCGAGGACATCGTCGACCGCTACCTCGACACGGTCGCCGACCTGGCCGAGGACGGCCCCCGCGACCTCTCCGTGGTCTATACCCCGCTGCACGGCGTCGGCGGCGCCTCGGTGCTGCAGGTGCTCGAGACGGCGGGCTTCTCGCAGCCGTGGGTCGTCGAGCAGCAGGAGCAGCCGGACCCGGACTTCCCGACGGTGGCATTCCCCAACCCGGAGGAACCGGGGGCGATGGACCTGGCGATGGCGCTGGCCGAGCAGCACGGAGCCGACCTGGTGGTGGCCAACGACCCGGACGCCGACCGCTGCGCCGCCGCCGTGCCCGGACCCCAGGGCTGGCGGATGTTGCGCGGCGACGAGGTGGGGGCCTTGCTGGCCCACCACCTGCTGTCACAGGGCAAACGGGGCATCTACGCCGCCTCGATCGTGTCGTCGTCGTTGCTCGGCAAGCAGGCCGCGGCCGCCGGCCAGCAGCACGTCGAGACCCTGACCGGCTTCAAGTGGATCGGCCGGCTCGAGGGGCTGGCCTTCGGCTACGAGGAGGCGCTCGGCTACTGCGTCGATCCCGACCACGTCAGGGACAAGGACGGCGTCTCCGCACTGCTCATGCTCTGTGAGCTCACCGCGAAGCTGAAGGCCGAGGGGCGCACCCTCGACGACCTGCTCGACGAGATCGCCACCGCGCACGGGCTGCACGCCACCGACCAGGTCTCGGTGCGGGTCACCGACCTCGGCGTGATCGGCCAGGCCATGCAGCGGCTCCGCGACCACCCACCCAGCGAGCTGGGCGGCCTCGCGGTCGAGCTGGCCGAGGACCTCACCAAGGGGGTCGGCGGCCTGCCGCCGACCGACGGTCTGCGCTACCGGCTCGCGTCCAGCGCCCGGGTGATCGTCCGGCCGAGCGGCCCCGAGCCGAAGATCAAGTGCTACCTCGAGGTCGTCATCCCGGTCGACCCGGAGGACGGCGTCGACGCCGCCCGGATCGCCGCCGCCGGCCGCCTCGACGCGCTGCGCAACGACATCAAGGCCGCCGCCGGGATCTGACTCTCCCCTGGCTCGACCACCGGCTCGCGGCCTCCGCTGCATGCCCCACCAGCTGCTCGAGGGGACCGCGGCGGTCGAGCGCGACGAAGACCGCGCCGACGCACACCAGCACCAGCACGTGCCAACCGAAGGAGGCGGCGGTGTCATCGTCGGGCGGCCAGAAGAGGTCGGTGCGCAGCACCACGTGGAGGCTGTAGAGGGTCAGGGTCATGGTGCCGGCGCCGAACAGCACCGCCACGGCGCGCTCGGTCCGGTCGCGCAGCACCCCGCCCACCAGGAGACCGGCGCCGATCACGGCCAGCGCGGTGCCGACGGTGTGGGCCAGGTCGAACGGCGTCGCGCTGTGGGGCGTGGCCACCAGCAACCACGACCAGTCCCCTCCGGTCGGCGTGACGCCGAACAGGCCAGCCTCCCCAGCACGGACATCGGCCGGGTCGGCCAGGGCTCCCGAGACGACGATGGCCACCACGGCCAGTGCCAGGCCCGCGGTCAGCAGCACCGCGTGGACCGCCCGGCGGGTCAGCCGCATCCGTCCGACCGCCATGCCGACCAGGAGATAGGCGAGCCACGGCACCGCCGGGTAGTAGCCGGTGAAGGTGAGCTCGGTCAGCAGCTGCCAGGGATGCTGGAGACTCCCGAAGCTCGGCACCAGCAACGTTCGCTCGGGCAAGGCCGGCCGGACCAGCTGGGAGACGACCGGCGCCAGGACGATCCAGAACCCGGCGACCACGAGAAGCGCACGCACCTTCAGGTGGAGGAATGCCAAGCCGAGCAGCAGGAGCAGTCCGTAGTAGGTCAGGATCACGGCCAGCCCCGAATCGAGCTCGCCGAGCACCAGGCCCACGACCGCGATCAGCCCCGCCCGGACCGCCAGCCCCGCGGACGCACCCTTCCGTCGGGACGAGAGGGACGCCGTCACCCCCAGGAGCACCGCGAACAGCGCAGCGGCACGGCCGTGCGCCAGATCATGACCCCAGGAGTCGGCCGGCAGCACGTGCACCGCCACCATCCCGAGCAGCGCCAGGCAGCGCGCCACGTCCAGGCCGAGGATCCGGCCCGGGCGCATCAGAACCCGAGGCGGCTGGGACCGGAGGCGCTGCGGACGACCTGGCCCTTCTCCTCGGCCGAGGCCTTCAGGGAGGCCTGGAAGTCGACCATCTTGACGCGGAGGTCGGGGTCGCTCGCGGCCAGGATGCGTACGGCGAGCAGGCCGGCGTTGCGGGCGCCGCCGATGGCCACGGTCGCGACCGGCACGCCGGCCGGCATCTGCACGATCGAGAGCAGGGAGTCCATGCCGTCGAGGAACTTCAGCGGCACCGGCACGCCGATGACCGGCAGTGGCGTCACCGACGCCAGCATGCCGGGCAGGTGAGCCGCTCCCCCGGCGCCGGCGATGATCACCGACAGGCCGCGGTCCGCGGCCTGCTTGCCGTAGGCCAGCATCTGCTCGGGCATCCGGTGGGCGGAGACCACGTCGGCCTCGAAGCCGATGCCGAACTCGGTGAGTGCCTCGCCGGCGTCCTTCATCACCGGCCAGTCGGAGTCCGACCCCATCACGATGCCGACGCGCGTCTCGCTCATGTCACTCACTTTCGTTCCGGACGGGCAGTTCCAAGGGATCGTGCAAGCGAGCGGCGCTCAGCGCGTGCGATGGCAAGGCGCCGATGCGCTGGCGGGCCGGGCGCCTTTCGAGCGTCGGCAACTCCGCCAGCGTGCGTGATGAGCGCCGCGTAGCGTGCGAGGCCTTGGAACTAGTCATCTAGGTCGCCACGGAACCACGCGGCGGCGTGCCGCGCGCGCTCCAGGCAGTCGTCGAGGTCGTCGCCGTAGGCGTTGACGTGGCCCACCTTGCGGCCCGGTCGCAGCTCTTTGCCGTAGAGGTGGACCCGCAGGTGCGGGTCGCGGGCCAGGGCGTGCGGGTAGCCGTCGTAGAGCCGGCCCACCTGGTCGTCGGGACCGCCGAGGATGTTGACCATCACCGTCCACCGCGCACGGGGGGCGGGCGAGCCGAGGGGCAGGTCCATCACCGCCCGTAGGTGGTTCTCGAACTGGGAGGTGACGGCGCCGTCCTGGCTCCAGTGGCCGGTGTTGTGCGGCCGCATCGCCAGCTCGTTGACCAGGATCCGCCCGTCCCTCGTCTCGAACAGCTCGACGGCGAGGATGCCGGTGACGTCGAGGGCGCCCGCGATCCGCAGAGCGATCTCCTGCGCCTGCCCGCTGAGCGCCGGCGCCAGGTCGGGTGCGGGCGCGACCACCTCGCGGCAGATGCCGTCGACCTGGGTCGAGGCCACGATCGGGTACGCCGCCGCCTGGCCGCTCGGCGACCGCGCCACCAGCGCGGCCAGCTCGCGCACGAAGTCGACCCGCTCCTCCGCCAGCAGCCGCACCCCGGCGTCGGCGGCGACCCGGAGCGGCTCCGCCACCTCGTCGGCGGAGGAGACGAACCAGACGCCCTTGCCGTCGTAGCCGCCCCGGGTCGTCTTCAGCACGCACGGGAAGCCGAACGCCTCCACGTCGGCCACGGCTTCGACGATCTGGTTGCGAGGGCACGGCACGTCGAGCTCGGCGAGGCGGGCCCGCATCACGCCCTTGTCCTGCGCGTGCACCAGCGCATGCGGGCCCGGCCGCACCGCGACACCGGACTCGGCGAGCGCCCGGAGATGCTCGGTGGGCACGTGCTCGTGGTCGAAGGTCACCACGGCGCAGCCGTCGGTGACCTTCCGGAGCTTGTCGAGGTCGGTGTAGTCACCGACGACGTGGTCGGGGATGACCTGCGCGGCGGAGACTCCCTCGGCCTCGGCGAGCAGCCGCAGCGGCAGTCCGAGCGCGATCGCCGGCTGCGCCATCATCCGGGCGAGCTGGCCGCCCCCGATGACCGCGAGGGTGGGAGCAAGGTCGGACACGTCCCAAAGATTAGTGGTGGATCAGTGGGACGGGTGGATCGGTACAGTCACCGCCGTGACCGAGCGCCCGCCGAAGAAGGAGATCCGCGCCTTCCTCGACGACCTCGACCCCAGCGAGATCGGCGGGCCGATGCAGGCCGCGATCACCCGGGCGTTCCAGCGGGTCTACCACCACGCGGCGCGGCGGACCTGGCAGAACGTCTGGTACCGCGGCACCCGGCTGCACGCCTACCCGACCGACCTGTGGGTCTACCAGGAGCTGCTCGAGGAGGTGAAGCCGAGCCTGGTCGTGCAGACCGGCACCTACCGGGGCGGCACGGCGCTGTTCCTCGCCGACCGGCTGCAGATCATCGGCCGCGGTCAGGTGGTCACCATCGACGCCGAGGCCGAGTCCAACCGTCCGCAGCACCCGCGGCTGACCTACCTGACCGGTCCACCGACCACCGGCGACATCGTCGAGCAGGTGCGCGGCCGGCTCGACGCGTCCGGTCCGGCCCTGTTCGTGCTCGGCACCGGAGGGACCAGGGACGAGGTGCTCGCCGAGCTCGAGACCTACGCATCCCTCGCGCCCGCCGGCTCCGTGGTGATCGTCGAGCACACCCACCTCGACGGACCCGCGGAGGCGGTGCGGGAGTTCCTCCGCTCGACGTCGGACTTCGAGGTCGACACCCGCGGCGAGCGCCACTTCCTCACCGCGAACCCCTCGGGCTTCCTGCGCCGGGTCGCGGGGCAGAGCGACGCCGGTGCCGCGACGGTCACCACGACCCTCGACCTCGACGCGACCACGCCCGCGGTCCGGGCCGTGGGCTCCCTGGTCTTCGACGGCGACCGGCCGCACGTGGCGCTGGTGCTGCAGGCGTTCGAGCCGCACGCGTTCTTCGCCGGGATCAAGACCGCGGTGCTTGCCGCCGCCCTCCTCGCCGCCGAGCTGGGCCGCGAACTGCGGGTGGTCGTCGTCCAGCCGGCCCGGACCAGCACCCACGACGAAGCGTTGTCCGCGCTGCGCTCGATCGTGCGCGACGGCGGCCTGTCCGACGTCGCCGGCTCGCTGCGGCTGAGCACACCGATGACCCCGGATCGTGCCGGGCACACCAGCGACGACGTCTGGGTGGCGACGTACTGGACCACGGCCTGGGCGCTGAAGACGCTGGCCCGCACAGGACGGGTCGCGGCCGACCGGGTGGTCTATCTGATCCAGGACTTCGAGCCGGGCTTCTACCCCTGGGGTCCGCTCTACGCGAAGGCCTTCTCCACCTACGCCGCGGGCTTCCTGCCGCTGGTCAACTCCGCCTCGCTCGCGGCGTACGTCGCCGACGTCGCCCCCACCACCCCCGACGTCGCGTTCGCCCCAGCCCTGGATCCCGGGCCGCTGCACGCGGCGGCCGAGCGCTGGCGGCCCGCGGCGCCGGGCGAGGTGCGGGTGCTCTTCTACGCCCGGCCCGGCAAGCCGCGCAACATGTTCGCCGCCGGGCTCGAGGCACTGCGCCTGTGGGCCGAACGGCTGCCCGACGGGGTCACCGGCGTGATCCGCTTCGCTGGTGAGGACATCGCGAACGAGGTGGACCTGGGGCCACGGGCCCGGGTGGAGATGCTCGGCAAGCTCAGCTACGACGGCTACCACGACCTGCTCGCCGACACCGATGTCGGGCTCGCGCTGATGCTGAGCCCGCATCCCGGCCACCTGGCGCTCGAGCTGCCGCTGGCCGGGATCCCCACGGTGACCAACGACTTCGCGGGCTACCGCGCCGAGTGGGTGACCGGGCTGACCGTCTGCGACACCGACCCGACGTCGATCGCCGACGCGCTGGTGCGCACCGCGGAGACCGCCCGCGGCCTGACCCGGCACCAGCCACACGACTTCCGGCTCGACCTCGGGGTCACGCTGGAGCAGGCGGTGACACGGATCGCACAGGAGCTGCGGGCTCGAAGCGCAGGCCCTGACCTCTGATCGTGGTGATCAAGGTCGGTCGGCGGGTGTTGTCGCCGAGCTTGCGGCGTACCCACCCCAGGTGCACGTCGATGGTCTTCGACGACGTCCAGAACGTGGTGCCCCACACGTCGCGCATCAGCTCGTCGCGGGTCACGATCTCGCCCGCGCGCTCGATCAGCGCATGCACGAGGTCGAACTCCTTGCGCGACAGCACCACCTCGGTGTCGTCCACCCAAGTGCGTCGGCTCGCGGGATCGAGCCGTACGTTCTGGACCTCGATCACGTCGTCAAGGTAGGGATTCCAGTGGTCCTGCGAGGATTTATCTACGAAATTTCACTGTTGCTGCAATTAGTGCCTGCGCACGGCCACCGGCTCTATTATCCCGAAGCCCCGCACCGGACGACCCGGCAGCCGCCGGGTCTCGAACTGGTCGTCGGGAAGCTTCTCCGCGGTGGCGGCGTCGATGATGATCCGGTTGCGGCGGGCGACCGCGGTCAGCCGGGCGGCCATGTTGACCGGCGGGCCGAACACGTCGCCGAGCCGCATCAGCACCGGCCCGCTCGCCAGGCCCACCCGCACGTCGGGCATCCGGGAGTCGCGACCGATCACGTTGATGATCCCCTCGGCTGTGTCGTAGCCGGCGATGGCGTCGTCGTTCACGAACAGCACGGAGTCGCCGATGCTTTTGATCACCCGACCCCGCTGGGCCGCCACCACATCGGCGCAGCGTGACTCGAACAGCTCCACGAGGTCGCCGATGCGGTCGCGGGCCAGCTCGTTGGACAGCTCGGTGAAACTGACGATGTCGGCGAATCCCACCGTGAGCTGCACCGTGTGCAGGTCCTCCTCGTTGGCGCCCATCGCCTCCATCCGGCTGGCCGCGGCCGCCAGGTGCCGCCGCCAGGCGTAGAGGAGCAGCTCCTCGAACGGCTGGCCGAACTCCTCGACCATGCGGAGCGCCGTCTGCATCTGGGTCTCGGTGGCATGTTCGCTGGTCGCGAGCTCCTCGACCCGGTGCACGAGCGCCGCGACCTCCCAATCGGCCAGCCGGGCCATGGTCTGGCCGACGGCCCGGGTCAGCGTGACCGCAAGGTCGAAGTCGACCAGGCCGCTGTCGATGGCGCCGACCAGCGTCGAGACAGCCGTCACGTCGGACTGGGTGAACGCACGAGCGGCCCCGGCCTCGGGGAAGCCGAGGGCGCGCCACAGCCGGCGCGCCTGGTCGAGCGTGACTCCGGTCTCGGTCGCCACCTCGGCGGCGTTGTAGAGCGGCTCTTCGCCGAGGATCGCCCGCCCGAGGTCCGCGTCGGCGTCGGCGGGGGCGTCCGGCTCAGATTCCTTCATCGGTGCGGGACAGCGGTTCCTGGATGTCGTTGACGAGGTTGTGGATCAGCAGCTTGGTCTTCTCCACCCGCGGGATGTCGTGCAGGTGCACCTCGCCGTCGGTCGAGGCGTTGGTGATGATCAGCGTGCCGCAGCCGAACGGCCGGTCGATCAGGTTGATCTCGATCGACATGTCGCTGACCCGCTTCAGCGGTATGTCGTGGCCGCGCCGGGTGAGGATGCCCCAGCGCGTGATGATCCTGCGGTCGGTGACGGCGTGCACCGAGGTCAGCCACAGCAGGAACGGCCGGAGCACGAACCAGATGATGCCGATCCCGACGAGCACCCAGAAGACCAGCGTCACCGTGTCCTGGTCGATCAGGCTCTGTACGGCGACGCCGACGGCAAGCAGCACCACGAGGGCGAACACCGCCGGGAACAGCGCCTTCGGGTGCTGGCGCATGCTGACCAGCACGTTCTCGCCCTCGTTGAGGAGCTTCTTGGAGATGGCCACGAAGCGATCATGTCACTCGCGACGACGGACGTGCACCACATCACCGGCACCGACGTGGCGCTCGCCCGCGTCGGTGGCGACCACCAGCTGGCCGGTCGGGTCGATGCCGGTCGCCCGGCCCTCGAGCACCGAACCGTCGGGCAGGTCGACCCGCACGTCCTGGCCCACGGTGACGCAGGCCCTGGTGTAGGACTCCGCGACCCGCATGCCGTTGAGGTCGCCGCCGGCCTGCCAGGCGTCGTAGGCCTCCCGGATCGAGGCGAGCACCTCGACGAACACGTCGGTGCGGTCGGGGGCCGTACCGGACTCGATCGACAGCGACGTCGCCTCGGGCACCGGCAGCTCGTCCTCGGTCATCGAGACGTTGATGCCGACACCGACCACCGCGGCCGGCCCGTCCGGCGTCTCGATCCGCTCGACCAGGATGCCGGCCACCTTGCGGTCGCCGATGAGCACGTCGTTGGGCCACTTCACCCCGGCGTCGAGCCCCCGCGCCTTCAGCGCCTTGTCGACGGCGTACCCGGTCAGCAGCGGGAGCCACGGCCAGGACCGGGTCGGTGCGGTGGGGCGCAGCAGCAGCGAGAACGTGACCGCGGTCCCGGCCGGGCTCTCCCACACCCGGTCGAGGCGCCCGCGGCCCTGCGTCTGGTGGTCGGCCACCACGACCAGGCCCTCCGGGGCGCCCGCCTGCGCGCGCTCGACGGCGACCGCGTTCGTGGACGGCGTCGCGTCGAGCACCTCGATGGACACGTCGGCCACCAGGTCGGGGTGGGCCTCGAGCCGGGCCTTGTCGAGGGGTGGGCGCGGGCCGGGGTCGGTGGTCACTCGCACTAGATTGTCCTACCGAGCCGAGTCAGGCCAAACGTCCCACCAGGTTCGAGCAGGGGAGATCCAGTCACGTGAGCGCACATCCCGGCGAAGGCACCGACGTCCCCGAGGACATCGACATCCACACCACGGCCGGCAAGCTGGCCGACCTGGAGCGTCGCCTCGACGAGGCCGTGCACGCCGGCTCGGCCAAGGCGGTGGAGAAGCAGCACGCCAAAGGCAGGCAGACCGCCCGCGAGCGGATCGAGCAGCTCTTCGACGAGGGCTCGTTCGTCGAGCTCGACGAGCTGGCTCGGCACCGCTCCGTGGCGTTCGGGCTGGAGAAGAACCGTCCGTACGGCGACGGCGTGATCACCGGCTACGGCACCATCGACGGCCGCCAGGTGTGCGTCTTCAGCCAGGACTTCACGGTCTTCGGCGGTTCGCTCGGCGAGGTCTACGGCGAGAAGATCACCAAGGTGATGGATCTCGCCATCAAGACCGGGTGCCCGATCATCGGCATCAACGAGGGCGCCGGCGCCCGGATCCAGGAGGGCGTGGTCTCGCTCGGCCTCTACGGCGAGATCTTCCGCCGCAACGTGCACGCCTCCGGCGTGATCCCGCAGATCTCGATGATCATGGGCAACTGCGCCGGTGGTCACGTCTACTCCCCGGCCGTCACCGACTTCACGATCATGGTCGACCAGACCTCGGCCATGTTCATCACCGGACCCGACGTGATCAAGACCGTGACCGGCGAGGACGTCACGATGGAGGACCTCGGCGGCGCGCGCACCCACAACACCAAGTCCGGCAACGCCCACTACATGGGCTCCGACGAGTCCGACGCGATCGAGTATGTCAAGGCGCTGCTCTCCTACCTGCCGCAGAACAACCTCGACGAGGGCCCGGTCTTCGATGACGCCGCGGAGCTGGAGTTCACCGAGCTCGACCGCACGCTCGACACGATCATCCCGGACTCGCCGAACCAGCCCTACGACATGCACGACGTGATCACCGCCGTGCTCGACGACGAGGAGTTCCTCGAGGTCCAGGAGCTGTTCGCGCCCAACCTGATCGTCGGCTACGGCCGGGTCGAGGGCCGCTCGGTCGGAGTCGTCGCCAACCAGCCGATGCAGTTCGCCGGCACCCTCGACATCGACGCCTCCGAGAAGGCCGCCCGGTTCGTGCGGTTCTGCGACGCGTTCAACATCCCCGTGCTGACCTTCGTCGACGTGCCCGGCTTCCTGCCCGGCACCGACCAGGAGTGGAACGGAATCATCCGCCGCGGCGCGAAGCTGATCTACGCCTACTCCGAGGCCACCGTGCCGCTGGTCACGATCATCACCCGCAAGGCCTACGGCGGCGCCTACGACGTGATGGGGTCCAAGCACCTCGGCGCCGACATCAACGTCGCCTGGCCCACCGCCCAGATCGCGGTGATGGGTGCCCAGGGCGCCGCCAACATCGTGCACCGCAAGGAGCTGGCGACGCTCGAGGCGGACGGCGGCGACGTGGAGTCACGTCGGGCGGAGCTCATCGACGAGTACGACACCACGCTCGCCAACCCCTACATCGCCGCCGAGCGCGGCTACATCGACGCGGTGATCAGTCCCCACGAGACCCGGGTCGAGATCGTTCGCGCGCTGCGCCTGCTGCGCTCCAAGCGGGCGACGCTGCCGGCCAAGAAGCACGGGAACATCCCCCTCTGATGGCGACCGAGAGCGACCGGCCCCTGCTGCGCGTGGTCAACGGCGACGCGACGCCCGAGGAGATCGCGGCGCTGGTCGCCGTGTTGGCCTCGCTCGGCGGGGGCGACGCACCG
Source organism: Actinomycetota bacterium (assembly GCA_030862825.1). GTDB lineage: Bacteria > Actinomycetota > Actinomycetes > Propionibacteriales > Nocardioidaceae > Nocardioides. The sequence continues at coordinate 6,015 of JALZCZ010000482.1, read as the reverse complement.
GCGCCGCGGCGTACGCCCGAGTGGTCGGCGCACCACCGCAAGCTGCGCACGACCCTGCCCCACGGCCCCGGAGGATGGCGCAGCAGCGGCCTCCCGCGCTGACCGGATCGCCGGGTTAGGGTCACCACCGTGACCAGCGACCGCATCGTCGACGCCCGAGCCGATGACTTCGTGGAGCGCTACTGCGCGCTCGACCCGATCACCGCGACCTACATCGGCGTGGCCGGCCACGACCACGAGCTCGCCGACCTCTCGCCCGACGGCTTCGCCGCCCGCGAGGAGCTGACCCGGTCGGCGTACGCCGCGGTGCGGGACGCGACGCCAGCCGATGACCGCGAGACCGTGGCCCGCGACGCGTTCCTGGAGCGGCTCGGGCTCGAGCTCGAGATCGTCGACGCGGGGCTCCACCGCAGCCAGCTCAGCGTGATCGGCAGCGGGATCCACGAGATCCGCGAGTGCTTCGACCTGATGCCGACCGCGACCGAGGACGACTGGGCGGCGATCGACTCCCGGCTGGCCGCGATCCCCGACGCGCTGGAGGGCTACCGGGTGACGCTGCTCGAGGAGGCGGACGGTGGACGGGTGGTGGCCCAGCGACAGTACGCCGAGGTGGCCGCCCAGGTGCGGAGCTGGACCGGTCAGGAGGGCGAGGGCGGCGACTTCTTCACCTCGCTCGCCGCCGGTGGGCCGTCGGGGCTGGCGGCCCCGCTGGGTGAGCACGCGCGGGCCGCGTCGGCGGCGTACGCCGAGTTCGGGCGGTTCCTCGAGAAGGACCTCGCGCCGCGCGGGCGGGAGAAGGAGGCGGTCGGCCGCGACCACTACGCGCTGGAGTCGCGGCGGTTCCTGGGCGCGACCGTCGACCTCGCGGAGACCTACGCGTGGGGCTGGGAGGAGCTCAAGCGGCTCGCCGACGACATGAACGCCACTGCCGACCGGATCCTGCCGGGCGCGAACGTCGCGGAGGCCGTGGCGCACCTCGACGCCGACCCCTCGACCAAGATCAGCGGCGGCGAGGCCTTCCGTGACTGGATGCAGGAGCTCGCCGACAAGACCATCGCCGAGATGGCCGATGTGCACTTCGACATCCCCGACGAGATCCGTCGGATCGAGTGCCGCCTCGCCCCGACCCACGACGGCGGCATCTACTACACCGGCCCGTCGGAGGACTTCACCCGTCCCGGCCGGATGTGGTGGTCGGTGCCCGACGGGGTCACGGAGTTCAGCCCGTGGCGCGAGGTCACCACGGTCTACCACGAGGGCGTGCCGGGTCATCACCTCCAAGTCGGTCAGACCGCCGTTCGCAAGGACCTGCTCAACCGCTGGCAGCGGCTGATGTGCTGGGTCAGCGGGCACGGCGAGGGCTGGGCGCTCTACGCGGAGCGGCTGATGGACGACCTCGGCTACCTCGCCGACCCGGCCGACAGGCTCGGCATGCTCGACGGGCAGTCGCTCCGCGCGGCGCGGGTGATCGTCGACATCGGCATGCACCTCGAGCTGACCATCCCCACCGACAACCCGTTCGGCTTCCACCCCGGCGAGACCTGGACTCCCGCGCTGGGCCGCGAGTTCATGGGGCAGCACTGCCGGATGGACCCCGCCTTCATCGACTTCGAGGTCAAGCGCTACCTCGGGTGGCCCGGCCAGGCGCCGTCGTACAAGGTCGGCGAGCGGATCTGGCTGGAGGCCCGCGACGAGGCCCGGTCGCGCCGGGGCTCGGCCTTCGACCTCAAGGACTTCCACCGGTCCGCCCTCGACCTCGGCTCGCTCGGGCTCGACCCCCTTCGGACCGCGCTCGCCCGGATCTGAGGCGCAACTAGGCGCCGATCGGCCGCGCCCCGTTGTCCGTGGCCGCCTCCGCTGCGGCCGCCGCGGCCCTGGCCTCGTGGACCGCAGCACGCGCGGAGTCGGATGCCCGAGCCACGGCGTCCTGGGTGTCCGACGGCTCCGTGTCTTTGGGGTCGACCGCGGGCGCCTCGCCGCGGAACGCCTGGCTGACGGCGCCGATCGCCTGGGTGAGCTCGCCGGGGATCACCCAGAAGGTGTTCCCGCTGTTCGCCAGGTGCGGCAGCATCTCGAGGTACTTGTAGGCCAGCACCTTGGGGTCGGCATCGTTGCGGTGCACGGCCTGGAACACCTGCTCGAGCGCCTTCGCCTCGCCGTCCGCGCGCAGGATCGCGGCCTGTTGCTGCCCCTCGGCCACCAGGATCTCCTGCTGCCGCGTGCCCTCGGCAGTCAGGATCCGGGACTGACGGTCACCCTCGGCGTGCAGGATCGCGGCGCGCTTGTCGCGCTCGGCCCGCATCTGCTTCTCCATCGCCTCCTTGATCGTCGACGGAGGATCGATCGCCTTGATCTCGACCCGGTTCACGCGGATGCCCCACTTGCCGGTCGCGTCGTCGAGCACCTCGCGCAGCCGGGCGTTGATCTCCTCGCGCGAGGTCAGGGTCTGCTCGAGGTCCATGCTGCCGATCACGTTGCGCAGTGTCGTGACGGTGAGCTGGTCGATGGCCTGCAGGTAGTTGGCCACCTCGTAGGCCGCCGCCCGCGGATCGGTGATCTGGTAGTAGAGAACCGTGTCGATCGCGACCACCAGGTTGTCCTCGGTGATCACCGGCTGCGGCTTCGAGGAGAAGACCTGCTCGCGCACGTCGAGCTTGGTGTTCACGCGGTCCGCGATCGGGACCACGAAGTTGAGCCCCGGTTGGAGGGTGGTCCGATAACGGCCGAAGCGCTCGATGTTGTAGCGGCGTGCCTGGGGGACGATCCGGACCGTCGAAACGACCAGGAACGCCACCAGCAGCGCGGCGATCACGATCGGCACCAAGAGCTCCATGTTGCTCTCCCTTCGTCGGGCTGGTTCGGCTACGGAAGCGGATCGCGCGGGTAGACCACGGCCGTCGCGCCGTCGATCTGCATCACATCCACCCGGGCGCCCACGGGGATCACCAGCTGTTCGTCGAACGACCGCGCCGACCACTCCTCTCCCGAGAGCCGGATCAGGCCGCACACGTCGGTCACCTCACGGGTCACGATGGCGGGTCGACCGACGAGGGCGTCACTGCCGTCGCGAATCAGCGGCGGCTGTGCCATGTGTCGCCGGGCGATCGGGCGCACGACGAGCAGGCCGACGGACCCGGCGACGGCGAACGCGAGGACCTGCAGCAGAACCGAGCCGCCGGCGCCGGCCACCACGGCGGCGACGGCCGCCGCGCCCGCGAGCAGGCCGAGAGCCAGCGTCAGCGTGAAGAACTCCGCGACGCCCAGGACCAGAGCGACCGCCAGCCAGGCCAACCACAGCATCGGATTCCACCTCCCGTCCGCGAGACGGGCCTGCTTCCACGGTACTCCGCATCGGACGGGCCCGCAGCAGTCGATTCGAGGGCATCGATAACCTCCACCGGGTGACCACGCTCGTCCTGGCCTCCGCCTCCCCCGCCCGGCTCGCCACCCTGCGCAGCGCCGGCATCGAGCCCGTCGTCATCGTGTCGGGTGTCGACGAGTCGCAGGTCGCCGAGGTGCCACCGGCCGAGCTGGCGCTGCAGCTGGCGGAGCTGAAGTGCGCGGCGGTGGCCCGACAGCTGGCAGAACGGCCGGAGGTGCCGGTCGGGGCGTTGGTGCTCGGCTGCGACTCGGTGCTCGAGCTGGACGGCGAGGCATTCGGGAAACCGGAGAATGCCGCAGACGCCGTACGCCGCTGGCAGGCGATGCGCGGCCGTTCCGGGGTCCTGCACTCCGGCCACGCCCTGCGCGACACGGCGGGCGCCCGCATGGCGGCCGCGACGGCCTCGACCACGGTCCACTTCGCCGACGTGTCCGACGAGGAGATCGAGGCCTACGTCGCCACCGGGGAGCCGCTGCACGTCGCGGGGGCGTTCACCGTCGACGGGCTCGGGGGAGCGTTCGTCACGGGCATCGAGGGCGACTACCACAACGTGGTAGGCGTGAGCCTCCCGTTGCTGCGCGAGCTGGTGCTCGAGCTCGGCCACTCGTGGACGGAGATCTGGGGCGGCTAGCCCTACTCGACGGGCAGACCGAGGCCGCGCGCGATCAGCATCCGCTGCACCTCCGAGGTGCCCTCGCCGATCTCGAGCACCTTGGCGTCGCGGTAGAACCGCGTGACCGGGTACTCCTCCATGAAGCCGTAGCCGCCGAAGATCTGGGTCGCGATGCGGGTGGCGGTGACCGCCGACTCGGTCGCGTAGAGCTTGGCCACGGACGCGGCCTGCTTGAACTCCTTGACCGGCGCGCCGGCGTCCTTCAGTGCGGCGGCCTTGTAGGTCAGCAGACGTGAGGCCTGGAGCATCACCTCGAGGTCGGCGATCTGGAACGCCACGCCCTGCTTGCGGCCGATCGGGCCGCCGTAGGTCTGCCGCTCGCCGGCGTACTGAACGCTGAGGTCGAGGCACGCCTGGATGCACCCGACCGCGAGTGCGGCGATGGCGACCCGGCCGTCGTCGAGGGTTGCCAGGAACTGCGCGTAGCCACGGCCACGCTCGCCGAGCAGGTTGCCCTCGGGCACCCGGGCATCCTCGAAGGTGAGCGGGTGGGTGTCGGTGGCGTGCCAACCGAGCTTGTCGTAGGCCTTCTCGGCGGTGAAACCGGGCGTGCCGCTCGGTACGACGATGGCCGAGATCTCAGGCTTGCCCGCGTCGCTGACCCCGGTCCTGGCGGTCACGGTCACGCACGAGGTGATGTCGGAGCCGGAGTTGGTGATGAACTGCTTGGCGCCGTTGACGATCCACTCACCGTCACTCAGCTCCGCGCGGGTTGCCGTCGCGCCCGCGTCGGAGCCTGCGCCGGGCTCGGTCAGTCCGAAGCCGGCGAGCTTGTCGCCGGCGACGAGTTCGGGCAGCCAGGTGTCCTTCTGCTCCTTCGTGCCGTAGGTCAGGATCGGGTTGATGCCGAGCCCGACCGCGGCCTCGAGCGTGATGCCCATCGACTGGTCGACCCGGCCGATCTCCTCGATCGCGACGCACAGGCTGGTGAAGTCGCCGTCCTCGCCCGCCCCGCCGTACTCCTCGGGGGAGGTGAGGCCGAACAGCCCGAGCTTGCCCATCTTCTGCACCACGTCGACCGGGAAGTGGTGGTCGCGGTCCCACTGGGCGGCGTGGGGCGCGATCTCGGCATCTGCGAACTCGCGGACGCTGCGACGGAACTCTTCGTGCTCACGGGACAGCTCGTAGGTCATCACCACACCATAGTCGCCAGGTTAGCGATTGTTAACCTGCCGGGGCGGGGAGCGTCAGTCCGGCCACCAGGAGCCCGGTGACCAGGTCGATCAGGCGGTCCAGGTCGAGGTGGTCCGGTCGTTCGAGCGCGATCCGGAGGCAGGCGTTGAGCGTGACACCGAGGGCGAGGTAGACGCGGGCGTCGACCTCGTCGGCGGGAAGCTTCGGGGCGTGCTGCGCCACGAACATCCGGGCGAACTGACCCAGCTGGGTCTCGACCGCCGGGAGGGCGTTCGCGTGGCTGCCCAGGGGCACCTCGTCGAGCAGCGCCTTCACCACCGGGCCGTGCTCGACCAGCGCATCCACCAGGGTCGAGACAACGTGACGTACGCCGGCGAGCGCCTCGAGGCGGACCGCCGCAACCATCGCCTCGGTGAGGTCGCGGACCACCGTCTCGGTCACCCGGCGCCGGAGGTGCTCCATCAGGTCGGTCCGATTCTCGAAGTAGCGGTACAGGGAGCCGACGCTGACGCCGGCCTGGGCGGCGACCTTGTTGGTGGAGAGCCCGGCGTAGCCGCGCTCGGCCAGAACCTGAGCGGTGGCCGTCAGGATGCGGTCGCGCATCTCGCGCGATCGCGCCTGGACAGGCCTGGTGCGGGGCATGCATCCGCCTTCCCAGAACGCGAGTAGAACCCGAGCGGTTGCTCACTTTATCGTGAGGGCATGACGCCCACCAGATTCGGCGCGGACCGCGCGTGGGCAGAGGTGGCGGCGCGACCGCTGCGCTGGGCGGCGGGACCCGGCGCGCGTGCCAGCGCCGACGAGCTGGACCGGCTCGCGGCCGGCC
>JALZCZ010000481.1 GCA_030862825.1 Actinomycetota bacterium | reverse complement strand
CGTCCGGGCAGCGCAGGACGCCGGGCTCGTGGTGCTCGCGGCCGACGGTGCCGGCGAGCTCGATCTCTACGAAGCCCAGGAGCTGCTCGCCCGGCCGACGGCCTGGCTGTTCGGCAACGAGGCCTGGGGCCTGCCGGCCGAGCTGGCCGCCCTGGCCGACCATCGCGTCCGGATCCCGATCCACGGCCGGGCCGAGAGCCTCAACCTCTCCACCGCGGCCGCCCTCTGCCTCTACGCCTCCGCGCAGGCACAGCGACGCTAGGAAGCGTCAGGAGCCGAGGCCCACCTGTTCGCGAGCAGCTGGTGGCTGGGCGTGTCGTCGAGCGACTGCATCGACTCGTAGACGCGCTCGTAGCCGGTCCGGGCGATGCGCCACCGGCCGTCCGGCTCGCGGCGGTAGTGGTCGCGGTAGTAGCCGGCGCCGCGGATCAGCACCCGCATCTCGGGCACCATCACCGTGTCCTCGAACGCCCAGGACCCCTCGGCCCGGTCGCCGTCCACCTCGAGCTCGGGGTGGCTCGCAACGTGCATGGTGACCACCCCGCCGGGCAGCTTCTCGCGCATGAAGTCGACGATCGCCGGGCGGCCCTCGAGCGTGAGCGGCTCGCCGTACACCTTGGTGCCGTAGGCACCGACCGCGTCGACGGTCAGCGTGTCCGCGAAGACCTCCCAGTCCTTGAGGTCCAGGCTCCGGAAGTAGCGGTACTTCAGCTGACGCAGGGCTTCGATGGCTTCCAGGTCCATGACGGAAGCATACAAGAACGTGTTCTAGTTCCGTCGCGTCCGACGACCCGCGACTAGGGTGACCGCGTGCCCGACCGAGCGTCCGATCCCGCGCAGTCGCTCGCCGACGCGCTGCCGGACGGGGTCGTGCTGGCAGGCCCCGACGGCACGGTCACCCTGGTCTCCGCCCTGGCCGCACGGCTGCTGGGGCACCCGGCCGGCTCCGGTGTGGGGACGTCCCTCGAGCGGGTGCTGCTGCTGCAGGACCAAGACGGCCAGGACTGGTGCAGCGCCAACGCGCCGTACGCCGGCCTCACCACGCGCACGGGCATCCCGGAGCAGTCCTGGCTGCTGCCTGACGGCACGGAGGTGCTGGTGGCGGCCCGGATCCATCGGGCCTCGCCGTCGAGCCCGGTGTCGGCCGTCGCCGTGACGCTCCGCTCCGGGCGTGGCCGGGCCCGGCTGGACCGCGAACGTTCCGACCTCGTCGCCACCGTCGCCCACGAGCTGCGGTCGCCGCTGACGGGTGTGAAGGGGTTCGTGCAGGCGCTGCTGAACCGCTGGGACAAGCTCACCGACGAGCAGAAGAAGCTGATGCTGACCACGGTCAACGCCGACTCCGACCGGCTCAGCCGGCTGATCGCCGAGCTGCTCGACGTGGCCAGGATCGACACCGGGCGGCTCCAGCTCTACCCACGACCGGCCGACGCCGCCGTGCTGGTGGGCCGGATCGTCGACTCGGTGGCGGCGGGCACCGCGCGGCCCATCGAGCTGGAGATCACCGGCGAGCTCTCCGAGATCAGCGCGGACCCCGACAAGTTCGTGCAGGTCGTCACCAACCTGGTCGAGAACGGCGTCCGGCACGGCGACGGCACGGTGCGGGTCAGCCTCGCTCCGCTGCCCGCGGACGCCGACTTCCCCGGTGTACGGATCACGGTCGACGACGAGGGAGAGGGCATCCCCGAGGCGCTGCGGCGGCGGGTCTACACGAAGTTCTGGAAGAGCGGTGCGAAGGGTGGCTCGGGCCTCGGCATGTACATCGTCAACGGGCTGACCAAGGCCCACGGCGGGACCCTGACGATCACCGACGCCCCCGGCGGCGGCGCCCGCGTGCAGGTCAGCTGGCCGGAGGAGGACCGGCGGCCGGAGTGAGCCCGGGGTGGGCCCGGAGCACGTCCATCGCGGGCACCGCCACGTCCACGGGGTAACCGGGTCGCCGCCGGCCAGCGACGATTCCTAGACTTGCGTCCCGTGTCCGGACCCAACACCGACTTCGACCCCGTGGAGGTCACCGACTTGAAGCCCGAAGAGGTCGAAGCCGCGCGCGATGCGGCGCTGGCGGCCATCGCCGAGGCCGCCGACCTCGACGCGCTCAAGTCGGTCCGGATCGCGCACACCGGCGACCGCTCCCCACTGGCCCTGGCCAACCGGGAGATCGGGGCGCTGCCGCCGCAGGCGCGCAAGGACGCCGGTCAGCGGATCGGTCAGGCCCGAGGCGCCGTCACCAAGGCGCTGGGCGAGCGGCAGGCGGTGCTGGAGGTCGAGCACGAGGAGCGGATGCTGGCGGAGGAGACGGTCGACGTCACCCTGCCGACCGACCGGGTCGCCCGCGGCTCGCGGCACCCGATCACGCTCATGTCCGACCACGTGGCCGACCTGTTCGTGGCCATGGGCTGGGAGGTGGCGGAGGGTCCCGTCGTCGAGGCCGAGTGGCTCAACTTCGACGCCCTCAACCTCGGCCCCGACCACCCCGCGCGGACCATGCAGGACACGTTCTGGACCGAGCCGGCCGACCACCATGTCGTGCTGCGTACCCACACGTCGCCGGTGCAGGCGCGCACGATGCTGACCCGCGAGCCCCCGATCTACGTCATCTGCCCCGGCCGGGTCTTCCGCACCGACGAGTACGACGCCACCCACAGCCCGATGTTCCACCAGGCCGAGGGCCTCGTGGTCGACCGCGGCATCACCCTGGCCAACCTCAAGGGCACCCTCGACCACTTCGCGACCCAGCTGTTCGGCGACGGCATCACGACGCGGTTCCGTCCGTCGTACTTCCCGTTCACCGAGCCGTCGGCCGAGGTCGACCTGGTCTGCTTCGTCTGCCGCGGCCGGCACCCGGCGGTGGAGACCTGCCGGACCTGCAAGGGCGAGGGCTGGATCGAGTGGGGCGGCTGTGGCGTGGTGAACCCGCGCGTGCTCACGGCCTGCGGGGTCGACTCCGAGGTCTACACCGGCTTCGCGTTCGGGATGGGCATCGACCGCTCGTTCATGTTCTACAGCGGCGCCGCCAGCCTGCGGGACATGTTCGAGGGCGACGTGCGGTTCAGCTCGGCCTTCGGAACGGAGCTCTGACATGCGCGCGCCCGTCTCCTGGATCCGCGACTACGCCGACCTGCCCGCCGACCTCGGCACCGAGGAGCTCGCCGCGCGGCTGACCGCGCTCGGGCTCAAGCTCGAGGCGCTGCACCGACCCGGCGACGCCATCACCGGCCCGCTGGTGATCGGGCGGGTGCTGACGATGCAGCCCGAGCCGCAGAAGAACGGCAAGACGATCAACTGGTGCACCGTCGACGTCGGTGATGCCAACGGCACCGGCGAGCCCCAGGGCGTCGTCTGCGGGGCTCACAACTTCGCGGTCGGCGACCTGGTCGTCGTGGTGCTCCCGGGCGGGGTGCTGCCGGGCAACTTCGCGATCTCGGCACGCAAGACCTACGGCCACGTCTCGGCCGGGATGATCTGCTCGGCCGCCGAACTGGGGCTGGGCGACGACCACGCGGGCATCATCGTGCTGCCCGCCGATGCCGGTGCCCCTGGCGACGACGCGTTCGACGTGCTCGGCCTCCGCGAGGAGGTCATCGAGTTCGAGATCAACCCCGACCGCGCCTACGCGCTCTCGCTGCGCGGTGTCGCCCGCGAGGCCGCGACCGGGTTCGGCGTCGCCTTCACCGACCCGGCCGACCGTCCCGTGCCGGAGTCCGACCGGCCGGCGTACCCGGTCGAGGTCGAGGACCCGACCGGCTGCCCGGTCTTCTCCGGCCGGAGCGTGACCGGCTTCGACCCGGCCGCGCCGACCCCGGAGTGGATGGCGAGGCGCATCCAGCTCTCCGGCATGCGGCCGATCTCGCTGGCCGTCGACGTGACCAACTACGTCATGCTCGAGCTCGGCCAGCCGATCCACGGCTTCGACCGCGACCGGCTCGCGGGGCCGATCCGGGTCCGCCGGGCCACGGCTGGCGAGAAGCTGCGCACCCTCGACGGGGTGGACCGCGAGCTCTCGGACGAGGACCTGCTGATCACCGACGACACCGGGCCGATCGGGCTGGCGGGTGTGATG
>JALZCZ010000477.1 GCA_030862825.1 Actinomycetota bacterium | reverse complement strand
GGGCCCGCCGGACACCGGCGGGCCCTCGGTCTTATCCACCCGCCCGTTCTCGATCTCACCTCGGAGTCCTCGCCATGCTCAGCACCGGTCGTACCCCCACCTCCCAGTCCCGCAGGCACCTGGCTGCCGGCCTCGCGGTCGCTCTCACCGGCGCCGCGCTCGCGGTGGTGCCTGCCTTGAGCGTCCCCGCGCACGCCGTCAGTCCCGACCTCGTGATCAGCGAGGTGTACGGCGGGGGAGGCAACAGCGGAGCGACCCTGACCCACGACTTCATCGAGATCTACAACCGGTCCGCGGCACCCATCTCGGTCGACGGCATGTCGGTGCAGTACCGCAGCAGCGGCAACACCGGCACCGGCGTCACCACGCTCACCGGATCGGTCCCGGCCGGCGGCTACTACCTTGTGCAGGAGGCCCAGGGCAGCGGCGGCACCCAGGCCCTCCCGACGCCGGACGCCACCGGCACCTTGGCCATGAGTGGCAGCAGCGGCATCGTCTTCCTCGCCCAGGGCACGGCGCCGATCACGCTGACCAGCGCGGCGACCGCGGGCGTGGTGGACCTCGTCGGCTACGGGTCGGCCACCATCCGGGAGACCGCACCCACGCCTGCCCTGACCAACACGACCTCGGCAGCCCGCATGGCGGGCAACGTCGACACCGACAACAACGCGGCCGACTTCGCGGTGGGTGCCCCCACGCCGACCAACGCCGGCCCGGTCGACCCGGACCCCGACCCCGATCCGGTCGCGACCGAAGCCACCATCGCCGAGATCCAGGGCACCGGCCCGGCCTCGACGATGGTCGGTGACGACGTGGTCACCCAGGGTGTCGTGACCGCGGTCTACCCGGCCGGTGGCTTCAACGGCTTCGTCATCCAGACCGGCGGGCCGGACACCACACCGGGCGCCTCGGACGGACTCTTCGTCTTCGGCCCGACCTTCGACGAGTCGACCCTCGCGATCGGTGACTCGGTCGAGGTCGAAGGTGCCGTGTCGGAGTTCGGGTCGCTCACCGAGGTGACCGCGACGAGCGTCACCGGCATCGCCGCGCTGCCGGTGGTGGTGACCAACTCGACGATCCCCGGCACCGACTGCTCGCTGCCCGGCACCGACTGCCTGACCGGCGCCGCGCTCGACGCCGCCAAGGAGGAGGTCGAGAGCGAGCTGTTCCAGCCGACCGGGGAGTTCACGGTTACCGACGCCTACGACGGCTCGGCGTACAACGGCTCGTCGTTCAGCTCCAGCTTCTTCGGCGAGATCGGCCTGGCCGCCAACTCGGCGACCCCGCTGGTGACCCCCACCGAGGTCATCGACGCACAGGACACCACGGCCATCGCGGCCCGCAAGGCCTACAACGACGCCCACCGGCTGATCCTGGACGACGGTGCGAGCACGACCTACTGGAACACCGGCGGCACGGCGCGCGACGACCTGCCGTTCCCGTGGTTCACCCCTGGCCACACCGTCCGGGTGGGCGCGGCGGTCACGTTCCCCGCTCCGGTGATCCTCGACTACCGCTTCGGGTGGAAGATCCAGCCGCAGTCGCAGGTGATCGGAGAGCCCACGGGCAAGGTGACCTTCGAGCAGACCCGGACGGCGACCCCCACGGACGTCGGCGGCGACCTGACGCTCGCCACGTTCAACGTGCTCAACTACTTCACCACGTTCGGTGACGACGTGCCCGGCTGCAGGTCGTTCAACGACCGCGACGGCAATCCGATCGCCGTCAACCGGTGCCGCGACGACCAAGTCCCGCCGCAGGACATCCCGAACGCTCCCCGCGGCGCCTGGAACCAGGTCAACTTCGAGCGGCAGCAGACCAAGATCGTCGCCGCCATCAACGCCATGGATGCCGACATCGTCTCGGTCGAGGAGATCGAGAACTCGCTGGTCGTCGACGGACATGACCGGGACGAGGCGCTCGCCAACCTGGTGACCGCGCTCAACGCCGCCTCGACCCCCGGCCGCTGGGACTACGTCCGGTCGCCGTCCGTGCTGCCCGTCAGCGAGGACGTCATCCGCACCGGGTTCATCTACGACCCCAGCACCGTCGCTCCGGTGGGTGAGTCGGCCATGCTGACCACCGGCACCGCGTTCGACAACGCACGCGAGCCGTTCGCCCAGGTGTTCCGGCCCGCAGGTGCGGGACCGGGCGCCACGTCGTTCGCGGTGATCGTGAACCACTTCAAGTCCAAGGGTTCCGGCACCCCGGACCCGTTCGGTCAGGGCAACGCCAACGCCGACCGGGTCGCGCAGGCGCAGGCACTGGCCGACTTCGCCGACGAGTTCTCTGCCTCCCGCGGGGTCGATGCCGTCTTCCTCGCCGGCGACATCAACTCCTACAGCCAGGAGGACCCGATGCAGGTTCTCTACGGCGAGGGCTACGTGAAGCTGGACTCGGACACTCCTGACGAGTACTCCTACAGCTTCGACGGTCAGTCGGGCTCGCTCGACCACGTGCTTGCCAACCCGGCGGCCGCCGCGATGGTGCAGGGTGTCGACATCTGGGAGATCAACGCCAACGAGACGGTGTTCAACCAGTACAGCCGCTTCAACTACAACGTCACCAATTTCTACTCGCCCACGCCGTTCAGCGCCTCCGATCACAACCCCGAGGTGGTGGGCATCAACGCCATCCCGGACCTGCCGGCGTCGCAGATCGTGGCCACGCACACGCCGCCCAAGGTGCAGGCGGGCACGACCCAGCCCAAGCTGCGCCTGACGGTCAGCTCGGACGGGCTGCCGGCCACCGGCACGGTCGAGGTCGTCGTGCCGGGCACGGTCGAGGGTTCGGTCACGTTGGAGGCCGAGCTGACGGACGGGATGGCGAAGCTGCAGCTGCCGGCCTTCGCCAGCCCCGGCTCCCACACCATCTCGATCACCTACAGCGGCAGCGACGAGGTCGCGGGCAGCGCCACGGACTACGTGATCGAGGTCGTGGCGCGGCGCTAACTACTATTCGCCGCGTGGCTGAGCAGTCGAAGAAGGTGCACGAGCTCCTGGAGTCTCGGGAGGCAACCGTGTCGTCCGCCGAGTCGCTGACCGGGGGACGGCTCGCGACCGCCCTCACCGAGGTGCCCGGGAGCTCGAGCACGTTCAAGGGTGGCGTGGTGGCCTACGCGACCGAGATGAAGGTCGCTCTGCTGGGCGTGCCTCAGGAGGTCGTGGACACCCACGGCGTCGTGTCCGCGGAGTGCGCCGAGGCCATGGCTCAGGGCGTGCGATCGCTGACCGGGGCGACGTACGGCGTCAGCACGACCGGTGTGGCCGGACCCGCCTCGCAGGAGGGCAAGCCGCCCGGCACGGTCTTCATCGGCCTCGCCGGCCCCGACGGGGTCACATCGGTGGCGCTCGAGCTCGAAGGGGAGCGGAGCGAGATCACCCAGCAGACCCTCGACGCGGCGCTCGCGGTGTTCGAGGACGCCTTGCGCGAGGAAGAAACGGCTCTCGGGTAGCGTTGGGTCTCACGACCAGCCACCCCCTCGGAGAGGAGACCCGCATGGTGCTGTTTCGTCGGCTTCTCGGCGACGTGCTGCGCGAGCGCCGCATGGCGCGTGGCATGACCCTGCGCGAGGTCTCCAAGCAGGCCCGGGTGAGCCTCGGCTACATCTCCGAGATCGAGCGTGGCCAGAAGGAAGCGTCGTCCGAGCTGCTCGCATCCTTGTGCGGTGCGCTCGAGGCACCCCTCTCCGACGTGCTGCGCGAGGTCTCCCTCGCAGTGGCCCTCGAGGAGGCGGCCGTCGCCGCGACCCCGATCACGGTCCGGGTCGGCACCCGGCGCG
>JALZCZ010000464.1 GCA_030862825.1 Actinomycetota bacterium | reverse complement strand
GCCGACACGATCGCCGACCTGCGTGGGCACGACGTGGTGTTCACCATGGTCTCGACCCCCGCCGATCTCGAGCAGGTGCTGGTCGGCGACAACGGGCTGCTGGCAGACCCCGGCCGGGTGCCCTCGGTGGTGGTCGACTGCTCGACCGTTTCCACCGAGTCGTCGGCGGCGATGCGTGAGGCCTGCAGCGAGCGTGGCGTCGACTTCCTGGCCGCTCCGGTCAGCGGCAACGGCAAGGTGGTCCGCGCCGGTGGGCTCAGCCTCGTCGTGTCCGGCCCGGAGCCCACCTACCAGCGGGTGGCGCATCTCCTCGAGCACCTCGGCAAGGGAGCGACGTACGTCGGCGAAGGCGATGTGGCGCGGCTGGTGAAGATCTGCCACAACCTGATGCTCGGGGTGGTCACCCAGTGCCTCGCCGAGATCACCGTGCTGGCCGAGAAGGGCGGCGTGGAGCGGGCGGCGTTCCTGGAGTTCCTCAACAGCTCGGTGATGGGCTCGGTGTTCACCCGCTACAAGTCGCCGGCGTTCGTGAACCTCGACTACACCCCGACGTTCACCCCGATCCTGCTGCGGAAGGACTTCGACCTCGGCTTCGCTGCCGCCCACGAGCTCGACGTGCCCATGCCGGTGGCGGCGGCGACCGCCGCCGCCGTGCAGGCGAGCGTGAGCAGCGGCCGGATCGAGGAGGACTTCGCGATCCTGCTCGACCTCCAGGCCGCCAACTCCGGCCTGACCCTGAAGCCCGAGAACGTCGAGGTCGACGACGGCCTCTCCGCAGCGGACCAGGTGGACTGAGATGAGCGACGCGCCCCTATCCGCGCCGGGGCACATGGGGGTCGACTACGAGGAGCGGGTCGACTTCGACCGGCTCCGGCGCTACCGGCTGGCCCGGGCCCGCGAGGCGCTGGAGGGCAGCGACTGCGGCTCGTTCCTGCTCTTCGACTTCTACAACATCCGCTACACGACCCAGACGTGGATCGGCGGCGCGCTCGGCGACAAGATGACCCGCTACGCGCTGCTGACCCGGGAGACGCCCGACCCGTGGCTGTGGGACTTCGGCTCGGCCGTCCGCCACCACCAGCAGTACTCCAACTGGCTGCCCGACGACCATTGTCGGCCGGGCATGCTCGGCCTGCGTGGCGCGGTCGCCCCGTCGGCGGGGCTGATGGAGTCAGCCGTACGCGAGATCAAGGGGCTGCTCGAGGACGCGGGCCTGGCCGACGCGCCCGTGGGCATGGACATCGTCGAGCCGCCGTTCCTCTTCGAGATGGAGCGGCAGGGGCTGCGGGTCGTCGATGCCCAGCAGCTGATGCTCGACGCGCGGCAGATCAAGTCGCCGGACGAGATCATGCTGCTGACCCAGGCGGCCGCGATGGTCGACGGCGTCTACCAGGACATCTTCGAGGCCCTCAAGCCCGGCATCCGTGAGAACCAGATCGTCGCCCTGGCCAACCAGCGGCTCTACGAGATGGGCTCCGACCAGGTCGAGGCCGTCAACGCGATCTCGGGCGAACGGTGCAACCCGCACCCGCACAACTTCACCGACCGGCTGATCCGCCCGGGTGACCAGGCGTTCTTCGACATCATCCACTCGTTCAACGGCTACCGGACCTGCTACTACCGGACGTTCTCGGTGGGCAGCGCGACCTCGAGCCAGCGCGACGCCTACACCAAGGCGCGCGAATGGATGGACGCCTCGATCCGGATGATCAAGCCCGGGGTCGGCACCGACGAGGTGGCCTCCGTGTGGCCCAGGGCCACCGAGTTCGGCTTCGACGACGAGCTCGCGGCGTTCGGTCTGCAGTTCGGCCACGGTCTGGGTCTCGGGCTGCACGAGCGGCCGATCATCTCCCGGCTCAACAGCATGACCGAGCCGATCGAGCTCCAGGTCGGCATGGTCTTCGCGCTGGAGACCTACTGCCCGGCCAGCGACGGGTTCTCCGCGGCGCGGATCGAGGAGGAGGTCGTGGTCACCCCCGAGGGGCCGCGGATCCTCACCCTCTTCCCGGCGCAGGACCTGATGATCGCCAACCCCTACTGACCCGAAAGGCCACCGATGTTCAGCCTGGACGTCATCCCCGACCTTCCGCTCGACCTCTGTATCGGGGGCAAGGTGGTGCCGGCCAGCGACGGGAGCCGGTTCGACGTGCTCGACCCGGCGACCGGCGACGTGATCGCCTCGGTGGCCGACGGTTCCGTGGCCGACGCACTCGCCGCGGTCGACGCGGCGGCAGGGGCGGCCGGGGTGTGGGCGGCGACGCCTCCGCGCCAGCGCTCGGAGGTGCTGCGACGGGCGTTCGAGCTGATGACCGAGCGCGCCGACGAGCTCGCCCACCTGATCTCGCTCGAGAACGGCAAGGCTCTCACCGACGCGCGCGGCGAGGTGGCCTACGCGGCGGAGTTCTTCCGTTGGTACGCCGAGGAGGCGGTGCGTGCCTCCGGCAGCGTGATGACCGCGCCGTCGGGCGCCAACAAGATCGTGGTGCTGCAGCAGCCCGTCGGCGTCTGCGTGCTCGTGACCCCGTGGAACTTCCCGGCGGCGATGGCCACGCGCAAGATCGGGCCGGCGCTGGCGGCCGGGTGCACCGTCGTACTCAAGCCGGCCAGCGACACCCCGCTGACGGCCCTGCTGATGGCCAAGATCCTCGACGACGCCGGCGTGCCCGCGGGCGTGGTCAACGTGCTGCCCGCCCGGCGGTCGGGCGCGGTGGTCTCGGCGATGCTGCACGACCCGCGCGTCCGCAAGCTGTCGTTCACGGGCTCGACCGAGGTGGGCCGCGTGCTGCTGCGGGAGGCGGCCGACCAGGTCGTCAACTGCTCGATGGAGCTCGGTGGCAACGCGCCCTTCCTGGTGCTCGCCGACGCCGACCTCGACGCGGCCGTCGACGGCGCGATGATCGCCAAGATGCGCAACGCGGGCGAAGCCTGCACCGCGGCCAACCGGTTCTACGTGCACGCCGACGTGGCCGACGAGTTCAGCCGCCGGCTGGCCGAGCGGATGGCGGCCCTGCGGGTGGGTCCGGGCACCGACGACGACACCGAGGTCGGACCGCTGGTCAACGACGAGAGTGCGGCCAAGGTCGACGATCTGGTGCGGGGCGCAGTGTCCGCCGGCGCCAGGGTCGTGGTCGGCGGCAGCCGCCCGGACCGCCCGGGGTTCTACTACGAGCCGACGGTGCTGCTCGACGTACCGGCCGACGCCGGCATCCTGGCCGAGGAGATCTTCGGGCCGGTCGCGCCGGTGGTCACCTTCACCGACGAGGCCGACGCGATCCGGATGGCCAACGACACCGAATACGGCCTGGTCTCCTACGTCTACACCGCCGACCTGGCTCGCGGCCTGCGGGTCAGCGAACGTCTCGACTCGGGCATGGTCGGCCTCAACCGAGGCCTGGTCAGCGACCCGGCGGCACCGTTCGGCGGCACCAAGCAGAGCGGCGTCGGCCGCGAGGGCGGCCATGAGGGGATGCTCGACTACCTGGAGTCCAAGTACGTCGCGGTCTCCTGGTAGCTCAGTCGAGGTCTGGTGATCGTGGCGTCCTCGGACCCGGCCTACTGACGAGCCCGCGCGACAGCATTGCTGAGCTCGTCCTGGGCTCACCAGTACCTCGCCTTCCTGAACCTGGACCGGGAGGTCGTCGGGCAGCGACGGCGACGATGTCGGGGCCGCCGGTCCGGGCCAGGCTGTTCGTTACCTGGCTCGCCCGGGCGTTGCGCAAGGGCGATCACCGCACTGATGGTGAGCGCGCAGGTAGCGGCCCCGCCGACCACGGCCAACCGCGGCACCTATCTGTGGACCACACCCAACGGCATCCAACTGATCAGCGACCACCTGGGAGCCCACGAACCCTGACTGCCACGGCCCGCAATGCAGGCCCGAGATCCTATGCATCACCGGGGTCCCAAGTCACGGTCGGGTGGCGGTCTCGGCGGGTTGTCCACGGTCGAGTTTCGGTGTCAACCACAGGGGCTTCGAGGTTCGTCGCTGACGCTCCTCACACCTCAGCCACCGTCGGGTCGGCCAGGCGTGCAGGATCGACGTCCGCGGCCGGCAAGGGCTCAGGGGCTGCGCTGCCGGGGTTCGGGGAGCACGATGAGGCCATCGGCCAGGCGAACCGGATCCCTCGGACCGGCCTCATCTGAGAGGACAACGACATGGATGTGAATACGCTCTACCACCGGACGGTCGAGTTCTTCGCCGACCGGGTCAACACCGTGCAGGAGGACCAGTGGGGTGATCCGACTCCGTGCGCCGGGTGGACCGTGCGCGACCTCGCCAACCACGTGACCAGCGAAAACCTCTGGACGGTACCGCTCATGGAGGGTGCCACCATCGAGGAGGTCGGCGACCGGTTCGAGGGGGACGTGCTCGGGGAGGACCCGATCGAGTCTGCCCTGGCGGCGGCCCGGGCCGCGATCGCCTCGGTGGCGACGCAGCTCCCCCGAGGCGGCACCGTGCAGCTGTCCTTCGGCGAGACGCCGAAGGAGGAGTACGCCATGCAGCTGGCTGCCGACAACCTGGTCCACGGCTGGGACCTGGCCGTGGCCACCGGCGGTGACACCCGGATGGACCCCAACCTCGTGCATGCGATCGCCGACTGGTTCGACGCACGCGAGGAGATGTACCGCAGCGCAGGAGCCGTTTCTGCGCGCCGGCCGCTCACCGGCAACCCCCAGCACGATCTCGTGGCCCGCTTCGGCCGCGACCCGGCCTGGGGGCCCGACCACAAGACGCTGATGCGGTTCAACGACGCCTTCTACGCCGGCGACCTCGACGCCGCGCTCGCGCTGGTCACCGACGACGTCGTCTTCGACAGCACCTCGCCGGCTCCCGACGGGCAGCGCCACGAGGGCCGCGACGCTGTCCGGGCGGCCTGGGCCGAGGTGATGCAAAGCCCGGAGATGAGCTTCACCGAGGAGGAGTCCTTCGTGTCCGGCGATCGGGCAGTCGTCCGTTGGAGCTACGCCTGGGGCGGCTCGCATCCCGGCCACGTCCGTGGCGTCGACGTACTCCGCTTCCGCGACGGTCTGATCTGCGAGAAGTCCTCCTACGTCAAGGGCTGACCTGCGGACTTGCCTGGGGTCGACGACTGCTGGCGCGGTTGATCGGGGAGCTCATGCGTGGGCTCCACCTCACGTAGACGAACCATTCAGTTCCTTTCGCCGGGACTTCGAGCAGGCATGGGAGGCCGAGGACATCCCTCGTCTGATCGGCCTGCTCGACCCGGATGCGACCACAGGCTGTTGCGTCTGCGCTTGTGGACGCCTCTCCCTTGTCGGCGGTTCCATGCCGCCCCGATCTGCGTGACGTCGTTCCGCGCCTCAGCGCGCCGCCCAGTAGTCCTCGCTCGCCTTGGTCGCGGCCAGGCTCTCCGCGGTCTCGAACCCGGGAGCAAGCGAGGCGTCGGTGCCGGCGAGGTACTGGTGGTGGTCGATGTCGAGCAGCCGGATCCAGCTCTGCTGGCCAAAGGTCAGCGCGATGCAGCAGCCCAGCTCGACCAGCTCCGCCTCCGAGAAGTGCGCGTGCAGGCGGTCCCAGAGGCCGTCCCGGTCCTGCTCGTTCCAGGCGATCGCCTGGGCGTAGGCGAGCGCCGCCTTCTGCCGGTCGTCGAACCGGTCGGAGCCCTCGAAGTTGAGCAGGTCGTCGTACTGCGCCTCCTCCAGCCCCTGCTCGCGGCCCTTGATGGACCGCTGGTTGCCGCAGAACTCGCAGGTGACCGTTCGGGAGATGTAGACCCGGCACAGCTCCTTGATCGCGTGGTCGCAGACGCCGTCGTGGAACAGCGCCTTCCACGAGTCGGCGAAGGCCCAGAAGGCGGCGGGCACGTGCGCGCGGACCGCCGAGCTCTCCGGCCGTGGCGTGCCCTCCCGCGCACACCGGGCCATCTCTTCCTGCATCCGATCGTCCATCTGCTCGAGCGGGAAGTAGCTGATGCGTGGTGTGGTCATGCGTCCTCCAGATGGGTGGGTGGTGACTACTCCTGGGCCTCGATGGCCCTGACGATGGCGGTGGCGTCGAGCGGCAGGTCACGCACTCGCACGCCGAGGGCGTGGTGGACGGCGTTCGCGATCGCCGCAGCAGTCGGACCCTGGGCTGCCTCCCCGGCGCCGACCGAGGGAGCGTCGCTGTCGACCAGGTGTACGTCGACCCGCGGCGCCTCGACGAAGCGCAGGATCGGGTACAGCTCCCAGTCGTCGCTGGTGATCCGGCGCCGGTCGAAGCGCACCCGCTCCTTCAGGGTCCAGCTGGTGGCCTGGGTGGCGCCGCCCTCGAGCTGGTTGCGCGCGCCGTCGGGATTCACGACCGTACCGATGTCGGCCACGACGGTCAGCCGGTGCACCCGGATGTCGCTCCCCGCGGCGACCTCGGCGACCACCGCGCACCAGGCGCCCGTGTCCTTGTAGCGCGCGAAGCCCAGTCCGCGCCCGACGTCGTCGGGAAGAGGCTCGTCCCAGCCCGTCAGTCGCGCGGCCGTCTCGACCACGTGGGCTGCCCGCGGCTCGCTGAGGTGGTCGAGCCGGAACCGCACCGGGTCCGCGCCCGCCGCGGCGGCGAGCTCGTCCATGAAGCTCTCGATCGCGAAGACGTTGAGGTAGGCGCCGAGCGCACGCATCGCCGAGGAGCGCAGGGGAGTCTCGGCCTTGCGGTGACCGGTGACCCGGCGCGGGCCCACGTCGTAGATCGGGGTGGCGTTGCGGGTCGTGCCGCCGCCTCCAGCGATCGGCGGGTCGGTGGCGACAGGCAGCGGCACGGGGTCGGCCAGGTGGGCGCCGGCCAGCAGCCCGGGTGCGCCCAGGAAGCCCGGCCGCGAGGTATGGCCCTGGCTCCACACGTCGTAGGCCCAGCCGGTGATCCGGCCGTCGGCCAGGCCGGCGGAGACGGTGGCGGTCATGGCGGAGGAGAGCGGACCCCAGGTGAGCTCGTCGGGCCGCGACCACCGGGACAGCACCGGACGACCCGGCACCGCCCGGGCCAGCAGCACCGCGTCGAAGGCGGCGTCGTCGGCCGCGTTGTGTCCGTAGCAACCGGCACTCTCGACGTGCTCGACCACCACGCTCTCCGGATCGAGCTCGAGCGCGTCGGCGACCGCGGCGCGCAGCCCGTGGATGCCCTGGCTGTGGCTCCACACGTGAAGCCTGCCGTCGCGCCATTGCGCCATCCCGCAGCTCGGCGCGATCGAGGCGTGCACCAGGAACGGCTTGGAGTACGACGCCGTGTACGTCGTCGCGTTGGGGCTCTCGTCGACGACCTCGATCTCCTCGAGCGGTCCTTCGCGCAGCCAGCTCGCGAGGTCGTCCTCGTCGGGGAGGGTGTCGTGCTCCTCCCAGCGCGTGTCGGCGCGCAGCTGCTCGAGGGCCCGATCGACGTCGGTTTCCTGCTCGCCGACGACGCCCAGGAACGACCCGTCGCGCACCAGATCGACGCCCGGCGCCTTGAAGGGCCTCAGCTCGGCCAGTCGCGCAGCCGGCGAGGGCGGCCGCAGCACCCGCCCGTGGAGCAGGCCGTCGGGGCGTAGGTCGGCGAGGTAGCGCGGCCGGCCGAGCACCTTGTCCGGCAGGTCCAGCCGTGGCTCGCTCCGGCCCACCGACCGGACGGTGAGCGGCGGCGCCGGCGGCACCGCAGTGAGATCGGTGCCGGGATCCAGGGCGGCGATCCGGCCGACGTAGTCGTCGAGCGGCTCGGCCGGCCCGCCGGTCAGCGCCCGTACGACGCCGCCGACGTGCCGCAGAGCCGGGCCGGCCTGCAGCACCGAGAGGCTGCCCGAAGTGAGTCCCTCGTCTGGTCCGTCGGAGGTGTGGGCGGCGACCATCCGGATCGCTCCCATCGGCAGGCCGAGGGCGTCGGCCGCGATCTGGGCGAGCGCGGTGACGATGCCCTGGCCGAGCTCCACCTTGCCGACGCGCACCTCGACCAGCCCGTCGGCGACGGCGACCCACGTGCCCAGCCGGGGATTGGCGACGACGTGCGCCGGAAGGTCGCTCATGCCGAGACCCTGGCCGCGAGGATCGCCTCGACGATGCGCTGCTGGGCGCCGCACCGGCACAGGTTGCGGTCGAGCGCCTCCGCGATGCGGTCGGCGTCGGCGTCCGGCTCGTCCGCCAGCAACGCAGTGGCGCGGACCACGATGCCGGAGATGCAGAAGCCGCACTGCGCGGCCTGCTGGTCGATGATCGCCTGCTGCACGGGGTGGGGAGTGCCGCCCTCGGACAGTCCCTCGACGGTGGTGACCGGGCGGCCCGCGGCCTGCCACACCGGCGTCTGACACGAGGGCACCACCGTGTCGCCCAGCCGCACGAAGCAGGCCCCGCACAGCCCTTGCCCGCAGCCGAACCGGCTGCCTGTCAGACCGAGCTCGTCGCGGAGCACGGTCAACAGGGGGGTCTCGCCGTCGCTGGCGACGGTGACCCGCTCGCCGTTGACGGTCAGCTCGGTCACGGCGACCCCTCGAACACGCCGGGATGACGGGCGAGCTCGATCCGGGTGCGCCGGATGTGACCTCCGAGGAAGCGCTCGGCGTCGACCGGGTCGCGGCGTACGACCGCGTCCAGGATCAGCCGGTGCTCGGAGTTGACCAGCCACATCCTGCTCCTGCCGCCGAGCGCGACGTACGCGCGCCGGTAGTGCTGGGTGGAGTTCCAGAGCCGGGTGACCATCGAGTTGAGCGGGTCGATCGCGCAGCCGCTGTAGGTGAGCATGTGGAACTCTCGGTCGAGGTCGAGGAAGAGCTCGAGGTCGGTGTTGGCCTCGATCCGCAGCTGCACGTCTTCGAGCTGCTGGTGATCGGCCTCGGCGAGCTTCGGCAGGCTCTCGATGAGCGCCAGCGGCTCGAGCCGCTCGCGCATCTCGTAGATCACCTCCACCTCGTGCTGGGTCAGCCGCGGCACCCGGGCGCCCTTGTTGGGCTCGTGCTCGGTGAGTCCCTCGGCCTCGAGCATCCGCAGTGCCTCGCGCACCGGCAGCCGGCTGGCGCCGAACTTCTCGGCGATCTCCTCCTGCCGGATCCGGTCGCCCGGCCGGAACTGGCCGTGCAGGATCGCCTCGCGGAGGTACGCCGCCACCCGGGCGCTCGCGGCGCCGCCGGTGTCGGTCGGGGTGAGGTCCTGCTGCTCGGTGCTCATGAGGCGGGATTCTCGCCGTTCATGGCGTCCCAGGCCTTGCCGTCCGGGTAGGACACCAGCTCGAACTGCATGCCCCACGGGCTGAGGAAGTAGATCCACTTGTTGCCGGCCGCCGGGCCGCGGCTCGCGGTCGGTCCGTCGAGCACCCGCACCCCGGCCTCCTGCAGGTGCGCGACCGCAGCCTCCAGGTCGTCGACGTAGAGCGCGACGTGGTGACCTCCGATGTCGCTGTTGCGCGGGAGAGCGTCGCGCTGGTCGGGAGCGGTGTAGTGGAAGACCTCGAAGACGGCCTGGTCGCCGCAGCGGAACCAGCGGTTCTCGACCATCTCGGCGCGCGGGTGCACGTTGAGGTGCCGGGTCATCCAGTCGTCGTCGTTGGCGAACGGGCCGAGGGAGTAGAGGTAGTCGCAGCCGAGCACGTCGACCAGGAAGCGGTGGGCCTCCTCGAGGTCGGGCACGGTGAACCCGATGTGGTCCAGCCGGCGCAGACCGGGCAACGCCATCGGGCCCTCCCTCGTCTCATTGGATCCCAAACAGCCAACCACGAAGCATCGGAGGTGTCTAGGGGTGGATTTCGGATCCAATCCTGTGTCATCGTGCTGTCGAGCAGAGGAGCATCGATATGCCGGAGCACCGCCGGTTGGAGCCCGCGTCGCCCTGGATGGAGGTCGTGGCCACCGAGCAGGACTGGGACGCCGCCGAGCCGGCGCTGCTGCGTGCGATGTACTCGCAGCTGGTCTGGATCCGGACCTTCGAGCAGTACGTGCTCGAGCTCGCCGGCGCGGGCCTGATCCACGGCCCGGCCCACTCCAGCATCGGGCAGGAGGGTGGCGCCGTCGGCTCGGTGCTGGCCCTCACCAGCGACGACTCGGTCAACGGTTCGCACCGCGGCCACCACCAGTTCCTTGCCAAGGCGCTGCACCACGTGGAGCCCAAGGGTCTCGAGCCGCTCGACCCGCCCTCGGACCAGCTGCGCGAGGTGCTGCTCCGCACCCTCGCCGAGATCTGCGGACTCGACCGCGGCTGGAGCCACGGCCGCGGCGGGTCGATGCACCTGCAGTGGAAGGAAGCCGGCGCGATGGGCACCAACGCCATCGTCGGGGGCGGCGTGCCGCAGGCGGCGGGCTTCGCGTGGTCGCACCGGCAGGCCGAGACCGACGCCGTGTCGGTCACCTACTTCGGCGACGGCGCCGTCAACATCGGCTCGACCCTGGAGTCGATGAACCTCGCTGGCGCCTGGTCGCTCCCCGTCTGCTTCTTCATCGAGAACAACCAGTACGCCGTCTCCACCTCGGTCAGCGAGGCGACCGCCGAGCCCCGCCTGTCGGCGCGCGGCCTGGGTTTCAACATCGCGAGCTGGAAGGTCGACGGCATGGACCCGCTGGCGGTCCACCTCGCAATGACCGAGGCCGTCGAGCACATGCGGCGCGGCGGCGGTCCGACCGTGGTGGAGGCCGACACCTACCGCTACTTCCACCAGAACGGCGGCTTCGCCGGCAGCGCCTTCGGCTACCGCGACAAGGAGGAGGAGCGCGCCTGGCGGGCGCGCGACCCGCTCACCCAGACCGCGGCGCACCTCGAGCGGCGCGGACTGCTCAGCGCCGCGGAGGCCGCCGAGTCGGTCACCCGAGCCAAGGCGGTGCTGGAGGAGATCGGCCAGGTGCTGCTCGAGCCGAAGCCCGGCGGCAAGCCCGGCCAGCGCCAGATCAAGGCAGCCGAGTGGCCGGACCCCGAGTGGGTAGACGTCGGCGTACGCGGTGACCTGACGGAGCTCGACGACGCCCCTGTGGTCGCTGCCGAGGGGCACGCCGTACCTGTGCAGGAGACGAAGTTCATCGACGCGGTCGCCGCCGTGATGGCGCGCCGGATGGAGACCGACACCGGCATCGTGGTGATGGGCGAGGACGTGCACCGGCTCAACGGCGGCACCAACGGCGCCACCCGCGGCCTGCCGGACCGCTTCCCGGGCCGGGTCCTCGGCACCCCGATCAGCGAGAACGCCTTCGCCGGCCTCGCGGGCGGCATCGCCCTCGACGGCCGCTTCACGCCGGTCGTCGAGTTCATGTACGCCGACTTCATGTGGGTCGCAGCCGACCAGCTGTTCAACCAGATCGGCAAGGCACGGCACATGTACGGCGGTGGCAGCGGCGTGCCTCTCGTACTGCGCAGCAAGGTCGCGATGGGCACCGGCTACGGCTCCCAGCACTCGATGGACCCCGCTGGCGTCTTCGCCACCGCGCCCGGGTGGCGGATCGTGGCGCCGTCGACGCCGTACGACTATGTCGGGCTGATGAACACCGCCCTGCGCTGCCAGGACCCGGTGGTCGTGCTCGAGCACGTCGACCTCTACGGCAGCAGCGGACCCGGACCGGTCGACGACCTCGACTACTGCCTGCCCGTCGGCAAGGCCGCGGTCCGGCGTGAGGGCGCCGACGTCACGATCCTCACCTACCTCGGCATGGTGCCGTTCGTGCTGGAGGCGGTCGAGGAGTACGGGAAGGTCGACGCCGAGGTGGTCGACCTGCGCTGGCTCGACCGGGCGAGCATCGACTGGGACACGATCGAGGCCAGCCTCACGAAGACCAACCAGATCCTGATCGCCGAGCAGGGCGCGGTCGGCACGTCGTACGGCGCCTGGCTCGCCGACGAGATCCACCGCCGCTTCTTCGACCTGCTCGACGCCCCGGTGCATCGGGTGACCGGCGCCGAGGCCTCGCCCAGCATCAGCAAGGTGCTGGAGCGCGCGGCGATCGCCCAGAAGGACGAGGTCATCGCCGCGCTCACCGAGATCGCGAGCTACTGACATGCCCCGAGTCCTGCGCATGCCCGAGGTCGCCGCCGACGCGACCGAGGCCGTCCTCGCGGAGTGGATGGTGGCCGAGCACGGCACGTTCGCCGCCACCGACACGTTGGCCACCGTGGAGACCGAGAAGGCACTGGTCGACGTGGAGGCGGAGGAGGCCGGCGTCGTCCTCAAGGCCCTGGTGCCGGCCGGTGCCCAGGTCGAGGTCGGC
Organism: Actinomycetota bacterium; assembly: GCA_030862825.1. Lineage (GTDB taxonomy): Bacteria > Actinomycetota > Actinomycetes > Propionibacteriales > Nocardioidaceae > Nocardioides. The sequence goes on along the minus strand of JALZCZ010000464.1, from coordinate 5,793 downwards.
GCTCCGATCGCCGTCCTCGGCGCACCCGGGGAGCAGCTCAGCGACCTCGACGCACTACTGGCGGAGCTCGGCGTCGCCGAGCCGGTCGAAGTCACCGTGCCCGATCGCCGTGACGTGCCGACCGATCCCGAGTCGGCGGCGCCGGTGGTCGAACGCGTCGAGACTCCGCAGCAGACCCGCCCACCCCAGGGCCGCGTCTTCGCCAGCCCCCTGGCCCGCAAGCTGGCCAAGGAGGCGGGGCTGGGGATCGAGGAGATCGACGGCACCGGTCCGCGCAACCGCGTGCTGCGCCGTGACGTCGAGCGCGCCGTCGCGTCGCAACCCACAGGTGGACGTGTCGAGACCCAGGAACCCGACGCACCCGGCACCACCACCACCGACATCCCCCACACGCGCCTCAGAAAGGCCATCGCCTCCCGCCTGCAGGAGAGCAAGCGCGACGCCCCGCACTTCTACCTCCGCGCGACGATCCGCGCCGACCGCCTGGTCGCCCTGCGGGAGGAGATCAACGAGGACGCGGACACCCGGGTCTCCCTCAACGACCTGGTCATCAAGGCCGTCGGCGCAGCCCACCTGGCCGTACCGGAGATGAACGTGGTCTGGGCGCCGGACGCCGTCCGACAGCACCAGCAGGTGGACATCGCGGTCGCCGTCGCCACCGACCGCGGCCTGCTCACCCCCGTCGTGCGCGACGTCCCGTCCCTCACTGTCACCGCCCTGGCCCGCCAGGTCCGAGACCTCGCCGAGCGCGGCCGCTCCGGCCGGCTCAAGCAGGATGAGCTCGAGGGCGGCACCATCAGCGTCACCAACCTCGGGATGTACGGGGTCGAGGAGTTCGCCGCGATCATCAACCCGCCGCACGTCGCGATCCTGGCCGTCGGCGCCGTACGCGAGGAGCCGGTGGTCGAGGACGGCGAGCTGACCGTCGGCAAGGTCCTGACGGTGACGCTCTCGGTCGACCACCGCCCGGTCGACGGCGTGATCGCCGCCCGCTGGCTGGCGGCGTTCACCGATCTGGTCACCCACCCGATCCGGATCCTGGCCTCCTGATCTCGGAGGCTCCGTTCGACAAGCGAGGAGTGGTCGGCATGGTGGTGAGCAGAAGGACCCTGGTCGGAGGCTTGGCGGCCGGGGTCGGCGTGGCGGCGTCAGGTTCTGGGGCAGCGGGGGCAGCCGGGACAGCGGGGACAGAGCGGCAGAGACCCCATCGACATCATCGGGAGTACGTCCTCACCAACGCGCACGTGGTGACGATGGACCCGCAGCTCGGCGACCTCCCCGACGGCGATGTACACATCCGCGACGGAGCGATCGTGGCGGTAGGCCATCGCCTGCGCGTCAACGCCCCGAGGATCGACGGCGGGGGCATGGTGGCGATGCCCGGTCTCGTGGACACCCACTGGCACCTGTGGGCCTCGCTCTACCGCAGCATGTCGAGCTCGTCGCCGGAGACGGCGTACTTCGCGCTCAACGTCCGCAACGGTGTCCGGTGTCTGCCCGGCGACCTGTTCCACGGCGCCCGTCTGGGACTGGTCGACGCGCTCAACACCGGCATCACCACGGTGCACGACTGGGCCCACAATCTCCGGTCGCCGGAGCACGCGGACGGCAACCTGGGCGCGCACCGGGAGGTCGGGCTGCGGGGCAGGTTCTCCTACGGCACGCCGCAGGGTCACCCCGGCACCGAGCTGGTCGACCTCGACGACCTCGCGCGGGTGCAGTCGGAGTGGTTCGACGCCGGCCGGTTGCCGCTGATGCACCTCGGGCTGGCCGGCCGACCGCCGGGCCTGGTCGGCGAAGCCGTCTTCCGCCCGGAGTACGACGCCGCCCGGGCGATGGGCCTCCCGGTCAGCTACCACGCCAACTCGACACGGGCGCACGGCGCGCTCGGCATGATCCGGCAGCTCGGCGAGCAGTCGATGCTCACGCCCGACACTCAGCTGATCCACGCGCTCTACACCACCGAGCAGGAGCGGGCGACCGTGCGCGAGACCGGCGCGTCGGTGAGCATCAGCCCCTGGTCGGAGATGCTGATCGGCTACGGCGTGACGCCCGTGCACGAGATGGAGGAGAGCGGCATGTTGCTCGCGCTGTCGGTCGACACGCTGCCGCTCACCGGCACCGCCGACCTCTGGTCGGTCGTCCGGCTGACCACCTCGTTGCTGCGGGGACAGGCCGAGCAGGAGCTCGCGGTCGGCACCCGGCGGATCCTGGAGATGGCCACCATCGACGCCGCCCAAAGCCTGGGTCTGGGTGACGTCGTCGGCTCGTTGACTCCCGGAAAGCGGGCCGACGTGATCCTGGTGCGGGCGGGCGACGTGGCCACCGCGCCGCTGACCGACGTGCCCAACATGCTCGCCCTGGCTGCCGGGGCCGAGAACGTCGACACCGTCATCGTCGACGGCCGGGTGCGCAAGCGGCACGGTGAGCTGCTCGACATCGACGCGGCCCGGGTGGCTCGGGAGACGGAGGCGGCTCTGCGAGCGCTGCTGGCGCGCTGACCGCCAGGTCACCGTCCACCCTGATCGCCTCACGGATGTGGGCGATCCTGGGATCATGTGGGGGTGCGTGCACCCTCACCTGAACTGGCGGCTGGAGGCAGCGGCGTCCACAGCGACCGCCGCCCCGCCGGACGGTGGTGGTTGTGGGTGGGTGTGCTGGCAGCCGCCGCCACCCTGGGGTGGGTGCCGTTCCTGGGGAGATCACTGAGCCCGGACGAGGGAGGCTTCCTGGTGGTGGCCGCCCAGTGGGACGCCGGCACCTCGTTGTACGGCGACTACTGGGTGGACCGGCCGCCGGTCCTGATTGCACTGTTCGCGGCGGCCGACGCTCTCGGCGGGGCCTGGGCGCTGCGCGTGATGGGCGTGGTCGCGGTGGTCGTCACCGTCGTGCTGGCAGGTGCTATCGGGCGGATGGTCGCCCCCGGTAGCGCCGCCCTGCTCCCGGCGGCGACGGCCGCGATCTTCGTGGCCACGCCGCTCTTCGGCGGCTCGGTGGTCAACGGGGAGCTGCTCGGGCTTCCGTTCGTGCTGGCCGGCATCGCGTGCGCGCTCGCCGCGCTGTCCGCCGCCGGCCCGGGCCGGGCTCTCGGCTGGGCCGTCGCCGCCGGCGCGGCAGGAGCCACCGCCTTCCTCGTCAAGCAGAGCCTCGCCGACGTCTTCGTGTTCGTGCTCGTGGTGATGGTGTCGCGATGGCGGCCCGCGCAGGTGCGGCTGCTCTCCGGCGTCGCCTGCGGAGCGGTCGCGACGACAGCGCTGGTGCTGTGGGGTGCCGAGGCGCGCGGCACGAGCGTCGCCGACCTGTGGGAAGCGGTCGTCTCCTTCCGAGGCGAGGCGAGCGCCGTGATCGCCGAGTCGGCGACCGCCAAGACCGCGGTCCGGCTGGGCGGGCTGGTGCTGGCGCTGCTCGGCAGCGGTGCCGCGCTCGTCGCCGGCGTCCTCGCCTGGAACGGCCGGCCCCCTGTGGTCCACGCGGACGACAGTGAACCCGTGGTCGATCTTCGGTGGCCGGCGTACGCCTTGCTGGGGTGGGAGGCGTTCGTCGTGCTCGCCGGCGGCAGCTACTGGGTCCACTACCTGATGGGTTTCGTGCCGGGACTCGTCGTACTGGCCGCCGCGTCGGCACAGCGTCATCCTGGGTCGCGACACCTTCGTGCGGCGTACGCCGTGTCGGCCGTCTCCACCGTGGCCGTGATCGGCTGGGTCGTGGTCAACCCCATCGACCGGCCCGAGGAGCCGGTGATCGCCTACCTCGAGGACCACGTCCGTCCAGGCGACACGGGTGTGGTGGCGTTCGGCGGTGCGAACATCCTGGAGGCCGCCGGGCTCGAGAGCCCCTATCCCTACCTGTGGAGCCTGCCCGTCCGGGTGCGCGACGCCGAGCTGGACGAGCTGGCGCGGGTGCTGGCCGGGCCGGAGCCCCCGACCTGGCTGGTGGTCTCGGGCGGGTCGTTGTCGTCGTGGGGCATCGATGGCGCGGCGGCCGAGCAGCACGTCGACGAGCTCTACTCCGTCGCCACGCATGCCGGCCGCTTCACCATCTACCACCGAAACGACGGGCCATGACCACCACCCTCGACCGGCCGGGCGGCGTACCAGCGACCCGGCCCGGGGCCCGGACGGCGGCGATGCTCTCGTATGCCGCGCTGCTGCTGCTCTGGAGCTGGCTGATCGGCATCCCCAACGACACCGTCGGGGTGATCCTGTGGGCGTGGCTGGGCGCCGTCGCCTGGCACGCCGACTCTCGCCGCGAGACCAGCCGCGCCTTCTGGCGTGACTGGTGGCTGCCGGTGGTCCTGCTCGTCGTCTACTGGTTCCTGCGCGGCATGGTCGACGAGGTCGGGCTGATCCCGGTGAGCTACCAGCTCCCGATCGAGATCGACCAGTGGCTCGGCGGAGGGGTCACCCCCACCGAGCGCCTGCAGGACGCGTGGTGCGGCGAGCCGTGTCTCAAGACCGAGGCGCCGCGGTGGTGGGACACGTTCTTCACGACCGTCTACGCCACCCACTTCCTGGCCGCGCTCACCATCGCCGGCGTCCTCTGGATCCGCGACCGCGCCGAGTGGGTGCTCTGGATCCGACGGTTCGTCGCCCTGAATTTCGTCGGCGTCATCATCTACTGGCTCTACCCGATGGCCCCGCCCTGGATGGCGGCCCGCGACGGCTTCATGGGCGAGGTCCACCGGATCACCAGCCGCGGCTGGTCGGAGATCGACCTGCACCGGCAGACCATGGTGCTGTTCGGGATGGGCAACAAGTCGGCGGCCATGCCCTCGCTGCACGCCGGGATCGCGTTCCTCATCGTGTTCTACGCGATCTGGCGGTGGCGCTCTCCGTGGCGCTGGATGCTTCTGCTCTACCCGCTCGCGATGTCGACCGCGCTCGTCTACTTCGCCGAGCACTACGTCATCGACGCGATCGCCGGCGCCCTGGTCGCCGGCGGTGTGCTCTTCGGCTGCAAGGTCTGGGAGGACCGAAGACCCGCGGCCCCAGCGACCGTTCCGCCCCCACCGAGGAGGCGGGCGGGCCGCTAGGACGACAGCCGGACGGGCATGGCCTCCGCGAAGGCGTGGATGACGCTGAGCGGGCGAACCATCACGGCGGTCAGCCCCGGCCCATCACGCCGAGCGGGTTGATGTCGAGCGACGCCAGCACGATGCGGGCGGCATTGCGGCCCGGCCGTCCAGACACGGAGCCGCCCGGGTGCACGGTCGCGCCGGTGAGGAACAGGCCGGGCACGTCGGTGTCGTAGCGCGGCCAGCCCGGCACGACCTGGCCGTCGATGAGGAACTCGCCGCCGTGGCAGGACCCGCCCAGGTTCTGCGGGTTGTGGGCGGCGACGTCGGGGGGCGACTCGGCACGGATCGCGAGGATGTCGTCGGGCTCCAACCCCGTGCACCTGCGGCGGACCAGGTCGACCAGCGCGGCGGCGTAGTCGTCCTCGACATCGGCCCAGTCCCGGCCGTCCGCCAGCTCGTAGGGAGCGATGGTGAGGATCTTGAACGTGCCGCCGCCGTCAGGAGCGCGTGCCGGATCCACGGCGGTCTGGTTCACCACCAGTAGCCACGGGTCCTCGGTCTCGAGCTCCCCGCGCAGGTGCTTGTCGAGATGCCGGGCGATGCCATCGGTGGTGCCGTAGCCCGCGGCGGCGCTGGCGAGGGAGCGGTCGCCCGACCCGAAGGTGAGATCCCTGCGCAGCGCGGCGTGCACGGCGAAGACACTGAGCCCGGGGCGCCAGGCCGCCTTCGCCTGCAGCAGATCGGGAGTTGGCTCGACGCCCTCGAGCATCCCGGGC
>JALZCZ010000440.1 GCA_030862825.1 Actinomycetota bacterium | reverse complement strand
GTGGAAACGGTCGAGCAGTCGACCACCACCGAGGGAACCCGGCCGGGGTCGGCCAGCAGCCCGTCGTCACCGACCAGCACCTGCTCGAGGTCGGCCGGCGTCGAGACCATCGTGAACACCACGTCGTGACCCCGCAGGTCGGCGATGCTGTCGGCGATCGTGCAGCCGACCTCGGCGAGCGGCTCCGCCTTGGCACGGGTCCGGTTCCACACGGTGACGTCCTCGCCTGCCCGAGCCAGGCGGCTTGCCATCGCGGCACCCATCCGGCCGGCGCCGATCCAGCCGACCCGGAGCGTGCGAGCGTCAGTGGGGTCCGTCATGAGCCTGCCTCTGCTGTGGTGGGGTCGGGATGGGTGACTGGGTCGGGGCGGCCGCGAGCCGGGTCGCGAGCCAGTCTGCTGTGCGCGGTCGGTGCCAGGGTGCGACGTTGGCGCAGCCGTGGTTGCCGTCCTCGAGCATGAGCAGCTCGACCGGTCCGCTGACCGCGTCGCGCAGCTGCACCGCCTGCTGCCACGGAATGAGGCGGTCCTTGCGGCCGAAGACGATGAGCAGCGGGGCCACGACATCGTCGGCCACGTCGTCCATGGCGAGCGTGAGGGCGATCCGACGTGCGTGCTCGCCGTCGGCCGCGCGCGAGCGCAGCTGAAACGTGTCGCGGGTCAGCTGCGGGAGACCGTCCCAGCAGTCACCGAAGCTGAAGGGGCCGGCGAGGGCGACGCAGGCCCTCACCCGCTCACCGAGTGCGGCCGCCACCCGCGCCGAGTAGTAGCCGCCGAGGCTGACGCCCCAGACGCCGAGCCTGGTGCGGTCGATCTCGGGCAGCTCGCCCAGCGTCTCCCAGAGCGTCTCGGCCACCGGCGCCCAGTCACCGCGGATCGGCAGGTCGTACTCCGCCTCTCCCTGGCCGGGCCCGTCTACCGAGAGTGTGGCCAAGCCACGGGCGAGGAAGGTCTCCTCGGTCGAGCGCAGCTCCTCCTTGGTGGAGTCGAGGCCGGGCAGCAGTACGACGACCGGGTGCGGGCCGTCGGCACGCGGGAGTCGCAGGATGCCGATCATCCGGCCCTGCTCGAACGGCATCTCGATCCGGCGTCCAGGGGGGTCGAGGTGCGGGAGGGCGTCGTCGAGGCAGGCAACGGCGCGGGCGTGGGCGGCGCGCATCTGGCAGATGTCCTCGACGAACACGAACTTGGCGAAGTGGTGGTAGACCGCGGCCTGAGCGAGGTGCTCGCCCGCCGAGCGCGTCCGTCCCTCCGCGAGCGCGTCCCGGCCGAGGGTCTCGTGCTCGGCGCCGGCCGCCACCCAGGCGGCACACCAGTCGGACCAGGTCTCGACGCTGCCGGTGACGCGCTCGAAGTCGGCCACGTTGACACCGTTGACCGTGAACCGCGGGCCCCAGTGCGACACCGCTGAGGCGACGAGCTCGTCCATTGCCACCCTCCGACGTGGTCCTGCAAACGACTGCAGCCTCACGCATCACTTGGCCCATGTCAAGCGGTCCCACCTGCCTGCGCGCTCGCTCTGCAATCGAGTGCATCTTGCGGTACCGTGCCCACGGCGCCTTTCGTGCCGAAGGAGGCATTCGTGGCAGAGATCGTGGTCGGCTCGTTCACGCCGTCGGTGCTCCTCGACGTCGCAGAGCACACCGGCCGGCTGCGTGCCCGGGGCCTGGCGGTGACCGAGGTGCCCGTGACGTCGTCGCGCGACCAGTTCCGCTCGCTGCTCGACGGCGAGCTCGCGGTCGCCCTGACCAGCCCCGACAACGTGATCGCCTACCGCTTCGACACGCGCAACCCCCTGGGCCGGCTCGCCGACGCCCGGATCGTGGCGGCGATCGACCGCGGTCTGGGCCTCGGCCTCTATGCGCGACCCGGCAGCACGGCCGCCGACCTGGCCGGAGCGCAGATCGGCGTCGACGTGGCGACATCCGGCTTCGCGCTGGCCCTCTACGCCTTGGCCGAGTCGTTGGGCCTCGATCGCGGCAGCTACCAGCTGGTGACGCTCGGCTCCACGCCCCGCCGGCTCGCGGCGCTGCTCGACGGCGACTGTGCGGCCACCATGCTCAACGCCGGCAACGAGCTGATCGCGGAGCGGGCGGGCTGCGTACGCCTCGCATCGGTGAGCGAGCGGCTGGTGCCCTACCTCGGCACGGTCGTGGCCATCGTGGGTGACGCGCACCTCACCGAGGCGACCGAGCTCTCCAGCGCACTGCTGGACACGGCCGCGGAGATCGTCGCCGGCGGGCTCGATGCCGAGGCCGCGGCGTCGGCCAGCAGCCGGTTGGGTCTGGACGACGAGCTCGCCCGTCGCTACGTGGCGAGGTTGCGGGACACCCACGAGGGTCTGGTGCCGGACGGCTCGGCCGACCCCGAGGCCTTGCGGACGCTGGTGCGGTTGCGGACGACCTACCTGCCGTCGGACGAGAGGCCGGATCCGGTCGAGCAGGCCCTGGACGGCAGGTCCGGGCTGGTGCCCGGCTCGTGACGTGGCGTTGACCGGGCGCGCGGAGCAGGGGCGGTCGCCCATCCGCCTGCTGCAGCTCACAGCTTTCGTCAGCACTCTCGACCGGTTCGCGATGCCGCCGATGCTGGTGGTCATCGCCCACGACCTCGGGGTGCCGCTCGCGGATATCGTGCGGGCGGCCGGCGCCTACTTCCTGGTCTACGGCCTCAGCCAGCCGCTGTGGGGCGCGGTGTCGGATCGCCTCGGGCGAGTGCGCACGATGCGCCTGACGCTGCTGATGGCCGGTCTGTGCACGCTCGCCTCGGCGCTCAGCGGCTCGACGGCGGTGCTCGCCGTCGCTCGCGGCCTGGCCGGCGGCTTCTTCGGGGCGGCGTACCCGGCGAGCCTGATCTACCTCGGCGACACCGTGCCGGCCGCCCTTCGGCAGCGCGACATCGCCCGGCTGATGGTCGGCGTGGCGATAGGGACGGCGCTGGCCTCAGCAGGTGCGGGCGTGCTGGCGGACGCGCTCTCCTGGCGGTTGGCGTTCGTGGCGACCGGAGTCGCCTCCCTCGCGCTGGTGTGGATGCTGCGGCACCTGCCCGAGCCGGAGCTCGGCTATCGGGCGACCTCCCCCATCGAGCCTCTGCTGACCGTTGCCCGCTCCCGGATCGGCCTGCTCGTGCTCCTCTGCGCCTTCACCGAGGGTGCCGTTCTGCTGGGTGGGCTCACCCTGCTGCCCCCCGCCGTCGAGAACGCCGGCGCGAGCGTGGCGCTGGCCGGCGTGGTCACCGGGGTCTACGGGATCTCGGTCCTGTTCGGCTCCTGGCTGGTCGGGCGGTTGTCCATGCACTGGCACCCCTCGCGACTGATCGCCCTCGGCGGGGCGACCGCCGTCACAGCGTGCGGGCTGCTGGCGATCTCGCAGGCGCCGGCGATGGCCGTGGTCGTCGCCGTACTCTTCGGCCTGGCCTGGACGTCGATGCACTCCTCGCTGCAGACCTGGGCGACCGAGCTCCTGCCCTCGGCGCGGGCCACGATGGTGTCGCTGTTCGCCGGCTCGCTGTTCGTGGGCAGCGCGCTGGCCGCGGTCGTCGTCTCCGGTCTCGCGAACGACGGCCGTTACTCCCTGATCTACGCCGGGTGTGCCGCACTCGCCGTACCCCTTGCCGCCGGCGCCGGATGGGGCCGGCGACGGTGGCACCGACCCCTAGGATGACGCGGGTGGCGACTACGACGCTCCGCGACGTGGCCGAGGCTGCGGGAGTCCATCCTGCGACGGCGTCGCGTGCGCTCAACCCCGCCACCCGAGGTCTGGTCAACGCCGACACCGCCCGGCGGGTGATCAAGGTCGCCGAGTCGCTCGGCTACCGACCCAACCCGATCGCCCGCGGCCTGAAGACGGCAAAGTCCGGCACCATCGGGCTGGTCATCCCGGACCTCACCAACCCGTTGTTCCCGCCGATCGTGCGCGGCATCGAGGAGGTGCTGGACGCCGCCGGCTACAGCGGCCTCGTGGTCAACACCGACAACGACCCCGTGCGGGAGCGGACCCAGGTCGAGTCGCTGCGATCGCGGCAGGTCGAGGGACTGATCGTCGCCACAGCCATGCTGGAACACCCCCTGCTCGAGCAGCTCGAGCGGGAGGGCGTACGGATGGTGATGGTCAACCGGCGCCCGGACGGCGTGGACGTCTCGTCGATCACGCCCGACGACGCCACCGGCATCCGGCTGGCCGTGGACCACCTGGCGTCGCTGGGGCATCGCCGGATCGCGCACCTGGCCGGCCCCGACACCACCTCGACCGGCGTGACACGGGCGCGTGCGTTCCGCGGCGCGGTCCGTGACCTCGGCCTCGACGACGACCCGGCACTGGTGCGGACCTGCGAGCTCTGGAACGAGGAGGCGGGAGCCGAGGCCCTGCGCGGCCTGCTCGACGCCGGCGCGGCCTTCACCGCCATCGTCGCCGGCAACGACCTGATCGCCCTCGGTTGCTACGACGTCTTCGCCGAGCGCGACATCGCCTGCCCCGACGACATCAGCGTGGTGGGCTTCAACGACATGCCGTTCCTCGACAAGATGCGCCCACCGCTGACCACCGTCGCCATCCCGCACCACCAGATCGGCGTGGAGGCGGCCCGGCTGCTTCTCGATGCCATCTCCGAACCGGACCGCCCGAGCCGCTCGGTGCTGCTGCCGCTGTCGCTGGTAGTGCGTGGCTCGACCGCGGCGCCGCACTGAGCAGCTACCGGCGCTCGGCGGCGACCAGGATTGCCGAGCGGCCCGGATGGGCACCGCAGGGCATGGAGTCTTCCGGCAGCGACGACTGGCTCGACGAGCCGCGCGTGGACAAGCCTCTGCACGGCCCTCGCCGAGGTGCACTGGGGCCGCTGGTGCTGACCCTTGTTGTGATGGGGATCGTGATCGGCATCTTCGCCGTGATCACGCTCGTCCGCTACAACACCTGATCAGCTCACGACCTCGAACCTGATGCCCGCGGCCTGGAGCCGCGCCATCAGGTTGTCGCCCATGGCCTGAGCGGTGGTCACCTGGCCGGCGGTGGGCGGGTTGTCGTCGAAGGCCAGGCAGAGTGCCGACTCCGCGAGCATCTTGGCGGTCTCGCCGTAGCCCGGGTCGCCGCCGGAGACCCTGGTGTGGAGGGTGCGGCCGTCGCCCTCGGCGAGGAAGTCGACCGTGAACCACGACTTCTCGCGCTTGGCCTCGTCGGGGCCATGACCCTGCTTCACCCGTCCGAGCAGCAGGTTGCGCAGCGGCCTGACCTGCGCCGAGACCGCCATCGCACCGGCTCCGGCCATGCCCCCGACGGCGTACCGCAGCGTCTTGAGGCCGGCGAAGTGGGAGTAGCGGAACCTCGGGCCGTACGCGGCCAGGGCGGCCCCGCTGCGGGCCACGATCAGCGGGTCGATCAGCGGCATCGGCACCAGCCA
>JALZCZ010000428.1 GCA_030862825.1 Actinomycetota bacterium | reverse complement strand
CCCTGCTCCGCACAGAGCCGCCGGTACGCCGCGTTGGTGATGCCCGCCATCGGCGCGAGCACCACAGGGGTCTCGACGCGCAGCGACCCGAGGGTCAGCGAGGTGGGCATGCTCACCGGACCATTGTAAAGCCGCGACCCGTCCGCGCCCAATCAGGGCCGCCCGACAAGGGCCGTCCGGACCTCGTGGTGATGTCGGGTCAGGTGATGTGAACCAGAGTCTGGTGGAACGGGTCGGAGTAGTGCTCTGCGAAGAGCTTCGCGGTCAGCTCGCCGCGGCTGCCGACCCCGATCTTGTCGAACACCGCTTTGATGTAGTCCCGAACGGTGTGCGGGGAGAGGAACAGCTCCGCGGCGATGTCGGGTGTCGACATTCCCCGGGCGATGCAGCTCACGATGTCGCGCTCTCGCGGTGAGAGCGCATAGGCCTCCACGATGATGGGAGCGATCTCGGCGCTCTGCGCGGCCTCGACGACCACGGCGACCGGGCTGCGCTCCTCGGTCTCATCCAGGCACGAGGCATGCATCACTACCCAACGGCCGGCGCGGTCACGGAAGCGCAGACGGGCCGGCCGATCGTCGTATCCCAGCGCGACGGCGCGCGCCTGCGACACGAGCGGCTGGATCAGCGGGTAGGACAGCAGGCGGTACGGCATCGAGCAGCGGGCCATCAGGGACGCCCAGGACTCTCCGTCGGGATCGGGGCCGTAGATCGCGCTCATCCACGCCTTGGCCTCCAAGCTGGCGGACATCAGGATGCCGTCGGCGTCGAAGAGCATGACTCCCGGCGCACTGGCCGACCAGCTCACCGGCGAGTGGAGCACCGAGCGTGTCCGGAGCGCGACCCCGACCGGCTGGGAGATCGACGCGAGGACCCGCAGCTCATCGGTGTCGAACGGCGCGCGTCCCTTCTCGCGGTAGAGAGCACCGACCGCCCAGGTGGTGCGGCCGGTGCGAAAGGCCATCCGCACCTCGTCGTCGTAGCCCTGAGGCACCAGGAAGTCGCGATAGCGCGGACTGCGCATGGGCCGGCCGTCGGTCGCCTGGCGCAGCGAGCCGACCGGCACGCTCTGCCTGGCGAGGTCGCGGAAGAGCAGAGAGTCGTTCTCGTGGTGCTCCGCGTGCCAGAAGGGATAGCAGAGCGACGCGTCCATGTTGACCATTCGTGCCGGTGCGGTGGCCAACATCGTGTCCGGATCGACGCCGAACAACATGCCACCGTCGAAGGGGACGATCTTGCCGATCTCCTCGCCCAGCCTGGCGAAGAACTCGTCGACGTTGGCGGCGCGCTCGTCCGCCCTCTGGATCGACGTGTCCAGGCCCTGCGCCGTTGCGCCACCCGCCATCGCACCACTGTAGTGCCGAGAACCCGCTGGCGGACCCCCTCAACTGGGGGGTGACGGGTCGGCCTGCCCACCCGCCTCCGCGGGCTACCGCGGTCGGCGCGCAGCCGGGACGGTGAAGCAGCCGGGACGGAGATGACGAGCCGCTCGCAGAGGTCGTGCCCGGCTGAGCACGCCACCAGACGTCGAGGCTGGTCGCCGCACGGCCCTGACTCCCATCCACCGTTGCGCACACCCAGCAGCCATCACCTCACCGCAGCAACGAAAGGACCTCCCATGACCCAGACCATCTCCCCGACCGTGACCTCGACCCGCGAGATCACGCCCGCCGACACCGAGACGGTGGCCCGGATCCTCTTCCAGGCTTTCGCCGGCATCCATGACCGCCACTGCTTCCCGCGCGACTTCCCGACCTTCGAAGCGGGGGTCGACCTGGTCAGCCACTTCACCGCTCACCCCTCGATCTGGGGGGTGGTGGCCGAGCGTGACGGCGAGATCGTCGGCTCGAACTTCCTCGACGAGCGTGGACCGGTTGCCGGCGTCGGTCCGATCACCGTCGACACTCGAGCTCAGGGAGCAGGCGTCGGCCGTCAGCTGATGCACGTAGTCCTCGGGAGGGCCGAGGGCAGGGACGACGTCCGGCTCCTGCAGGACTCCTTCAACGTGCAGTCCCTCGCTCTCTACACCTCGCTCGGCTTCCGGGCCGAGGAGCCGGTGGCGCTGATGAGTGGCCGGCCCTCCGCCGCTCCCCCGGCGGACGTCGAGGTCCGGCCCCTCACACCCGAGGACGTGCCGGCCTGCGAACGGCTCTCCCTGGCCGTGCACGGCTTCGAACGCACCGCGGAGCTCCGCGACTCCCTCCAGGCGCCGGGCCTCGAACCGTTCGTCGCCGTCCGGGCCGGCCGCGTCGTCGGTTACGCGACGACGGTGTCGGTCTTCCCCGCGGCCTACGCGGTCGCCGAGACTGAGGCCGTCATGGCCGCGCTCGTCGCCGGTGCGGTCACCGCGACCGGTGAGCCGGCCTCGATCCTCGTCCCTGTTCGTCAACACCAGCTGTTCCGGTGGGCTCTCGAGGCCGGTCTGCGCGTGGTGAAGCCCATGACGTACATGTCCACCGGCGGCTACCGCAGGCCACGGGGAGCGTGGATCCCCTCAGTCCTCTACTGACCGGGCAGGACGGCCGGAGGCTTCGATCGTGCCGGTGAGGTCACCGTCCAGGCGGCGCGACGACAGACTCGGCGTCTTTCGGGCGTCGGCAGCGCCGCCGGCCAGCGTTCTGGGGCGCGTCGCAGTCGCCACTGTTCGGGTGGCTTAGCGCTTCGACTTCTTCGGCTTGTCGATGGGCCCGGTCCAGGTGATGGGGTCGAACTCCTGGACCGGCCGGAAGCTGACCGCCGCGAGCCGGCCGCCGTCGGGCACGAGGTAGACCAGGCACAGGTCCCTCGCGACGCCCGCCGTGAACGTCTCCGGGAACACGCCGTTGCCCGGGCACGGCTCGAAATCGGCCTGGAAGCTGGAGGCCTGGATGAGCGTGTCGGCCGGGCCGACCGCGTACAACGGCACGTCGCGCCCGCCGACGTCGGACTCCCCCACGTTGGTGACGCTGACGCGGACGAAGTACGGCGTCGACCTCCGGGTCTTCGCGTCCAGCTGCCAGCCGTCGAAGGACTCCTCGAAGGAGGTGAGCTGCAGCCGGGTCACGGTGACGTCCAGGACACCCACCAGCTCCTGCCGCGGCTCCCAGGCGACCACAGCACTGTCGCCGACCGCCAGCTCGCTGCCCTGCGGCGTCAGCTCGACGCCCACCGGCACCGGCAGGTACGCCGTCCCGTCGGCGGCCGGGGAGCTCACCGACGGCTCGGACGTCTCGCTCGCGCTGCTGGTCGGCAGCGGCTCCGGGTCCTGCTCGTCGGCGGAGCAGCCACCGACGAGGGCGCTGACCACGAGGACGGCGGTGGCCGTGGCCAGCCGGCCCGGGGTCCTGCTCATGCGGTCATTGTGCACCGCGCGACGGTTCAGCAGCCGAGAAGTCGCTCGGCGAAGTAGGCAGAGATGCGGTCGAGGGAGATCCGCTCCTGGGCCATCGAGTCACGCTCGCGGACCGTCACCGCCTGGTCCTCGAGGGTGTCGAAGTCGATGGTGACGCAGTAGGGAGTGCCGATCTCGTCCTGGCGGCGGTAGCGCTTGCCGATGGCACCGGAGTCGTCGAAATCGACGTTCCAGCTCTTGCGCAGCTCGGCGGCCAGGTCCCTGGCCTTGGGTGACAGGTCGGCGTTGCGGCTCAGCGGCAGCACGGCGACCTTCACCGGCGAGAGGCGCGGGTCGAGGCGCAGCACGGTGCGGGTGTCGACGCCGCCCTTGGTGTTGGGTGCCTCGTCGACGTCGTACGCGTCGACCAAGAACGTCATCAGGCTGCGCGAGAGGCCGGCCGCCGGCTCGATGACGTAGGGGATGTAGCGCTCGTCGTTGGCCTGGTCGAAGTAGGACAGGTCCTTGCCCGAGGCCTCGGCGTGCGTCTTGAGGTCGAAGTCGGTGCGGTTGGCGATGCCCTCGAGCTCGCCCCACTCGGAGCCCTGGAAGCGGAAGCGGTACTCGATGTCGACGGTGCGGGTCGAGTAGTGGCTCAGCTTCTCCTTCGGATGCTCGAAGTGACGGAGGTTGTCGGCCTTGACGCCGAGGTCGACGTACCAGCGGGTGCGCTCGTCGATCCAGTACTGGTGCCACTGCTCGTCCTCGCCGGGCTTGACGAAGAACTCCATCTCCATCTGCTCGAACTCGCGGGTGCGGAAGATGAAGTTGCCGGGCGTGATCTCGTTGCGGAAGCTCTTGCCGACCTGCGCGATGCCGAACGGCGGCTTCATCCGGTTGCTGGTGACGATGTTGGCGAAGTTGAGGAAGATGCCCTGGGCCGTCTCCGGGCGGAGGAAGTGGAGGCCGCTCTCGTCTTCGACCACGCCCAGGAAGGTCTTCAGCAGGCCGGAGAACTGGCGGGGCTCGGTCCACGCGCCGCGGGTGCCGCAGTTGGGGCAGGCGAGGGTGCTGAGGTCGACCGCGTCGGGATCGTCGAGGCCCTTCTTCTCGGCGTACTCCTCCTGGAGGTGGTCGGCCCGGTAGCGCTTGTGGCACGACTGGCACTCGGTGAGCGGGTCCATGAAGGTCGCGACGTGGCCGCTGGCCTCCCAGGTCTGCCGCGGCAGGATGATCGAGGAGTCGAGGCCGACCATGTCGTCGCGGCCCTGCACCATCGCCTTCCACCACTGGCGCTTGATGTTGTCCTTGAGCTCCACGCCGAGCGGGCCGTAGTCCCAGGCGGACTTGGTGCCGCCGTAGATCTCACCGCATGGGAAGACGAAGCCCCGCCGCTTGGCGAGGGAGACGACGTGGTCGACGGTCGATGCTGGCGGCTTGGCCACGTGGATGCTGCTCCTGTGTGACTGGGTGGATCGAGAGGCGTAGGAAAGGCCTCAGCCTAACGACCGGGTCGACTCGATATTGAGCACGGTCTCCGGCTCCACCACCTCGAACGCGCTCGGCTCGTCGACCGCCCGGCTGAGCAGCGGCACCGCACCCAGCTTCACGTCGTACGCCGACAGGGCGCGGCGGTAGGCGCCGACGTGCTCCCACCGGGTGGTGAGCACCCACAGCCCGGGGTCGTCCAGGTTGCGGCCGATGGTGCCCGAGAGGTAGCCGGGTCGCTCGGCCAGCACCGCCCGGGCCCGCTCCAGGTCGGCCCGGAAGGCGGGCGCGTCGGCATCGGGCACGCGGAAGCGGTTCACGACAAGCACGGGGCCAGCGTAGGTGGCTCGGAATTGACAATCGTTCTCACCCGCCCTGAGAATCGTTCTCATGCGAATCACCCTGATCGGACTCCTGCTCCTGGCCATGTCGGGCTGCGCCGCCTTCAGCGACGACGCGGGTGGCACCGATACGTCCGACGGGGTGCAGGTGACCGCGGCGTTCTACCCGCTCCAGTACGCCGCGCAGCGCGTTGCCGGCGACCACGCGACGGTCGTCAACCTCACGAAGCCCGGCGGCGAGCCGCACGACCTGGAGCTCACCGTCAACGAGACCGCCACCATCGCCGAGGCGGACCTGGTGGTGCACGAGGAGGGGTTCCAGCCGGCCGTCGACGTGGGCATCAAGGAGAACGCCGGCGGCGAGGTCCTGGACGCGGCGACGGTGGTGAACCTGATGGACGTGGAGGAGAGCGCTGAGGAGCACGAGGAGCACAGCGACGAAGGCGACGAGCACGCCGACGAGGAGGAGCACGAGCACGGCGACCTCGACCCCCACTTCTGGCAGGACCCGCTGCGGATGGCCGACCTCGGCGACGCGGTCGCCGAGCGGCTGGCGGAGATCGACCCCGACCACGCCGACGACTACAACGCCAACGCGGGCGACCTGCGCGCCGACCTCGAGGCACTCGACTCGGCGTACACCGAGGGCCTCGCCGACTGCGACCGCGACGCCGTCGTGGTCTCGCATGACGCCTTCGGATACCTCGAGAAGTACGGCCTGCACCTGACCGGCGTGGCCGGGCTGTCCCCGGACGCGGAGCCCACGCCCGCCACCCTGGCCGACCTGCACGAGCTGATCCGCGACGAGGGGATCACCACCGTCTTCTCCGAGCGGCTGGCCAGCCCGCGGTTCACCGAGCCCTTGGCCACGGACCTCGGGATCAGGACCGCCGTGCTCGACCCGCTCGAGGGTCTGACCGACGAGACCACCGGGGAGGACTACCTTTCCCTGATGGAGCAGAACCTCGACGCCCTCCGAGAGGCCAATGGATGCCGCTAGACCCGATCGAGCTCACCGACGGCGCCGTCGCCATCGGCGGCCGTCCGGTGCTGCGCGGGATCGACCTCACCGTCCACGACGGTGAGTTCGTGGCGCTGATGGGCGCCAACGGGTCCGGAAAGTCCACGCTCGTGCGGGCCCTGACCGGCCTGCTACCACTGCTGCAGGGCAACCTCCGATTGTTCGGTACGCCGTTCGCCGACTTCAGCGACTGGCGCCGGATCGGCTTCGTGCCGCAGCGCCAGGGCGCCACCACGGGCGTGCCCGCGTCGGTCTGGGAGGTCGTCGCATCAGGGCGACTCACGCGTCGCCGGCTGCTGCGCCCCCTGTCCCGGGTCGACCGGGCGGCGATCGCGGACGCCCTCGAGGTCGTCGGCCTGACCGACCGCACCAACGACGGCGTTGCCCGGCTCTCCGGCGGCCAGCAGCAGCGGGTGCTGATCGCCCGCGCCCTGGCCGGGGAGCCCGAGCTCTTCTTCCTCGACGAGCCGATGGCCGGGGTCGACCTGCCCAGCCAGCTGGCCGTCGCCGAGGCGCTGGCGAAGCTGAAGGCGAGCGGCGCGACGATCGTCCTGGTCGCCCACGAGCTCGGCCCCCTTGCCGGCCTGGTGGACCGCGCAGTGGCCATGCGCGACGGCCGGATCGCCTACGACGGAGCACCCCTGGCCGACCACGAGGTGCACGCCCCGTGGCTGGGCGAGCCGCACACCCATCACCATCACCCGCTCCGGGAGGACGCAGACCACACCCCGCACGTCGGTTCGCCGCTGGAGGACCGAGGATGAGTCCGGCCGAGCTGTTCAGCAC
Organism: Actinomycetota bacterium; assembly: GCA_030862825.1. GTDB lineage: Bacteria > Actinomycetota > Actinomycetes > Propionibacteriales > Nocardioidaceae > Nocardioides. The sequence goes on along the minus strand of JALZCZ010000428.1, from coordinate 3,622 downwards.
AGAATTCATGCAGCGCGCGCTGCTCGCGGCCATCTTCACCGGCCTCGCCGCACCGGCCGTCGGCACCTACATCGTCCAGCGACGCCTGGCGCTGATGGGCGACGGCATCGGCCACGTCGCAGTCACCGGCGTCGCGCTCGGGCTGCTCACCGGCACCTCGCCCACCTGGACCGCGGTGCTGGTCGCGATCCTGGGCGCGGTGCTGATCGAGCTGATCCGGGAGCGCGGCCACACCAACGGCGACGTCGCGCTCGCCCTGCTCTTCTACGGCGGCCTCGCGGGCGGCGTGCTCCTGACCGGCCTGGCCGGTCAGAGCGGATCGGCCCTGCAGCAGTACCTCTTCGGCTCGATCGTCAGTATTTCGCAGACCGACGTCCTGGTCACGATGGGCCTGGCGGCCATCGTGATCGGGATCTGTCTCGGCCTGGCGCCGCAGCTGTTCGCGGTGACCCAGGACCAGGAGTTCGCCCGCGTCGCCGGCCTCAACGTGCGCGCCTACAACCTGGCCGTCGCGGTGCTCGCCGCCGTCAGCGTCACCGTGGCGATGCGGACCGTCGGGCTGCTCCTGGTCAGCGCGCTGATGGTGGTGCCGGTGGCGACCTCGCAGCAGCTCACCAGGTCGTTCAAGGCGACCTTGCTGGCGGCGATGCTGCTGGGCACGGCGGCCTCGGTCGGCGGACTGGTGATCTCGGCGTTCGCGTCCTACCAGGCAACGGTGCAGCCCGGTCCCACGATCGTGCTGCTCTCGATTGCCGGGTTCGCGATCACCTGGCCGCTCGGGGTGTGGCTGCGGCACCGGGCCCGGCTGCGCGCGCCGTTCCTGCCCGTCCCGCCCAGCGGCCACGACGTCACCGACCATGTCCACGCGCACGGCCCCGACTGCGGTCACCTCGCCGTCCCCCACGGCGACCACGTCGACTACGTGCACGACGGGCATCGGCACGCACCGCACGAGGAGCACTATGACGAGCACTGACGACGCCAGCACTCCCGTGCGACCGACGCGGCAGCGCATCGCCGTCGCCGAGGTGATGCGGTCCTTCGACGACTTCCGCTCGGCCCAGGAGATCCACGAGCTGCTCGGTCGGCGGGGCGAGGCGGTCGGCCTGGCCACGGTCTACCGCACCCTCCAGCGGATGGCGGACGCCGGCGACGTCGACGTACTGCGGACCGAGAGCGGCGAGGCCGCCTACCGCCACTGCTCCGCCTCACACCATCACCACCTGGTGTGCCGGGAGTGCGGCGCGACGGTGGAGGTCGAGGGGCCGGCGGTCGAGGCCTGGACCAGGTCGATCGCTGAGGAGCACGGCTACGCCGACGTCAGCCACACCCTGGAGATCTTCGGGACCTGTCCCGGCTGTCGCTGAGCCGCATCTTTCCGGCGGTGCTGCGCAACCTTTCGCCCGCCCAGGAGTAGGTATGGGTGTGCAGCTCGACCAGACCCGGACCCGGCAGAGGAGCGTCGTGGAGCGTCCCGACTTCGACGCGCTCTTCGTGGGTCATGCCAGCCGGCTCACCCGGCTCGCGGCCCTGCTGGGCGCGGTGGACGCCGAGGACGTGGTGCAGGAGGCGTTCGTTCGCCTCTTCGCCGCTCGTGCCCGCGTCCGGGAGCCGGAGGTGGTGCCCTATCTGAACCGGATCGTGGTCAACGAGGTGCGCAGCCGCGCTCGCCGCGCCCAGACCGCGGCCCGCAAGCTGCACCTCCTGGACCGCTGGAGTCGACCCCCGGACCGGACGGCGGCCGCGAGTCCGTCGTCCACGAGCTCAACCGCCTGCCACCCCGCCAGCGCGAGGCGTTGGTGCTGCGCTACTGGCTGGACCTGTCCTTCGCCGAGGTGGCCGAGGTCATGGGCGTCCGGACCGGCACCGCCAAGTCCCAGGTGTCACGCGGGCTGTCGGCCCTTGCCACCGCACTCGGAGAAGAGGAGCGGGGATGAACCCGATCGAGACCCGGCTCAGCCAGGCCCTCAGCGAGACCGCGGAGGCGCGAGACGTCGATGCGGACCGGATGCGCGTCGAGCTGAACGACCGCCTGTCCACCACGCCCGGCGCCCCGCCACGCCGGCTCCTGCCGGTGCTGGCCGCTGCCGCCGCGGTCGTGGTGGTCGCCGGGACCGTGGTCGGTGTGCGGGTTCTCGGCGGGGCCGAGGACGACCTCGCGACCGACGGCGGTGTCGGCCGGGTCGCCACAGATTTCAGCTGCCCCTCCCAGGTGCCGGTCGACCTCTCCGGCGCCCAGGACGAGTTCCTGCCCGACCTGTCCGACCGGCGTCCGGCGGAGGTTGCCGAGGAGTACGGCGCACCACGCTGGCGCTTCGAGGACGATGGCGCTACCGCCCGGCTCCTGCTGGCCAACGACGACGGCTCGCTGGGCAGCATCACGACGTACGAGCGCGCGGACGGCGAATGGAAGATGGTCGGGTCGACCGTCTGCGGCGACGGCACGCCCGCAGCGCCGACGGCCGAAACGCTGCGGCTCGGCCGGCACGGCGGGGAGCCGTGGCCCGCGACCGGACTGCTCAACCCGTGGGGCCGCGAGGCGAAGCCGGTCTTCGTCGACGACCGCGCGGTCTACGACTACTCGGGGCTGGTCACGCGGCACCGCTCGATCTACGTCGAGCCGTGCGGGCGGCGTCTGTGCTGGGTGACGGGCGACCCGCGGGGCGGGGTCGTCGACCGCCTGGCTCCGGACCGGCTGCACGACGTCAGCGACCTGTTCTTCGTGCCCGACGACATGGTCGGGCGGACGAACCCGCTGGAGGTGACCGCGTACTGGAGCCCTGACGGCGCCGGCTCCAGGAGCTCGATGACGCCGTTCACCGACCCCTCGTGGGACGGCGGGGTGCTGTACGTCGACGTGCAGCCGGCAGCCGGCTGACGGGTCAGAGCGGGTCGGCGCCGCCGAATCGACGGTCGCGTCGGGCGTAGATCTCGATCGCGTCCCAGAGCGCCAGGCGGTCGACGTCCGGCCAGAGGATGTCGGTGAAGACCAGCTCGCTGTACGCCGCCTGCCACAGCATGAAGTTGGACAGCCGCTGCTCTCCCGACGTGCGCCACACCAGGTCGGCGTTCGCGACCTCGGGCACGTAGAGGTAGCGGGCGAAGGTGCGCTCGTCGACCCGGTCGGGGTTCAGCTTGCCGGCGGCGACGTCGCGCGCGATCGCGCGGGCGGTGTCGGCGAGCTCGGCGCGGCCGCCGTAGTTGACGCACATGGTGAGGGTCAGCACGTCGTTGTGCGTGGTCATCTCCTCGGCGACCTGGAGCTCCTTGATCACCGACTTCCACAGCCGCGGCGAGCGCCCGGCCCAGCGCACCTTCACGCCGAGCTCGTGCATCTCGTCGCGGCGGCGCCGGATCACGTCGCGGTTGAAACCCATCAGGAACTTCACCTCGTCGGGCGAGCGGGTCCAGTTCTCGGTGGAGAACGCGTACGCCGAGATCGCCTTCACGCCGATCTCGATCGCGCCCTCGACCACGTCGAACAGCGAGCTCTCGCCCTGCTCGTGACCCCTGGTGCGGGGCAGGCCGCGCTCCTTCGCCCACCGCCCGTTGCCGTCCATCACGATCGCCACGTGCTCGGGCACCAGGTGCTTCGGGATCTCCGGCGGCCGCGCCCCGGACG
>JALZCZ010000209.1 GCA_030862825.1 Actinomycetota bacterium | reverse complement strand
CACCTGGACCCAGCGATCCAGGTGGCCGAGCCGCGCGCAGGTGTCGGCAGGCGGTAGCATTGGTCTCAGCACCGGTCATCGCATGGTGGTCGGAGGGTCCCAGAACGTGGGCGAGCCCGTCGGGCTCCCGCACGTTGATCTCGAAGATCGCCGGGCCACACCGCGTCACGGAACAGCCGCGAGGCCCGACTTCGCTGGCATCTCGACTTCCGGGTCGCGGGATCGCGGTGCTGCTGTTCGCCGCTCGGCCGAGCCGGGCGAACCGAGGAAGTGGAGGAGCAGCCTGTGGCACGTCGAGGCCAGCGTCAGTCCAGTGCTACCCGCACCCAGCCGCGCCAACGGCGGGGTCGCGACCTCGACAACGACGGCATCATCCCCGTCCTCGCCCGTGCGGTGCGCGAGGTCGAGTCGGCCGCCGAACGCGGCCGGGTGCAGCCTTCTGGCCGCACGAAGTTCCAGGTCATCGCGCTGCTGGTGCGCGAGGAGCGCTCGCGGGTCAAGGGCGACGACTCCCTCAACGAGGCCCAGCGGACCGGACAGCTCAAGCGCCTCGACGGCGTAGCGACGATCCTCGCCAAGACCGCGGCGCGCGACACCTCTCTCCTCCAGCTGCTCGACGAGGAGGCCGTCGTCTCCGACTCGGCCAAGGCCCTCAAGCGGGAGATGCTGCTCTCCGCCGGCATCGAGCCGCCCCCTGAGGAGAAGCCCGAGCCCACGGAGTTCTCGGCCGCCCCTACGGCGAGCGAGCGCCGGGTCGTGCCGCAGTCGGTGCGGGCGCGGCAGCTGGCCAACCCGTTCCTCACGCCCGACTTCTCCAACGCCGCCCCGCGCTCGGAGGGCCCGCGCCTGCTCGCCAGCTGGGAGCTGCTCGGTCCGCTGTTCCGGGCCTTCGAGGAGGCCTCGAGTGGCGTCTCGTCGTGCATGGACCTGCCCGAGCCGACCTCCCTGAAGGCTCCGCACGGGCTGGAGCTGATGAAGCACCAGGCACAGGTGGTTGCGGCCGCCGCGGCCGGTCACCGCACCTTCCTGCTCGCCGACGAGCCGGGCCTCGGCAAGACCGCCCAGGCGCTGCTGGCCGCGCAGGCCGCGGACGCCTTCCCGCTGCTCGCCGTCGTGCCCAACGTGGTCAAGACCAACTGGGCCCGCGAGGCGGACCTGTGGACGCCCCACCACCCGGCCACCGTGATCCACGGTGACGGCGACACGATCGACGCATTCGCCGACATCGTCGTCGTCAACTACGAGGTGCTCGACCGGCACGTCGGCTGGCTCGGTGACATCGGGTTCCGGAGCATGGTGGTCGACGAGGCGCACTTCATCAAGAACAAGGCCTCGCAGCGCTCCCAGCACGTGCTGGAGGTGGCGGACCGGATCCGGGCCCGCACCGCACGCCCGCTGATGATGGCGCTCACCGGCACCCCACTGATCAACGACATCGAGGACTTCCGGGCAATCTGGCAGTTCCTCGGCTGGATCGACGACAAGAAGCCGCGAGCCGAGCTGATGGCGAAGCTCGAGGAGATCGGGCTGACCCCGATCGACCGCGGCTTCTATCCCGCGGCCCGCGCCCGGGTGATCGACATGGGGATCGTCCGCCGCTGCAAGGTCGACGTGGCCGCCGACATCCCCGCCCGCCGGATCGCGGACCTGCCCGTCGAGCTCGACGACGAGGCCGGCCGCTCCATCCGTGAGGCCGAGCGCGAGCTGGCCCGCCGGCTGGTCGCCCGCTACGAGAACGCGCTCGCCATCCGCACCTCCGGCACCACCGTCGACGGGATCGACCACGAGCTGGTCCGCCGGGTGGCCACCTGGGAGCGGGAGGACACGACCACCACCAAGGACTCCGAGAACGTCTTCACCATGATGCGCCGGATCGGTCAGGCCAAGGCCGGGCTCGCCGCCGACTACGCCGCCCAGCTCGCGCGCAGCGTCGGCAAGGTCGTCTTCTTCGCCAAGCACGTCGACGTCATGGACGCCGCCGAGGAGCTCTTCGCGAAGCGCGGGATCCGCTACAGCTCGATCCGGGGCAACCAGACGCCCAAGATCCGCCAGCGCAGCATCGACGCGTTCACCGACGACCCCGACGTCGCCGTCGTGGTCTGCTCGCTGACCGCGGCGGGCGTCGGCCTCAACCTGCAGGTCGCCTCCAACGTGGTGCTCGCCGAGCTCTCCTGGACCGATGCCGAGCAGACCCAGGCCATCGACCGCATCCACCGGATCGGCCAGGACCAGCCCGTCACCGCCTGGCGGATCATCGCCTCGCAGACCATCGACACGAAGATCGCCGAGCTGATCGACAGCAAGGCCGGCCTCGCCGCCAGGGCGCTGGACGGCTCCGACGAGGAGGTCTCGTCGTCGGCCGACGTACAGCTCGAGGCGCTGGTCGCCCTGCTCACCGACGCGCTGGAGGCGCAGGCGTAGCCACGGGCTGGGCGGTCTGCTCGGGGCCCGCGTGGCTGTCGGGATCCCCGGTGCACCGGGGATCCTGTCGCTTCTCAGGCAAAGCTTCCCCTGAGAAGCGACAACTTCCC
>JALZCZ010000417.1 GCA_030862825.1 Actinomycetota bacterium | reverse complement strand
TGATCTACGAGGCCTTCCAGTTCCCGCCGGAGATGTTCACGGTCCTGTTCGCGATCGGCCGCACGCCGGGCTGGCTGGCGCAGTGGCTGGAGCTGGTGCAGGACAAGGAGCAGAAGATCGCCCGCCCGAAGCAGATCTACACCGGCGACCGCGGTCTCGACTTCGTGCCGGCTTCCGAGCGCTGGGCCTGAGCAGGGTCGAGCCTGCACCTACGACCCTCCGACGCGGCCGACGTTGCTGCCATCCGGGAGCTGACGGCGGCCGCGTTCGCTTCTGTGGAGCACCATGCTCCCCCGGTGGACGGCACCGGCGACCCGGGCGAGGCGGCCCTCGTGGCGTGGCTGCTCGAGGACCCCGGCCACCTGCCGGACCTCTCGCTGGTCGCGGTCGACACCACCGGGAGCCTGGTCGGGCACGTCGTCTGCAGCCGCGGCGGCGTCGACAGCGCGCCGGCGCTGGGCCTCGGCCCGCTCAGCGTGCGGCCCGACCGCCAGCGCTCCGGGATCGGCACGGCCCTGCTCGAGGCGGTGCTCGCGGCGGCCCAGGCCAGGGATGAGAGGCTGGTCTGCCTCCTCGGCGACCCGGCGTACTACTCCCGGTTCGGCTTCCAACCGGCCTCGGAGCTGGGCGTGGAAGCTCCAGAGCCGTCGTGGGGCGACTACTTCCAGGCCCGGACCCTCGGCGGCCGGACGGCACCCACCGGCACCTTCCGCTACGCACCGCCGTTCGACCGGCTCAGTTGACCGCCCGCTCGCGACCCTCCCAGTACGGCGCCCGCAGGTCCTTCTTGAGGATCTTGCCGGTGGGGTTGCGGGGCAGCGGCCCGGTGATGTCGACCGACTTCGGGCACTTGAAGTGAGCGAGGTGCTCGCGGCAGTAGCCGATCAGCTCCTCCTCGGTGGCCGACTGGCCCTCGTTGAGCGACACCACGGCCTTGACCGACTCCCCCCAGGTGTCGTCCGGCACCCCGATGATCGCGACCTCCAGCACCGCCGGGTGCTCGGCCAGCACCCGCTCGACCTCGGGTGAATAGATGTTCTCGCCACCGCTGATGATCATGTCCTTGAGGCGGTCCTCGACGTAGAGGAAGCCGTCGGCGTCGACCTTGCCCATGTCGCCGGTGCGGAACCAGCCGTCCTCGGTGATCACCTCTGCCGTGGCCTCCGGCTTGTTGAGGAAGCCCTTCATCAGCTGCGGCGTCTTCAGCCAGATCTCGCCGTGCTCGCCGACGGACAGGTCCTCGAGCTGCGCCGGGTCGACGATCCGCACCTCGACCCCGGGGATCGGCTGGCCGGCCGAGACCAGACGCTCGGGGTGGTCGGGGTCGCGGTGCGCCTCGGGCATCAGGTGGGTGGCCACGCCGGCCACCTCGGTCAGGCCGTAGACCTGGATGAAGTCGGTGTCCGGCCACGCCTCCATCGCCGCCCGCAGCAGCGGTGGCGGCATCGGCGCAGCGCCGTACGTGTAGGTCTTCAGCGCCCCGAACAGCTTGACCGCGTCCGGCCCGGCCTGCAGCACCTGGGCGAGCACGGCAGGCACCAGGAAGGTCCGGTTGGCGCCGGCCATGATCGCGCCGGCCAGCGACGCGCCGTCGGGGTCGCGGGTCATGTAGCTCGGCACGCCGTCGTGGATGCCGAACAGCACGTACGACGAGCCGCCCACGTGGAACAGCGGCATGGCCACCATCGACTTGTCGCCGGGCGAGAACGACCAGCCGTCGTGGGCGTTGATGGTGTGCTCGACCATGTTGGTGTGAGTGAGCATCACGCCCTTGGGCCGGCCGGTGGTGCCCGAGGAGTACATCACCAGGCACACGTCGTCGGGTGACACGTCGTCGTGGCGGGAGACCGGCGTCGAGGCGGCCAGCCAGGCCTCGTACTCGTCGCCCTCGGCACCGTCGGGGGTGACCTCGATGATCTTCTCCACCTTGGTCAGCCGGTCGCGGATCTTGTCGATCGTCGGCATCAGCTCGGAGCCGACGAAGAGCACCTTCGCGCCGCTGTCGTTGACGGCGTAGTCGACCTCGTCGCCGGCCGAGCGCCAGTTGACGATCGCGTGCGCGGCACCGAGCGAGGCCGCGCCGAGGCTGGTCTCCACGCAGGCCGGGTGGTTCTTGTCGAGGAACGCGACCACGTCGCCGCGCCCTATGCCGAGCGCCCGGAGGCCTCCGGCGTTGCGGCGGACCCGTTCGTACCACTGTGCCCAGGTCCAGGTGCGTGGGCCGTAGGTGATCGCCTCACCGTCCGGGTTGGTCGCCGCCCAGTGGGCGATGCGGTCGTCGACGAACTTGGGCTCGGGCGCGGTGTCGGTCACCCGCCCGATTGTGACCGGTGCCACAGTGCGGCACAACCATCCCGTTCCAGGGCTGATACGGCGCGCGGTGTCCCGTCGGTCCCGGGCGCAGCAGTCCGGCGCAGCTCCGCGGTTCTACACCAACGTGAAGCGGTGTCTCAGGAACGTCACAGGCTGAATCGGGAACCTGTAGGACATGAGCGACTACCCGACCTTCCCGCCCCCGAGCTCCCCGCCACCGCGGCGAGAGGACGAAGGGCAGCCCGAGCACACCCAGCGACTTCCCCTGACTCCGGGGCCTCCGGGGCCACCGGTGGCGACCCTGCCCGGACGCGGCCGGCGCGGCTTCGCGGCCGCGGTGGTGACGGCCTCCCTGCTGGTCGGTGCCGCAGCCGGGATCGGTGGCGCTGCGGCGTACTCCGCCCTCGACGACGACGACCCCGGCCTCTCCGGCGGTTCGCCCACCACGTCGTCGCAGGTCGCGGACACGAAGGACACGCCCGCCCCCGACGGCAGCGTCGAGCAGGTCGCCGCCAAGGTCCTGCCCTCGGTCGTGAAGCTCGACGTGACCAGCCCGCAGGGTGAGGGGTCAGGGTCGGGCATCATCCTCAGCTCCGACGGGCAGATCCTCACCAACGAGCACGTCGCGGCGCTCGCCGGTGACGGCGGCGAGATCAGGGTCTCGTTCGACGACGGGAGCCACGCAACGGCCACCGTGGTCGGCACCGACCCGCTCACCGACACGGCGCTGATCCAGGCCGAGGACGTCGAGGGGCTGACCCCGATCACGATCGGTGAGTCGAGCAACCTCGACGTGGGCGAGGAGGTCGTGGCGATCGGGTCGCCGTTCGGCCTGGACTCCACGGTGACCAGCGGCATCGTCAGCGCCCTCAACCGCCCGGTCGACGTCGGCACCGACAGCGCGGGAAACACCACGGCGTACCCGGCGATCCAGACCGACGCCGCGATCAACCCTGGCAACAGCGGCGGGCCACTGGTCGACATGAACGGCAACCTGGTCGGAATCAACTCCTCGATCCGCACCACCGGGTCGAGCATGGGCGGCGAGTCCGGGTCGATCGGCCTCGGCTTCGCGATCCCGATCGACGAGGTGCTGCCGATCATCGACCAGATGAAGGCGGGCGAGACGCCGACCCACGCCCGGCTCGGCATCACCGTCCGCGACGCCGCGGCCGCCCCGGACGCCGCGGTCACCGACGGGGCCCAGATCCAGGAGATCACCGACGGCTCCGCGGCCGGTGAGGCAGGGCTCGAGCCCGGCGACGTGATCATCAAGATCGACGACACCGTGATCACCGGGTCCGACTCGCTGGTGGCGACCGTCCGGTCCTACCGCCCCGGCGACAAGGTCGAGGTGACCTACCTACGGGGCGGCGACGAGCACACGACGTCGCTGACCCTCGACTCCGACGCCGACTCCAACGGCTGAGCGCCGTGGCGAGCGCCTCAGGCGAGCTTCCTCTGGAACTCCCCGAGGCGCTCGACCGGCGTGAAGCCGAGGCGCTCGTTGACGCCGATCATGTGGGCGTTGACCTCGGCGTTGAACGTGGTCACCTGACGCAGGTCGGGGCATTCGCGCTGGAGCAGCCGCAGGTTGGCGATCTTGACGGCGAGGCCTAGCCGGTGGCCCCGGTGGGCGCGCAGCACCAGGGTGCCCCACTGGTAGGCGCGGTCGGGCTCATGGATGGTCGTGACCAGGTCCGTGTACGCCGCGGCCCGACCGTCGGCGTCGAGAGCCACGGTGGAGTACTTCGTCCGGCCCTGCTTGGCGAGCAGCTGCTCGTGCTCGCGCAGCGCGGCGACATCGGGCGCCTGCGGCTCGATGGTGAGCTCACCGGTGGGCGCCTCGGTCATCAGCGCCGCGTCCATCTCGGCGATCTCGCCCACCAGCTCCTCGGGCACTGGCCCGACCCACGATCTCAGCGTGTACGCCGTGTGGTGGCCCGCCGCCTGCGCCGCCAGCTCGTCGAGCAGGTCGTCGGCGACCGGCAGGATCAGCCGCCGCTGGACGTCACCGAGGGCGAGCTCGTAACCGTGCACCCGCGCGAACTCCCGGCCGGAGGCGCCGGTGCCGTCGGGGCCCGCGGCGTACGGCCAGTAGGCCTCGCCGCCGAGCACGGTGCGCCCCCTCTCGCGCGCCACCTGCTCGAGCTTCGCCAGCATCGCGGTGGCGTAGCCGCGGCGGCGGTGCGCGGCGAGGGTGGTGACGGCCAGGTTGGCGCGGTCGAGGTTGTCGAGCATCGGGGTGCCGATCCAGCCGGTGGTGACCACCTCGCCATCGACGACGCCCGACCAGCCGGCCATCCACATCCGACGGCCGGAGTCCTGCATCTGGGCGCGCAGCTCCTCGAGCTGCCAGATGGTCGCGGCCGAGCCGCGGTCGGCCTCCTCGGCATCGTGGTAGGCCCGCCACCAGGGATCGAACGACGCGGGGTCGAAGGGGTCGACCTCCACGATCTGCAGCTCGCTCATCGGGCCCTCTCCACCCGTCCTTCGTCCCACACGGGGCCGTCCGACTCGTAGACGTCGCCGTCGGCGCCGTAGACCAGGAACCGGTCGAAGCCGCGGGCGAACCAGCGGTCGTGGGTCACCGCGACCACCGTGCCCTCGAACGACTCCAGGCCGTCCTCCAGCGCCTCGGCGCTCTGCACGTCGAGGTTGTCGGTGGGCTCGTCGAGCAGCAGCAGGGTCGCGCCGGACAGCTCGAGGAGCAGGATCTGGAACCGCGCCTGCTGGCCGCCGCTGAGACTCTCGAACTTCTGCTCCGAAGCGTGCGCGAGCTCGTAGCGGTCGAGCACCCGGCTCGCCTGCTCGCGCCCCATGCCGTCACGATGCTCGTCGCCCCGATGCAGGATCTCCAGCAGGGTGCGGCCCACCAGCTCGGGGTGCTCGTGGGTCTGCACGAACCAGCCGGGCCGCACGCGGGCGCCGAGCTTGGCCCTGCCGTTGTGGAGGACGGGCTTGATCCGGGTGTCACCCACCGGCCGGTGCTCGACGTCGGGGTCGCTGCCGCCGGCGGCCAGCAGCCGCAGGAAGTGGGACTTCCCGGATCCGTTGGAGCCGAGCACGGCGACCCGTTCGCCGTACCAGACCTCGAGGTCGAACGGCTTCATCAGACCGGTCATCTCCAGGCCCTCGCAGACCACGGCCCGCTTGCCGGTGCGGCCTCCCTTCAGCCGCATCGTCACCTGCTGCTCGCGCGGCTGCTCGGTCGGCGGGCCCTTCTCCTCGAACTTCCGGAGCCGGGTCTGGGCCGCCTTGTACTGCGACGCGAGGCCGTCGTTGTACTCCGCCTTGATCTTGTAGCGCAACACCAGCGCCTTGAGCTTGGCGTGCTCCTCGTCCCACCGGCGCCGCATCTCCTCGAAACGGAGGAACCGGTCCTTGCGCGCCTCGTGGTACGACGCGAACCCGCCCGGGTGGGTCCAGGTCGAGTTGCCCGCGGCGCCGAGCTCGACGGTGACCACGCGGGTGGCGGTGTTGTCGAGCAGCTCGCGGTCGTGGCTGATGTAGAGGATGGTCTTGTCGGACTCCCGGATGCGGCCCTCGAGCCAGATCTTGCCGGGCACGTCGAGGAAGTTGTCGGGCTCGTCGAGCAGCAGCACCTCGTCGGGGCCGGCCAGGAGGTACTCCAGCACCAGCCGCTTCTGCTCGCCTCCGCTCAGCGTCGTCAGCTCGCGGTACTTGGCGCGCTCGTAGGGCAGTCCCAGCCCCTTGGTCGTGCAGACGTCCCAGGTGACCTCGAGGTCGTAGCCGCCGGCGTCGGCGTACTCGGCCAGCGCCTCGGCGTAGCGCATCTGGGTCTTCTCGTCGTCGGTCTCCATCAGCGCCCGCTCGCAACGGTCGATCTCGGCGTACGCCGTACGGACCCGGGCCGGAGACACGCTGAGCAGCAGGTCGGCCACGGTCGGCTGGGCGCCGAGACCCTGGCCGACCATCTGCCGCATCACGCCGAGGCCGCCGGTGCGCGTCACCGCGCCCTCGTGCGGCACCAGCTCGCCGGTGATGATCTTCAGCAGCGTGGTCTTGCCCGCGCCGTTCGCCCCGACCAGCGCGACCTTGGCGCCCTCGCCGACCCGGAACGACACGTCGTCGAGCAGCACCCGCCCGTCCGGCAGCTCGAACCGCACCCCGGCGACATCCACGTGACCCACGAGGGTTGATTGTCCGTCACGCCGGGCTGGTCTGCACGCGGTTATCGGGACCCGACCGCAGGGTCAGCGCAGGAGTCCGTACGGCGAGTCGAGGACGTCGAGCAGCTCCTCGGTGACCGCGTGACCCTCCAACGGCTGCCCTTCGCCCTCCACTTCGACGCCGCTCAGGTCGCACTGGGAGTTGTAGATCCAGTAGGTCTCGGCCGGACGGAGCAGGACGAAGAGCTCACCCCTTCCCACTGCACCTCCTCGGCAGGTGCCCGAGGACGGTCCGGGGCTCGACGGCGCCGCCTCCACTGCGGCAACCAGCCGAGCTTCATCGTCAGTCGACAACGTCTGCTCGTCGTCGAGCAGCCAGGTGCCACCGGACTCGCCTTCCCAGTCCAACTCGTAACGGCACAAGGCGACTGCGCCCGCCGCGGCACCGACCGACATGTCGTCGGTAGGCCCGAAATGCATCGGGCAAGAGCCGACGTCCGTCGGCGCCGGCTCGGTCGGCGCGGCCGTCGGGAGCTCCCGCAGCTCGTCGGGCATCCGCACGCCCTCACTCACCGGGCCGGACCAACCCGGCGACAGTGCCCAGTAGAGGACGTCCGGAGTCAGCTCCTGGAAGCTCTCGCCGCCACTGGTGATGCCCGGTCGATAGGGGCAGGGTGCCTGGAAGATCACCTCGCTGTTGAGGTCGGTGGTGATCATGTCGACGACGAGACGCGGCAGCTGTTGCTCGGCACAGCCGGCCAGCGGCTCGGGGTTGCCCGGGGGAGCCTCCTCGAGCGCGGTGATCGCCGCGGCCGTGTCGTCGACGGACAGGCGCTCGCTCTGCTCGAGCCTGCCCCCCGCCTCGTAGCGGCACACCGACATCTGCTCCGAGTCCGTCGTGAACCCCTCCTCCCGCGTCACCGGACACCCGTTCCCGTCGACCGAGTCGACCCGGCGCACCGAGTCGATGATCTCCTGGACCGTCTCCTTGTCGGCGGCGTTGACCTGCACCATGTCGTCGCCCTCGTACCAGTAGCCGAGCCAGGTGCCGGGCACGTACTCCGCGATGTCGCCGGCCTCGTACTGCCAGACATGCCCGCTCGGGTAGGCGGGGTCGATCGCCGTCGTCGACCCGTCGACCCACGAGACGCCGAAGCTGTTGGACGGCTGGCACGCGATCATCGCCACGGCGCC
>JALZCZ010000402.1 GCA_030862825.1 Actinomycetota bacterium | reverse complement strand
CACCGGGCCGACCCGCAGGCTGCCCTCGACGACGCGGCCCTGCGCGCGGCGCAGCACGGCGCGGATGCGGCTGCGCAGCTCCGCGAGGCCGAACGGCTTGGTGACGTAGTCGTCGGCGCCGGCCTCGAGGCCCTGGACCGCGTCGGCCTCGCTGTCGAGCGCGGTCAGCATGATGATCGGGACCACGTCGCGGCGGCTGCGCAGCATCCGGGCGACGTCGTGCCCGGTCGGCCCGGCGCCGAGCGCGACGTCGAGCAGGACGACGTCGTACGGCCGGTCCGCGGCGGCCTCCAGCGCCCCGTGGCCGTCAGCGACCGCGGTCACGCGATGACCCTCGCGCTCGAACGACCGGGTCAGCATCTCGCGCAACGGACGATCGTCGTCGACCAGCAGGATGTCGAGCGTCGAGGAGGTCTGCACCGGGCGGAAGGTAACACCGGGTCCCACCGACGGCGCGGAGTTATGACGTGTTAGGAGCGCTTAACGGCAGGCCGGATTCGGCCCGCGGGCGGGCAAGGATGAAGACATGTCGACCCTTGACTTCGAGAAGCCGCGGTCGCGCTTTGACCGTGGCGGCTCCGACCGACCCGTCGCCGTCCTCGGTGGCGGACCGGCCGGCCTGACGGCCGGCTACCTGCTCGCAAAGCAGGGCCGTCCCGTCATCGTGTTCGAGGCCGAGGACCAGGTGGGCGGCATCGCCAAGACCGAGGTCCGCGACGGCTACCGGTTCGACCTCGGCGGGCACCGCTTCTTCACCAAGTCCGAAGAGGTCAACGACCTCTGGCACGAGGTGATGAAGGAGGAGTTCCTCAAGCGTCCGCGGATGTCGCGCATCTTCTGGAACGGCAAGTTCCTCAAGTACCCGCTCGACGGCATGGACGTGGTGCGCCAGCTCGGCCCGGTCGAGCTCGTCCGCTCCGGCCTCTCCTACCTGTGGGCCGCCGTCAAGCCCAAGGGCAGGGAGGAGAACCTCGAGCAGTGGGTCTCCAACCGCTTCGGCAAGCGGCTCTACCAGCACTTCTTCAAGACCTACACCGAGAAGGTCTGGGGCGTCCCGACGACGGAGTTGCGCGCCGAGTGGGCGGCCCAGCGCATCAAGGGCCTCTCGTTCTTCTCGGCCGCCAAGGCCGCGTTCTTCGGGAACAAGGGCAACAAGATCAAGTCGCTGATCGAGGAGTTCCACTACCCGCGCTTCGGCCCGGGGCAGATGTGGGAGACGATGGCCGACGAGATCATCGCCGCGGGCGGCGAGGTCCGCCTCAGCACGCCGGTGACCAAGCTCGAGGTCCGCGACGGCGCCGTCGTGGCGATCGAGGCCGGCGGCGAGCGCATCGAGCCCAGCCACGTGATCTCCTCGCTGCCGCTGCGCGGCACGGTCGGCATGGCCGGCGCCGCCGCTCCGGGCGAGGTCCAGGCCGCCGCCCGCGGTCTGCGCTACCGCGACTTCCTGACGGTCGCGCTGATCGTCGACGGCGAGGACCTGTTCCCGGACACGTGGATCTACATCCACGACCCGGCCGTCCGCGTCGGCCGGATCCAGAACTTCCGCTCCTGGAGCCCGTGGATGGTGCCCGACCAGTCGAAGGCCTCGGTCGGCCTCGAGTACTTCTGCTTCCAGGGCGACGACCTCTGGGAGATGGACGACGACGCACTGGTCGAGCTCGCCAAGGCCGAGCTCGCGCAGATCGGCCTGGCCGACCCGTCGAAGGTCGAGAAGGGCTACGTCACGCGCGTGCCGAAGGCCTATCCGATGTACGACCCGGACTACGGCAAGCGCGTGGACGCCGTCCGCGGCTGGCTCGAGGGCATCGGCAACCTCGTCCAGGTCGGCCGCAACGGCCTGCACCGCTACAACAACTCCGACCACTCGATGCTGACGGCGATGCGCGCGGTCGAGAACATCACCGCCGGCACCGACCACGACATCTGGGCGGTCAACGCCGAGTCCGTCTACCACGAGGAGCAGCGCGCGGACGAGCACCCGTACAAGCGGGCGCCCGAGACCGCGGCGATGCGCGAGCCGCTGGCCGACGCACAGGTCTCCTGAGTCAGCCTGCGGACACTGGTGGACGCATGTCCGATAGTGACCCAGGCCGCGGAGTGCGAGTCTGAGCGCTGTCTGGAGGGCGTATGGATTTAGGGCCTCGAGGCCCACTCACGGAAGAGGCGCGGAAGGATTCGCT
>JALZCZ010000397.1 GCA_030862825.1 Actinomycetota bacterium | reverse complement strand
CCGGACCGGTGCCGAGCGAGAGCTCACGCACCGCGTCCGGCTCCTGTCGTGTCCGGGGCCGCGTGCCTGAGCCGACGTAGGCTGGCGGGGTGACCACGTGCGACTTCTGCGGGCGCCAGGAGAGCGATGGGGCGCGCACGCTCACCTGGACCGTCTCGGTCGAGAACGGCCGCCGCCGCACCTACTGCGACAGCTGCTCGCGCGAGCACCTGCGGGCGATGGAGGGCAAGCTCGACAGCGAGTACTGGTGACTCGCTAGTAGCTGATCAGCGCGTCCCACGCACATCCGCAGTGCGGGTGTCGCGTCCACTCCCGGGTCAGCGGCGCATCCGTTGGCCCGATCTCGAAGCTGGTCGACCAGGTCGACGGACGGTCGCCCTCCAGGAACCGGAGCAGGTCGCGCACCGCCCAGGAGAGCGCGAGTGACCACAGCAGGTCGTCGCGCGGCTCCACCGCACCGGCGGCGACCGCCCGGGCCACCTGCTCCACCACCAGGTGCCGTCGCGGGTCGGGCTCGGCCCGGTGGGCGTCGACGCAGCGGAGGCAGGCCGTGCGTCCGGGCATCACGAACGGCCCGGTCTCGAGCCGCCCGGCCCGTGAGGTCACCAGCAGGTGCGGCGCTCCCTCCCGGACCAGGTCGTCGAGCGCCCCGCGCAGCGGCTCACCCTCGCTGAGCACCAGCCAGACCGTCGGCGGCTCCGGTCCATCGGGCGGGGACACGCCCGCGTCGCTCAGCGCCCGGCCCGCCCGGTCGCGCAGCGGCTCGGGCCCGTGCACGGCTGCCGATGCGCCGGCCCGGGCCTGAAGCCGCTGCTCGGCACCGGGCCCGAACTGCGCGGCCAACGCGGTGCGTCGGTCGGCCGATACCACCAGGTCCGCCGCGACCAGCTCGATCAGGCACGCGGCGGCCTCGGAGGACAGGTCGTCGGGCGGACGAGCGGAGGCCAGGTCACCGAGCAGGCGGCGTACGCCGACGGTGTCGGGCGCCAGCACCCGGGCCGGGGGATCGAGTCCGATCTGGAGCGTCGAGTCGTCGCGGCGGACGACGTGGAGCCCCGGCCGCAGCGTGGGCCGGGCAGGCAGCTCGGGTAGCACCATGGCCGCAGCCTCACACGGCTCGGTGCCGGCCCGCCGCGCTCATCCACAGGCGGGTGGGCGTGGCATCTCGATACAGGTTGCTCAGCTCCTCGCTGCGCTGGGGTCTGAGCCGAGCCCTACTCGATCTCCTGCCCTGCCCCTCATGCCTCGCAGGCTCGGCATGAGGGGCATGAAACGGCGGTGCCACCCGCGAGGGGTGACACCGCCGTGAAAGCTCTCGTGTGACGAGCTTGCTGAAGAGCTTCGGACTCAGGCCTTGCCGAGGATCCGGTTCAGGTTCGTGCCGCAGACGGGGCACACAGCCTTGGCCATGCGGGTGCCCTTGTCGTTGACCCGGACCTCGCCCTCGGCCTCGCGCTTCTCCTTGCACTTCACGCAGTAGAACTCGCCGCTCCAGGTCTCCGCCATGACGGCCTCCTTGCCTTGTCACTCATCGGTCGTCGCGGCGGGGATGTGGGGGAAGCCCGCCGGAGTTCTGAGGCGGGTGCCTCAGAACCAACGCTGACCCTACGACACGCGGGGGCGCAGGCGTGGGAGGCACCCCGTGAGCGCTCCAGGAAGTTACAGCGGCGTGAATCCAGTCACGGCGCGCAGCGGGGCCTCCTCAGTAGGGTGCCGCCATGCCTGAGCTCATCGACCTGCGCCTCGAACGCCCCTCCGAGGGTGTCGCCCTCCTCGTGCTCGACAACCCCGATATGCGCAACGCGATGTCCGACGAGATGACCGCCTCCTGGGTGGCCGCGATCGACGAGCTCGCGGGCGACCGCTCCGTTCGGGCCGTGGTCGTGACGGGGGAGGGCTCGGCGTTCTGCTCGGGCGGCAACACCGGCTGGATCGCCAGCGAGCCCGACGCCACGGTCGACTACCTGCGCAGCCGGATGATCGGGTTCTACCGGGCCTGGTTGTCGATCCGGAAGCTCGAGGTGCCGACCATCGCCGCGGTCAATGGCGCCAGCATCGGGGCGGGTCTGTGCCTGGCGCTGGCTTGCGACATCCGTTACGCCGCCGCGGGCGCGAAGCTCGGCGCGCCGTTCGTCAAGCTCGGCATGCACGCGGGCATGGCCGGTACCTTCCTGCTCCCGAACGTGGTCGGCGAGGCGCATGCCCGCGACCTGCTGCTCACCGGACGGATCGTGGAGGCCGACGAGGCCTTGCGCCTGGGCCTGGTGTCGAGGGTGATCGAGCCGGCCGGCTTCCTGGACGAGGTGCTGGAGACCGCGGCCGGCATCGCGGCCAGCGCGCCCATCGCCAGCCGGTTGACCAAGCTCGCTCTCGCCGACGGCGGCCATCAGGACTTCGAGAGCTGCATCCAGTGGGAGGCGATGGCTCAGCCGATCACCCTGGCCACGGCCGACCTCCAGGAAGGCATCAGGGCGAGCCGCGAGAAGCGGACCCCGGTCTTCACCGGCCAATGACCGCTGGTCCCGGACGAAATCGGGTTCGAACAGCGGTCTCACCCCATTGTCGTCCGGGACTACCCGCCGGGGGAGGAAGAGGAGGCCCTCGGCCCGCTTCTCGACACTTGCCTTCCCCTTGCGAGTGTCGATCCGCGGCCCGGGGGCCTCGTCTGTGGAGCACGCTAGGGACCGCCGGTGACCCAGGTCAACGAATGGCGGTGCACGCTGTGGACAACCCTGTGGATAAACCTGTGGAGGAAGGCCCGCCGCCGGTGGACGAGTGGTGGAAAGCCGGGATCTGCATGTGGAGGAGCACCCGGGCCGGTCGGCGTACGCGGGGCTGACCAGGGACAATGTGTTTCCACCGGATGTGGAGAGAAGAAAGTTGGCCGATGAGTGCCCCTGAGGAGCAGCAGCCGTACGACGGCGGGCCGGTCGCGGCGCTGCGGCGGATCGCGTTCCTGCTCGAGCGGGCCCGCGAGGACACCTACAAGGTGAAGGCGTTCCGCGCCGCCGCCGACGTGATCCTTCCGATGCCCCACGACGAGGTGGCCCAGGCGGTCGACGCTGGCACCCTGACCAAGCTCCCCGGCATCGGGGCCAGCTCCGCCTCGGTCATCGCCGACGCCGTGCAGGGGGTGCTGCCCCTGCGGCTCGCGAAGCTGGAGAAGGAGCACGGCGGCCCCCTCACCGACGGCGGGGCCGAGATCCGCGGCGCGCTGCGCGGTGACCTGCACTGCCACTCCGACTGGTCCGACGGAGGGTCGCCCATCGAGGAGATGGCGATGACCGCGATCGAGCTCGGCCACGACTACCTGGTGCTCACCGACCATTCGCCGCGGCTCAAGGTGGCCCGCGGGCTCAGCGTGGAGCGGTTGACCCGCCAGCTCGGCGTGGTCGACGCGATCAACGAGCACCTGGACGGTGGCTTCCGCCTGCTGAAGGGCATCGAGGTGGACATTCTCGACGACGGCAGCCTCGACCAGACCGACGAGATGCTGAGCAGGCTCGACCTGCGGGTGACCAGCGTCCACTCCAAGCTGGCCATGGACAAGGCGCCGATGACCAAGCGGATGATCGCGGCGATCCGCAACCCCCACACCAACGTCCTCGGACACTGCACCGGCCGGTTGGTGACGGGCAACCGGGGCATCCGCGCCCAGTCGCAGTTCGACGCCAAGGCGGTCTTCGAGGCCTGCGCCGAGCACGACGTCGCTGTCGAGATCAACTCCCGGCCCGAGCGCCGCGACCCGCCCTCGGCGCTGCTCGAGCTGGCCCGCGACGCGGGCTGCGTGTTCTCGATCGACAGCGACGCCCATGCGCCGGGCCAGCTCGACTTCCAGGTGCTGGGCTGCGAGCGCGCCGAGGCTGCCGGCATCGACGCCGACCGGATCGTCAACACGTGGACCGAAGAGCGCCTGTTGAGCTGGGCGAACGGCTAGTTTCTGTCCATGAGTCAGGCCGACGTGGAGGTGCGCCGCTCGAAGCGGCGGCGGCGGACCGTGTCCGCATACCGGGACGGAGAGCGGATCGTCGTGCTCATCCCCGCCTCGCTCACCCGCAAGGAGGAGGCCGAGTGGGTGGAGACGATGGTGGCCCGGATCGAGAGGGCCGAGCGCAAGGCCCAGCTGTCCGACGACGACCTGCTGGAGCGCGCGCGCCGGCTCAGCGACCAGTACCTCGGCGGGTTGGCCGAGCCCGACACCGTGCGGTGGGTGACCAACCAGAACACGCGCTGGGGGTCGTGCACGCCCGGTGACCGCTCGATTCGGCTGTCGGAGCGGCTGCAAGCGATGCCGCCGTGGGTGGTCGACTACGTGCTCATCCACGAGCTCGCGCACCTGCTGGAGCCAGGTCACGACGCGAAGTTCTGGGCCTGGGTCGACCACTACCCGCAGGCGGAGAAGGCGAAGGGTTACCTGCTGGGCTGGTCGGCGGCCGCGCGGCTCGAGCCGCCGCCCGACGACCACTGAGCCCGTCCCAGCGCGAGTCCGACGAGCTCGACCAGGTCGGCCCCGGCATCCGGTAGCGCGGCTACCGGCCACCAGCGCACGTCGAGCGACTCGTCGCTCACCGCGTGCCGGGCGTCGGCCGGCGCGATCGCGACGAACCGTACGTCGAGGTGGTGGACGTCGCCGTCCGGGCCGCAGAACGGCACCGCGTGCTCGCTGAGCTGGACCGGCAGCGGGTCGAGCAGCAGATCGGGCACCCCCGACTCCTCGACCGCCTCCCGCATCGCGGCGCCGGCCAGGCTGTGGTCATCCGGCTCGCAGTGGCCGCCGAGCTGGAACCAGGCGGCGGCCTTGGCGTGGAGGGTAAGCAGCGCCGAGGCGAGGTCGTGACTGAGCACCAGCGTGCTGGCCGTGATGTGGTCGGGTCGGCAGTCGCGGGCGAGACCGTCGGCATGACTCGCCAGATGCGTCACGAACCGCTGGCGCAGCGCCGCCTGCTCCGCCGTCGGCGGAGTCCAGGCGCGCAGGGTGGTCAGCGCGTCGGCGTGGAGGCTCACTCCTCGTCGTCGGTCTTGTCGGTCGACTCCCCGTCACCCAGCAGCTTGCGCAGCTCGGCGTCGAAGTCCTCCTCTGTCAGCGACTCGGGCGCGGCGGCGTCCTCGCGGAAGCCCAGCGGGTCGTCGAGGTCGGCGGAGGTGGGCAGGAGGTCGGGGTGCATCCACACGCCGTCGCGGGCCTCGGTGCCCTGGCGGGTACGCAGCGATCCCCACAGCGTCGACGCGTCGCGCAGCCGTCGCGGCCGCATCTCGAGCCCGACCAGCGCGGAGAAGGTCTGCTCGGCCGGACCGCCGGCCGCCCGGCGACGACGTACCGCCTCCTGCAGCTTGGCCGCGGCCGGCATCCGGTCGGCGGTGGCCTGGCCGACCACCTCGTCGACCCAGCCCTCGACCAGGGCGAGGGTGACCTCGAGCCGCTGCAGGGCAGCCTCCTGGGCGGGTGACTTGGGCAGGTCGAAGAGCCCGCCCTCGAGCAGCTGCTGCATCGACTCCGGGTTGGTCGGGTCGACGCCGCGCAGCTGCTCCTCGATCCGCTGCTGCAAGCTTTCGGCGTTGATCTCCACTCCCCGGGCGTAGGCGGTGACCGCGCCGATGAGGTGCTCGCGCAGCCACGGCACATGCGCGAACAGCCGTTGGTGGGCGGCCTCGCGCAGGGCGAGGTAGAGGATGACGTCGTCCTCGCTGACGTCGAGACCCTCGGCGAACGCCTTCACGTTGGCGGTCACCAGGGCGGCCC
The DNA here is from genome assembly GCA_030862825.1 of Actinomycetota bacterium. GTDB lineage: Bacteria > Actinomycetota > Actinomycetes > Propionibacteriales > Nocardioidaceae > Nocardioides. Next base: position 7,524 of record JALZCZ010000397.1, on the reverse strand, counting down.
GGCCGGGTGCGGCCAGGGGAAGGCCGATGTCGGAGACGGTGAGCACCTCGCCGGCGAGCGCGCCCAGTCCCGAGCCGACCTGAGTGGCGAGCATGGCGCCGACGGCCTTGCCGATGATGCCGAGCAGCGGACCCACGGTGGCCTGTGCCTCGGCGGGGAGTGCGTCTCTGATGCCCTTGACGGACTGCTCGGCGACCGGCTCCACCAGCACCTTCCAGACGTCGAGGGTGCCGACGATCCACTCGGCGCGGCTCCAGGCCGCCGTGGAGCTGACGCCCGAGGAGAACGCCGTGGCGTCGTCGAGCCAGTGGTCCGCGAGGCGTACGGCGTCGGCGACGGCGTCGCTGTCGCGCTGCGAGGGCGAGGGGTCCGGAGAGGACGCCACGGCCTTGCGCGCCAGATCGTGGGCGACGTCCCAGTTGAGGGGCCCGTCATACGGCTGCATCATCGACTGGATCTGCCCGAAGAGCTGGCTGATGTCCATCCCGCCCATGCCCCCGCCGAGCCCGCCGAGGCCGCCGCCCCCGCCGCTGAAGAACTGCTCGAAAGGCGTGCCCTTGAAGGGGTTCTGGCCCTCGTCCGGCTCGTCGCCCGGTGTGTTGCTCATGTGGCAACGGTACGCCGCGGCGGCAAGCAAGCAGACCGTAGAGTCGGGGCTGTGGCACATCCCGCCGTACGCCTGGTCGACATCCGCGACACACCGCTCGACGTCGCGGAGGTTCTCGCTGTGCTTGACCAGCAGACCGACGGGGGAGTGACGCTCTTCGTGGGCAAGGTGCGCGACCACGACGCCGGCAAGGGCGTCAGCGGTCTCGACTACTCGGCCCATCCCACCGCGCTGGAGCGGCTGCGTGAGGTGTGCGACCGGGTGGCCGCCGGTCACGAGGTGAACGGGGTGGCCGCGGTACACCGCACCGGGCGACTCGAGGTCGGCGACCTCGCCGTGGTCGTGGCCACCTCGGCGGCACACCGGGGCCAGGCGTTCGCGGCCTCCCGCGACCTGATCGACACCCTGAAGTCGGAGGTGCCGATCTGGAAGCACCAGGTCTTCGCCGACGGCACCGAGGAGTGGGTCGGCGCTCCCTGACGGGAAGCGCGTGTCGGCGGCGCGAGCGAGGCCCGTCGCCGTAGGCTCGACGTGTGGAGATCCTGCTCTGGCTGGTGCCGCCTGCCGTGGTCACGGTCGTGGCCATGCTGTGGGCCGCCTGGATGGGGCGGGCAGGGCGCGGCGAGGTCGACCGCGAGGTCGCCGTCCGCCGCCTCGGGGTGGCGCTGAGCCGACGTCCGCAGCACCCGCCGTACGCTGCCCGCCGTCGCGACCGCGACCGCAGCACCGGGATCGCCGTTCGCCCGTCGCGTCGCGCCTCCTGAACGGCCCGCCCGGACGCTTGGCTCGAATGAGAAGGTTGGCGCCATGAGCCAGCGCATGATCGCCGCCGTGGTCGCTGGGCCACTGGTCATCGTGCTGCTGGCGCTCGCGGCCTTCGCGCCGCTGCCCTACGTCACCTACCGGCCGGGCGACACGATCAACGTGCTGGGTGACGAGAGCGGCCAGGAGATCATCCAGGTCGAGGGCCATCGGACCTACCGCGACGCCGGCGAGCTCCGGATGACCACGGTCATCGTCAGCCAGCCGGAGCAGGAGAACAGCCTGCTCGAGCTGATGGCCACCTGGATCAACGGCGACAACGCCGTCATGCCGTACGACGCCGTCTACCGGGAGGGTGTGACGGAGGAGGAGAACGACGTCGAGGGTTCCGCCCAGATGGTCTCCTCGCAGGACGCCGCCATCGCGGTCGCGCTGACCGAGCTCGGCTACGAGCTCACCCCTCGCCTCCAGGTGCAGGCGATCACGCCGGGGTCGCCGGCGGCGGACCGGCTCGAGGTGCGCGACATCTTCCTGGAGGCCAACGGGCAGAAGGTGACCTCGAGCGACGACGTCATCAAGGCCGTCTCCGAGGCAGCTCCCGGGGAGAAGGTGACCTTCCTGGTACGCCGCGGCGAGGTCAACCGCCGGATCTCCCTCACCCCCGAGAAGATCGACGGTGAGCAACGGATCGGCGTCACCCTGGGCCAGGGCTACATCTTCCCGTTCGACGTCTCGGTCAACATCAACCCGCTCATCAGCGGCCCGAGCGCGGGCCTGATGTTCTCGCTCGCGATCTACGACACGCTCACTCCCGGGTCGCTGACGGACAACGAGGTCGTGGCCGGCACCGGGGAGATCGCCCCAGACGGGTCGGTCGGACCCATCGGCGGGATCGCCCAGAAGATCGCCGGCGCCCGCGACGACGGCGCCGAACTGTTCCTAGTGCCCCCCGCCAACTGCGCGGATATCGATGACGTCGACAATGGCGACATGGAGCTCGTGCTCGCCGAGACCATGCACGACGCGGTCGAGGCCCTGGAAGCCTGGGCGGACGGCCGTGACGCGGACGTGCCCAGGTGCGACGATCTCGCAAGGCGCGAGGCACAGCCGTGACCGGACCCACCGACCCGGAGCTGGCGGCGGCGCTCGACGTCGACCCCGCGCTGGCCACCGCCGTGCTCGAGATCGAGTCGCACATCGCCGACGGCGGCTGGGACCAGCCCGCTCGCCTCTACGCCTTGGTCGACACCGCCCAACTGGTGGAGCACGAACCCCGGCTGGCCGCGGCGATGGGCCTCGATGCCCCCTCGGAGGAGGGCTCGCTGACCCCGGTCGAGCAGGACCAGATCGACCCGCACCAGCTGCTCGAGACCGTGCTGGAGCAGATCGTGTGGCCCGAGGGCGTCACCGGCTGCGCTGCGGTGGTCGAACGACTGGTGCTGCCGCCCGAGGTCGACGATGCGATCCCCACCGACCCGGACGAGGCCCAGGAGTTCGCCCGCGAGCACCCGGATCGGCAGGAGGTGCGGATCGTCGCCGGTGCGACCCGTCACGGCGCCACGTACTGTGCACTCCGGTTGCGTGCCCATGACGACGACCAGTCCGTGGTAGGGGGCGCCGACCTGGTGCCGGAACTGCTCACGCTGTTGAGCGCGACCCTGTCCGACGATCCTGAGGAGGAACGGTGAGCGAGCTCTTCGACGACGACCCACGTGAGGAGGCGCCCGACCGTCCGTCGCGCCGGTCGCGTGCCCTGGTGGTCACCGCGGTGGTGCTGGTGGCGTCGTTCTTCGCGCTCACCACCTTCGCGTCGGTCTACACAGACCGGCTGTGGTACCGCTCGGTCGGCTACGGCCAGGTGTTCAGCACCCTGCTCTGGACCAAGGTCATCCTGTTCGTCGTGTTCGGGGTGCTGATGGCGGCGGCCGTGGCCGCGAGCGTCTTCGTCGCCTACCGCTACCGGCCGTTGTTCCGGCCGCAGTCGCCCGAGCAGACCAACCTGGACCGCTATCGCGACGCCGTCACGCCGATCCGGACCTGGCTCGCGCTGGGCGCCGCCCTGGTCGTGGGCGCCTTCGCGGGTGCCTCCGGCATGGGCCAGTGGCGCAGCTTCCTGCTCTGGCGCAACTCGCAGCCGTTCGAGCAGACCGACGCCTACTTCGACCGCGACATCGGCTTCTACGTCTTCGACCTGCCGTGGCTCCACTTCATGGTCGACTTCCTGATGGCAGCGACGGTGATCGCGCTCATCGCCGGCGCCGTCGTCCACTACCTCTACGGCGGCATCCGCCTGCAGGTGACCCACGACCGGCTCTCCGGCGCGGCCCAGGTGCACCTCTCGGCGCTGCTCGGCGTCTTCGTGCTCGTCAAGGGCGCCGACTACTACCTCGACCGCTTCGACCTGGTCTCCAACGACAACAGCCTCTTCACGGGCATGAACTACGCGGCGGAGAACGCCGTCCTCCCGGCCAAGAACATCCTGATGGTCGTCGCCGTGATCTGCGCCGTGCTGTTCTTCCTGAACATCTGGCGCCGCACCTGGCAGCTGCCCGGTGTGGGCCTGGCGCTGCTCGTCCTGTCGTCGATCCTGCTCGGCATGATCTGGCCGGCGATCGTGCAGCAGTTCCAGGTCAAGCCGTCCGAGGCCGACAAGGAAGCGTCGTACATCAAGACCAACATCGAGTCGACCCGCGCGGCGTACGACCTGACCGACGTGGAGACGGAGGAGTACACCAGCGGCGTCATCCAGGACGAGGAGTACAACCAGGTGGTCTCCCAGATGGAGTCGATTCCGCTGATCGACCCGCGGCTGGTGCGCGACACGTTCCAGCAGACCCAGCAGGGCCGCGCCTACTACTCGGTGGCGCCGGTGCTCGACGTCGACCGCTACAACCTCGGCGGTGACGAGCGGGCGCTTGTCCTGGGGGTGCGCGAGCTCGACCAGTCGGGCCTCAACGACAGCGACAAGAACTGGTCCAACCTGCACACCACCTACACCCACGGCAACGGCATGATCGCCGCCTACGCCAACCAGCGGACTGCTGACGGCCAGGAGCGCTCGGCCACGACGGACACCGCGGGCGGCGGGATCACCTGGGCGGAGGGCCTGCAGTCGGGTCAGGACGCGCTGTCCACCCTCGACCCCGAGGGCTACGAGGGCCGGATCTACTTCGGCGAGCAGAGCCCGGAGTACTCGGTGGTCGGCAAGGCGAGCCCGGACGCGCCGGACGTCGAGCTCGGCCTGGCCGGCGCCGACACCGACCGCGAGGCGACCTCGACGTACGACGGCGAGGGTGGGGTGCCGGTCGGCGGCACCTTCAACCAGCTGATGTATGCCATCAAGTTCGGCGAGCCCAACTTCCTGCTGTCGGGCCGGGTCAACGAGAACAGCGACGTGCTCTACATCCGCAACCCGCACGACCGCGTGGAGAAGGTCGCGCCGTGGCTCACGGTGGACGACGACGCCTACCCGGCGCTGGTGGACGGCAAGATCGTCTGGATCCTCGACGGCTACACCGCCTCGGACCGCTACCCCAACAGCCAGCGTGAGTCCTTCGAGACGATGACCGACGACACGTTGCAGGAGGACGTCGGCCTGCAGACGCTGCCGACCGACGAGATCAACTACATGCGTAATGCCGTCAAGGCGACGGTCGATGCCTACGACGGCACGGTGACGCTCTACCAGTGGGACGAGACGGATCCGATGCTGAAGGCGTGGATGGGTGCCTTCCCCGACACCGTGGTGCCCTCCTCGGAGATCGGCGATGAGCTCCGGACGCACTTGCGCTACCCGGAGGACCTGTTCAAGGTGCAGCGCTACCAGTTCGCGCGCTACCACGTCGAGGACGCCAGCGACTGGTACCAGGGCAACAACCGGTGGCAGGTGCCGAAGGACCCCAACTCCAACCGCGGCGACCTGCAGCCGCCGTACCGGCTGTTCGCGAACCAGAGCGGCGGGGCCAACGCGGCCAGCACCTGGGCGCTGACCACGGTCTTCACGCCCTACGAGCGGGAGAACCTCGCCTCGTTCATGTCGGTCGACTCCGACGCCACCTCGGACACCTACGGCGAGATGAAGGTGCTCGAGCTCAACAACACCACGACCGACGGCCCGAGCCTGATCGCCAACGAGTTCGAGCAGGACCAGGAGGTGCGTGACGCGCTGCTGGAGTTCACCACCGGCAACACGCCACCGATCTTCGGCAATCTGCTCACCCTGCCCATCGAGGACGGCTTCATCTACATCGAACCGGTGTACGCCGTCCGGGCGGGCGCCAGCGGTGGGTTCCCGATCCTGCAGTTCGTGCTCGTCTCCGACGGCAACCAGGTCGGCATCGGCGGGTCGCTGACCGAGTCTCTGAAGGACATGCTCGGCATCACCGGCACGACCGAGCCGAGCGAACCCGGCGAACCCGGCGAGCCGGGCGAACCCGCCGGCACGGTCGACCAGCAGATCTCCCGCCTTCTCAACCAGGCCCAGGCTGCGTTCGATGCGGCTGACGACGCCCTTGCCGCCGGCGACCTGGCCCTGTACCAGGAACGGATCCAGAGCGCCGAGCGCTTCATCTCCCAGGCGATCGCCCTGGATGCTCGACGTGACGAGGCGGAGGCACGGGCCGACGGCGAGCCGACCTCCGACGCGTCTCCCTCGGAAGAGGAGTCGCCGCCCGCCGGCTGAGCGACCCGATTTGTCCGCCCTTGAGCCCATGCCGTAACGTTGTGTTCACCGACGCGGGGTGGAGCAGCTCGGTAGCTCGCTGGGCTCATAACCCAGAGGTCGCAGGTTCAAATCCTGCCCCCGCTACGAAAGAATCGAAAGATTCACGCCTTGGCCCCCACATGTTGTGGGGGCCAAGCGCATTTCGGGCCACATTTGGTGGTCGAGGTCCTCGAGCGGGCGCTGATTATCGCGGCCATTGCGCACAGCACTCGCGCTTGGGGCCCGCAGAGACGAGCGTGGGCTACGTCGACCACCACCGCTGCGACTCGGAGTGGTGACAGTCGGTCGGCGACTTCGATGGGAGCGCATTGATGGCAAAGACAACCACCCTCGCGTCCGCTTTTGCACACTTCGGAACCATCGCGCGCAACCCGCGATGGGCATGGTCGGCAGTCAGTCCGGACCTAAAGACAGTGGCGGTAACGCTGTGGGAGGACCAGATAGCCGCCGATGGCTCGGTCGACTTCTTCGGGCATCCCGAACTGGAAAGGTGGCAGTCGCAACACGGCAACAGGGACCGCATCCGCAACCTGATCATCGCGCGAGACAACTGTGGCGGCCTGTTTCGCGTGGTCGTCGTCAAGGCGCATGACATCCACGAGTTTCCCCGGCAGATCGAGGATCGCTACCCCGACGACGACGTGATCATGAGACTCGTGAACCTGGACGAGCAGACGGGAGAGTTCTCCGCAGTCCGCGTCTAGTCCGTAGCGCCAGGCAGGGCGGCAGCCTGCCCGCGATCCACGCTCAGACTCCCGACACAATGACCATGAGTCACATCTGCGGCGGATAGACGCACCTCGTGGCGGCAGCCGAGTGATCGCCTATTTCCTTCGCGATCTGCGCCGCGAGCTTCGGTGCTGGCTGTCAGTTCCTCTAGGTGTCTGGTCCGGACCGTCGGCGTAGTAGAGCAAACTCATCGACATCGACGGAACGACGAACCGGTAGCCCGGTCCTCCTCTGGCAGGTCCGGCGTGAGTACCTGGCGGAGCACAGAGAGGAGCAAGGTTCGATTTTCGCCTCGATGGTCTCGTCGACGTGACGGCGCCTGGCGACGGTCCATAGGTTCTCGATCTTGTAGCGAAACAAGGTAGACGAGAGCAAGGCTTCTTGTGCGACGTCGCGGCCGGCGGCGATGAGGTCGGCGGTGTGGGAGAAGTCGCTGAGTCGCACACCGAGATCGGGTGCGTGGAGCTGGTGGACGGTGACGTTGTGGCCAAGGTCGGCGTACGGGCGTAGGCGCATGGAGATGCCGAAGTTGGCGACGAGGACGTCGAGGGGGTTCCGGGCTCGCTCGAGCAGCGGTGGGACGGTGACGTCAAGGACGACGACGCGGGTTGGTGCGAGCCCGATGGCACCGGAGATGGGGACGAGGTCGGACACTCCGCTGTCTACGTGAACTGTTGGGCCGGAGGTCTCTGGGTCGGGGAGG
>JALZCZ010000371.1 GCA_030862825.1 Actinomycetota bacterium | reverse complement strand
GCCCGCGGCCCGGTAGAGACCGACGACCTCGCCGGCGTCGCCGGACTCGACGCCCGTGGCGACCACGGTGCGGCTGGACAGCCGCGGCGCCAGCGCGGCGTGCACGAACGGCGGCACGTTGGCGAGCGCCACCGTCGTGGGTGCGGGTGTCTCCGCGGTCAGGTCGGCGGCGCGAACGGCGACCTCGACGCCGTTGCGCCGGGCGTTGGCCGTGGTGGCCCGGACGCTGCGGGGGTCGACGTCGAGCGCGTGCACCTCAGGCCAGCCCAGCCGGGCGGCGGCAACCGCGAGCACGCCGGACCCGCACCCGAGGTCGGCGATCGAGTCCTCGACCGGCACCCGGCACAGCAGCTCCAAGCAGGCCCGGGTCGTGGGGTGGCTGCCGCTACCGAAGGCCGCGCCCGCCTCGGCCAGCACCACCTCGAGATCGGTTCCGGGCAGCGGGTCGGCCCACTCCGGGCGGACCACGAGCCGACCGCCGAAGACGGGGGCGCGGAACCGTTCGCGACGGCGTACCCGCCAGTCGTCCGAGACCTCAGCCACGTTCGGCGGCGCCACCAGGAGTCCGTCGAGCCCGGCCACCGGCGCGGGTGGCTCCGCTCGGTAGACCAAGATCTCGGTGTGGCCATCGCCCGGGTGGAGATGGACACCTTCGGGGTAGGCGGGCATCAGGACGTCGAGGGCACGCTCGACGTCAGCCGGACGCACCGCGAGGGTCAGCAGGTGCACCGGTCAGGGTGCCCCGACGATCGCCTGACCGGTGACCACCGAGCTCTTGCCCGTGTCGGACACGGTCACGGTGACGGTCGCCACCCTCTGCACGGCCGGCAGCAGGAGGGCCATCGTGCTGGGTTCGTTCGGATCGATCTGGAACTGGCGCGCTTCGCCCGCCGGAACGGTCTGGGCCTTACCCGACATGGTGACCAGGATGTCCTGTCCCGAGCTGTTCTCCAGGCCGACCACGTGAGTCGACTGCTCCGAGATGACGTCATGGCGCACCAGCACGGTGCCGATCTCCGGGAGCACGAGCAGCGTTTTCGGCTCACTCGTGAGCGACACCACGCCCGTGAGAACGCTTCCGTCGCCCTCGACGAACTCGTCCCTGGCGTCGGTGATCTTGAGGTAGGTGGCGTCGGCCTCCACCTTGCTCAGCAGGTCGCTGGCGTCGCTGAGCTTGAGGTAGGTCTTCGCGGCGTCGTCCAGCTTGAGGTACGTCGTGTCGGCCTCGGTCTTGTAGAGCAGACCGGCTGCGTCATCGAGCTTGAAGTAGCTGGCCGCCGCGTCGTCCAGCTTGAGGTACGTCGCCTCCGCCTCGACCTTGTGCAGCAGGTCCACCGCGTCCTGGAGCTTGAAGTACTGCAGCGCAGCGTCCGACAGCTTCAGGTAGTTCTCGGCGGCCGCGGTCTTGTACAGGATGTCACCGGCCTGCTCGAGCTTGTAGTACGTCGCGGCCGCCTCACTGATCTTCAGGTAGTAGTCGATCTCCTGTCCCGAGAGCCGCAGGGTGTGCCCGTCGGCCGGAGGTGACTGCTGCCCGGTGTCCCTCGCGGCGAACCCGGCGAGCGTCATCGCGATGGCAAGGGCGGCGGCGACGCGCAACGCGACGATGCGGCGTCTGATCTCTTCGGCCATCCGTTGACGTTACGCGGCTCGACCCTCGGCCACATGGCCCGTTGTGACTATTCCGACGTCAGGACCTGGAGCCGACCGCCCCGTGGTGGCGCGCTGTCCACGATCAACCGCGGAGACGACGGCCGAGCACACTGCGGTGGCGGGCATTCCTGTCCCGGCGAGCCTGACCTGGCGTGAGTACCCGCGCGTCCCGGTGGCCGCCATGTCGAGACGACCGACACTGATGGCAAGGTCCTGGTTGATGTTCGACAGTTGGCCCCGGTAGGTCTCACCGACGGCGGTCACGAACCTCCAGTCGAGCCCGCCCGGGCAGGACGACGTCTGGAGCGTCGTCCAGCGAGCCACGTTCGCGCCGGGCGGCGCGGACGCCTGACCAGACGATCCAGGGCACCAGGGCGCTGGTCCCGGCGAACAAGGGCGCCGCGGCGAGGATGTGGAGACCCATCACCAGGATCCCGCCGAGGCCGGCCGCGATGCCTCCGACCGCCGCGAGCAGGGACACGGGGCGCGGGGCCGCATGAGTGGCTCCGAGAGCCAGCAGGGCGAAGCCCAGGCCGAGCGCCGGCCAACCGACCACCTGCATCGCCTCGAGGAGGTCGACGAGCGGAGCGGGTCGACCGGCCGCGTAGTCGTGCACGGACTCGCCGGCCCCGACCTCGGCGGCCATCTGAACGGCCATGAAGAGTCCCGCGAGGATCGTGAGCCTGGCGCCGGCGTGGGCCATGGCCGAACGCCTGGTCCAGCCGGAGTCGACGAGCAGCCACACCGCCCAGACCAGGAGCACCATCGCCACCAGGCCGAACCAGTGGGCCATCGACCAGGTGGCGCCCTGCAGCATGGATGCCGTGCCGGCCTCGAACGACGAGCCGTCCCCGTGAGGATGCAGGAGGCCTGCCATCAGGAAGGGGACACCGGTTACCGCGAGCAGTGCCCCTCCGTAGGTCTGCATCCGACGGGTTGTGTCCATGGATGCCTCGTTGCTCGGCCGCTGGGCCGACTCGCGAACGTCGTAGTGGTCCATCTGGCTAGAGCCCTTCCGGGCTGGTTGCTGCTGGTGTCGAGGGGCGGAGCACGGCGAGGATCCATCCGAGGATCGTCGTCGTGAGGAGCGCGTATCCGATGCCTGCGAGCGGGCCGGTGCTGTCGACGCTCGCTCCGCTGAGGTAGGCGAGCGAGTGAGCAGCGAAGGGGACGGCCGCAGCCGCTCCCAGCAACCGGACCCACCGCGGAGCCCAGGTGGACAGGGCGATCATCAGCAGGCCCGGCACGTACAGCAGGACACCGACCGCGAAGGAGCCTTCGCCGCCCGCCACATCGGTCGGGTTGAGCACTCTGGTCTCGCCGAGGGCGAGCAGCGCGAACCCTGCGGCGGCCAACCGGTGACCGCTGGACGCATGCTCGACCGCGAGCAGCACGGAACCGAGGATCAGCCCGATCGCGCTGAGTCCGAACAGGACGCTCTGAGCGTGCGTCTGGTGCCCCACGAAGTTGCCGGCGAAGCCGAGGACGGCACCGATGCCAAGCCCTCCCACAATGGTCGTCCGCGTGCTGTCGAGCGCGCGCCGTTGAACCGATGCCACTGCCGTTGCTCTGGCTGCCATGGCTGTTCCTTCCTTTCGCTGGGGGCGCCGACACGTCACGGCACCGTGGACTGGTCAGCGAACGTACGGAGTCCCGAACGGTGCCGGTAAGCCGGCAGGCCTCCGGGTTCGGGTCCGGAAAGCCCGCGCCAGTTAGGGGGTAGCCCCCGTCGGACGCGGGTGCGGTCCGGCTTCCGGCCACCCCGACTTGAGGTAACAATGCGAGCGTGGACACGATCTCCCGACCACTCGCGCTCGCGGTGCTGGCAACGGCCGCCGTGTCCACGGGCGTGGGGGTGTGGCTGCACGCCTCGGGCGGTGGAGCCACACCGACCGGCTTCCTGCAGTACTCCGCGGTCGCCGTGGGAACCGGCGCGTTGGGCTTCTTCATCCTCTGGCACCGACCTCGCAACCGCTACGGGCTGACGCATGCCGCGATCGGGGTGCTCTTCGGCACCGTGGTCCTCGCTGCGGGTGTGCTGTCCCGTGCCGGCACCCGGGGGGCGTTGCCGGGATGGGTGGAGGAAGTGGCTCTGGCCTGGTCATGGATGGCGGCCGCCGCCCTGTTGCCGCTTTGGGTGGTCGTGATCGCCGCCTTCCCCGATGCGCGGTTCCACCGGTCTGTCCTGCGCCGAGCCACCGTGGCGCTCGCGGTCACGATGCCACTGCTGGCCGGTGTGGCGTACCTGCTGGCTCCGTCAGGTGAGCCGCCTCCGCTCATCCGGGTGGAGATTCTCCCGGGAATGGCGGGCCCGTTCGCGGTCGACGGCGATCCCGGTCGTCTCTTCGAGCTCGCCTCCGGCGCTGCTTCGGTGCTCGGGACTCTCGCGCCGGTGATGGCCGTTGTCGGGTTGCTGGATCGCTTCCGCACGGCGGGACCGGTGCTGCGCCAGCAGATCAAGTGGCTGCTGGTCGGAGCGGCGGTGTCGGTGATGCTCCAGACGATCCCGCTGGCAGCGATCGACTCGAAGGCGCTGGGCACGGGCGCCTACATCCTCGTCGTCCTGGCGGTTCCGCTGCCGATGGTGGCTGCGGCGATCGCGATCTTCAAGCATGGGCTCTGGGAGATCGACGTCGTCATCTCCAAAGCCCTGGTCTACGTCATCGCCTCTGCGGTGCTGAGCGCTCTGTTCCTGGCGGTGTCGCTGGTCGCCGGTGTGAGCGTCGGAGGCCGGGACTCCCGGGTGGTGGCGGCACTGGGGCTCGCGTTGCTGGTGAGCTTCTTGGCCCAGCCGTTGCGGCAACGCCTGGAAGGTGTCGTGGCACGCCTGCTCTACGGCGAC
>JALZCZ010000350.1 GCA_030862825.1 Actinomycetota bacterium | reverse complement strand
CTTGTGCATCTCCTAGGCGCAGAGGCCGTTCGCCAGCCGCTCCTCGGCCTCATCCGGGTCGGGGTCGCCCGAGCCCCCGGTCGGGGGCTTGTCGGGAGTACCCACGGGGTCGTCGACGTTGAGGCTGTCCTTGCTGAGCGTGGGCCCCAACGGCTTGTCGTCGCGGATCCGACGCCACAGGTCCTTGGCCGCATCGGTCCACTGCAGGCGGTTGGGGTCGGGCTCGTACTCGGCGATCGGCACTGTCAGGAACTTGATGTCGGACAGGCCCGGGCCCTGCAGGTTCCTGACCAGGTCGGCCATCTTCGCCAGGGAGTCGAGGTTGTCGTCGACCTTGATCGACCTGGTGACGGCCTTGAGGAAGTTGTAGACGCGCATCGGCCGCGACAGCGTGCCCGCCGACAGCACCTTGTTGGCCATCGAGGCGATGAACGCCTGCTGGCGCTTCATCCGGCCGATGTCGCCGGTGACCGAGAGGACGTAGCGCTCGCGCACGTAGTCGAGCGCGGCGTCCCCGTCGAGCTCCTGGGTGCCCGCCTCGAAGTGGATGTTGTGCTGGTCGTCGTCGACGTCCTCGGGGATGCAGACCTGCACGCCGTGGACCGCGTCGACCATCGCCTTGAACCCGTTGAAGTCGAGTACGACGAAGTGGTCGATGTAGATGCCGGTCAGCGACTCCACCATCGTCACCGTGCATCTCGGACCCGCGAGCGCGAATGCCTCGTTGAACATCACCGGGTCCGCGGCGGGGACCGTCTCGCCGTCCGACTCGCACCGCGGACGGGCCACCATCGCGTCGCGGGGCAGGCTGACGCCGTATGCATCCTCGCGGTCGGCCGACACGTGCAGCAGGATCGTGGTGTCGGACCCGCCGCCACCGGTCTCGCCGTCGATGGCGTTGCCCTCGCCGGAGCGGGTGTCCTCACCCATCACCAGGATGTTGACGGGGACCGCCTCGCCGGTGTCCTCCGACTCCGGCTCCGGCACCACGTGCTCGATGCGCAACCCCTCGGGGATGTTGCCGTCCAGGTTGTCGTAGCCGAAGTAGACGACCGTGGCGGTCACCGCGGCGACGACGAGCTGGGTGACCACGACGACCACCGCCACTGTGCGTCGATGCCCGCCCTCGAGCAGGCGCTGGTCATCTGCCGGTCCGGCCGGCGGCTTCGCGTCGTCGGCCACGTGCCCATCATCACAAACGCCTGGGCGCGGTGTCCGGCAGCGCCACGCGCCCTCTGGACTTCGACATGGGTCGCTCCGCTCAATCTGGGCGACTCCTCCTCCATCTCTTCCCCCTGTTCCGGCGCCTCGCACGCTAGGCCCCCGGGCTGGACGGTGTCCGATTTCCGCGAGATCCCGTCAGTGGCGTGGCGCATGATGGATCCATGCAGACGATCGAGCGACTGGACCCGGAGTCGTGCTACCGCGCGGTGAAGTCGCGCGACCGCCGGTTCGACGGGGTCTTCTACTGCGGGGTCCGCACGACGGGCATCTACTGCCGTCCGTCGTGCCCGGCCCGCACCCCGGCGTTCGCGAACATCACCTACTACCCGAGTCCCGCCGCCGCGCAGGCGGCAGGCTTCCGGGCCTGCAAGCGGTGCCTGCCCGACGCGACGCCGGGCAGTCCCGACTGGGACGTGGCGGCCACCGCGGCGGGACGCGCGATGCGACTGATCGCCGACGGGGTCGTCGACCGCGAGGGCGTCGAGGGCCTGGCCCACCGGGTCGGCTACACCGCACGCCACCTCTCCCGGATCCTCACCACGGAGCTCGGCGCCGGGCCGCTGGCCCTCGCGCGGGCGAAGAGGGCGCAGACCGCGCGGGTGCTGATCGAGACGACCGACCTCAGCTACGCCGACGTCGCGTTCGCGGCCGGCTTCTCCAGCGTGAGGCAGTTCAACGACACCGTGCGCGAGGTCTATGCCGCCAGCCCGACCCAGCTCCGCGGCCGCCGGGGTGGCCACGCCGGAGCCGGCACGGTCACGATGCGGCTGGCCGTGCGCACGCCGTACGCCGGTGGGGCGCTGCATGCCTTCCTCGCGATGCGCGCCGTCCCGGGCGTCGAGGCGGCCGGGCCGGGCTGGTACGCGCGGACGCTCACGCTCCCGCACGGCAGCGGCACGATGCGCCTGGACCTTCCGGACGTCAGGGAGCCTGGCCAGACGGCGTTCGTGACCGCGACGTTCCGCCTCGCCGACCTTCGCGACACCGCGGCCGCCACCGAACGCGCCCGCCGCCTGCTCGATGCCGACTGCGACCCGGTGGCGGTGGCGGACGCGTTCGCCGGCGATCCGCTGCTCGGTCCGCTGGTGCGCGCGTGGCCCGGGCTGCGGGTGCCCGGACACGTCGACGGCAACGAGATCGCGGTGCGGGCGGTGCTGGGGCAGCAGGTGACGGTGGCCGCGGCGCGCACCGTGGCCGCCCGGCTCACCGCCGAGCACGGGCGACCGCTAACCACC
>JALZCZ010000331.1 GCA_030862825.1 Actinomycetota bacterium | reverse complement strand
GTCGAGCAGAGCCGGCCCGACCAAGCCCTTGTGCTCACCGATGCGGGCGCCGTAGTTGACCCGGCCCTGGTCCTCGACGACCAGCTCCAGTCGGCCGCGCCCGCGCGGCAGCGCGATCGCCCGCTCGCGGTGCTCCCGCTCGAGGATGCCGATGGGAGCACCGTCGAGGAAGACGGCGGCCCGGTCACGGACCTCGCCGAGGGTGAGGACGCCCGGACGGTCACCGGGCAGCTCGGTCCGGTAGACAGCCAGACGAGTGTCGGTCTCCAGCTCGTCCAGCATCGGGAGTGACTCCCACCTGCTCCAGGAGCCCCAGGACGCCGGGTCGTCGAGCAACCGGACCGGCTCACCCAACGTCGCCGTCTGCTCAGGGGCGGGACCGGCGGTCAAGGGGGTCTCGGTCGGCACCGGGGCATAGCGGGAGATGACGTCGCGGAAGGCGAAGTACTTCGCGGTCGGGTTCCCGGCCTCGTCCAGGGGAGCGTCGTAGTCGTACGAGGTCACTGTCGGCCGGTAGACACCCTTGTCGTTGGCCCCGCTGGTCAGACCGAAGTTCGTGCCGCCGTGGAACATGTACACGTTGACCGAGGCTCCTGCGGCGAGGAGGGCGTCGAGCTCCTCGGCGGCCTTCTCGACGGCTGTGATGTGGTGCCTGCCTCCCCAGTGGTCGAACCAGCCGTCCCAGAACTCCATGCACATCAGCGGCCCGGTCGGCTGGTGGTCGCGGAGCGTGCGCAACCTGTTCACGCTGTCCGAGCCGAAGGAGCTGGTGCGCAGCACCCCGTCGAGACCGCCGGCAGCGAGCATCGCGTCGACGGGCTGGTCCACGGTGACCAGCGGCACGCGGATGCCGGCTCCGCGGATCATCTTCACGAGCGCCTGCAGGTAGTCCCGGTCGTCGCCGTACGCGCCGTACTCGTTCTCGACCTGGACCAGCAGCACGGGTCCGCCCAGGTCGATCTGGAGCGGGTGCACGAGCGCCAGCACATGGTGGAGGTACTTCTCGATCTCGCCCAGGAATCGCGGCTCGTGGCGGCGGATCCCGACGCCGGGCTCACGGAACAGCCAGGGCGGAAGCCCGCCGTTGTCCCACTCCGCACAGATGAACGGTCCCGGACGGACGATCGCACGCATGCCTGCCTCGCCCACCAGGCGCAGGAACCGAGGCAGGTCGAGGATCCCGTCGGTGTCGAAGGTGCCCGCCCGGGGGCTGTGGGCGTTCCACGGGACGTAGGTCTCGATGGTGTTGAGGCCCATCAGCCGGGCCTTCTCGATCCGGTCCGCCCAGTGGTCGGGGTGGACCCGGAAGTAGTGCAGCGCGCCGGAGAGGATCCGGAACGGCTCGCCGTCGAGGAGGAAGTCGGTCTCACCGACCGTGAACTCGGGCATGGGTACCTCTCGCTCGATCGGGACGACGGACAGCCACCGGGCTGCTCGCGGCGGCTGTCCGTCCCCGTCGGTCGTGGATCAGTGATGGCTCAGTTGACGCTGAAGCCCTGCTCGTTGCCGTAGTCCACGAGCGCGTCCTGCCAGGAGACCAACCCGTCGTTGAGGTCGGAGTGGTCCTGGTAGGACTTGCCGACGGTGTCGCCGAAGATGGTGTTGGCGTAGAGCTGGTACGGCAGGTAGTGCCAGCCCTCGACGACGTTGTTGGCTGCGTCGGTCAGCACCTGGTTGACCTGCTGGCCGCCGAAGTACTCGCTCTTCTTGTCGACGAATGCGGGATCCTGCAGGTCGGCAACCGTCGCCGGGAAGCCGCCGCTCTCCAGGAACGGCTCGACGCCCTCGTCGTGGTTGAGCCAGCGCACGAACGCGGCCGCCAGGGCGGGGTTCTTGCTCTGCTCCAGCACCGACTGGGTGCTGCCACCGTTCTCGGCGGTCGCCGGGTCCCCGTCGTACGTCGGCATCGGTGCGACCCGCCACTTGCCCGCACCGTCGGGCACGGACTGTTCGAACACGCCCGGCGCCCAGGCCCCGAGCGCGATGCTGGCGATGGTTCCGTCGCCCAGCGCCTTGAACCACTCCTCGGTCCAGCCCGGGATGTTGCAGGCGAGCTGGCCCTCGACGAGCTGGTTCCACACGCCTGTCCACTTCTGCGCGCCCTCGTCCTGCAGGTCGATCGTGACCTGGTCGCCCTCGGTCTGGAACGGCGTGCCGCCGGCCTGCCAGATCATGCTGGTGGTGAACCCGGGGTCGCCGCTGTCGTTGGTGATGCACGCCGAGGGGTCGGCCGCCTTGAGCTTCTCGGCCGCGTCGACGTACTCCTCCCAGGTCGCCGGCACCTCGAGGCCGTGCTTGTCGAAGACCTCCTGGTTGTAGAACAGCGCCATCGGGCCGGAGTCCTGGGGCAGGCCGTAGAGGCCCTCGCCGGCGTGGACGGACGCCCAGGTGGACGGGGAGTAGTCGTCGGCGTACTCGTCGAGGCCGTACTGCCGCAGGTCGACCAGGTCGCCGGGGAGCGCGAACTGGGGCAGGGCCTGGTACTCGACCTGGGCGACGTCCGGGCCGCCGGAGCCCGCCTTGATGGCGTTCTGCAGCTTCGTGTAGTGGTCGGTGCCGGTGCCGGCGTTGACCAGCTTCACGTCCACGTTCGGGTACTGGTCCTCGAACGCCGCCACCTGGGCCTCGGCGGACGGGGTCCACGTCCAGTAGGTGATGGTGCCACCCTCCTCGAGGGCGGCATCGAGGTCTTCGGCCGAGCCCTCGCCTGCGCCGCCCCCCTCGTCGCCCGACGAGCCGCAGCCGGCGAGCACGGAGGCAGCGGTGAGGGCCGCCACGGCAAGGGCGAGCCTGCGGGCTCTGCGACCACTGGTGATCAACATGGAGTTCCTTTCATTTCACTATTTGACACTTCCTGCGCTCAGGCCGGACTGCCAGAACCGCTGAAGGAAGATGAAGATGATGACGAGCGGGACGATGGTCAGCAGGGATCCCGTGACCACGAGGTTGTAGACGGGCTGCGCGTTCGCCCCGGTCGCCTGCCCGCTCCATTGGGTGAGGCCCACGGTGAGCGGGTAGAGCTTCGGCTCGCTGAGCATGATCAGCGGCAGGAAGTAGTTGTTCCAGGTCGAGACCACGGCGAACAGCAGCACCGTGACGACGCCGGGGGCGAGCAGGCGCAGGGCGACGGTGAAGAAGATCCGGATCTCGCCGGCGCCGTCGATCCGCGCCGCCTCGAGCAGCTCCTGCGGGACGGAGTCGGCGGCATAGACCCACATCAGGTAGAGCCCGAACGGGCTGATCAGCGAGGGGACGATGATCGCCCACACCGTGTTCGTCAGCCCCAGGTTGGAGAACATCAGGAACGTCGGCACCGCCAGGGCCGTGCCGGGAACGGCGACCGCGCCGATGATGACGGCGAACACCGCCCGGCGCCCGGGGAAGCGGTACTTGGCCAGGCCGTAGCCCGCGGCGGTGGCCAGCAGGGTCGCTCCGCCGGCACCCACGACCACGTAGAGCAGGGTGTTGCCGAGCCAACGGAGGTAGATGCCGTCGTTGTAGGTCAGCGTGTCCCGGACGTTGCTGAAGAACGCGAAACCGTCGCCGAACCACAGCCCCGGGCTCGAGAACAGATCGTTCTGCGTCTTGGTGGCACTCAGCACCAGCCACACGAGAGGCACCAACGTGTAGACCAGGTACAGGAGCATCAGCACGGTCAGCAGCGGCGACCGCCGCGGCGTCAACAGTGAGGGGCTCGGCCGGCGCGTCACTTCATCGCCTCGCGGGAGCCGCGCAACTGGATGACGTACGCGATCACTGCGGTCAACAGACCCATCACGATGGCGACGGTCGCGGAGTAGTTGTACTGCTGCCCACCGAAGGACAGGTTGTAGGCGTAGAGGTTCGGCGTGTAGTACGTCGTGATCACGTTGGGCTCCAGGGTGCGCAGGATGTTCGGCTCGTTGAACAGCTGGAAGGTCCCGATGATCGAGAAGATCGTGGCGATCACGATCGCCCCGCGCAGTGCCGGGATCTTGATCGAGAGCACCGTCCGGAACGCGCCGGCGCCGTCCATGGCAGCGGCCTCGTAGATCTCCCCGGGCACCGTGCGCAGTGCGGAGTAGAAGATCAGCATGTTGTAGCCCACGAACTCCCAGGTCACGATGTTGGCGATCGACGCGAGCATCCAGCCCTTGCTGAGCGGTGCGATCGACGTGCCGAACAGCTCATTGAGGTCGGCGGCGAGCCCGAAGTTGGTGCCGTACATGAAGCCCCACATGAGCACCGCCACCACGCCCGGCACGGCGTAGGGCAGGAAGATGATCAGCCGGAAGAAGTTCGACGCGTAGAGCCGCGCGCTGTCGATCGCCAGCGCGGCCACCAGCGCGAGACCGAGCATGATCGGCACCTGCACCACGAAGAACAGCAGGACCCGCAGGGAGCCGTCCCAGAACTTGTCGTCGCTGAACACGGCGACGTAGTTGTCCAGCCCGACGAACTCCTTCGTGCCGAAGAACGCCTGCTCCCGGAAGAGGCTGAGGTAGGCGGCGTAGGCGATCGGAGCCAGGAAGGTGAGTGCGAAGACCACCAGGAACGGGCCGACGAAGAGCCAACCCCTGGAGTCGCGGCGCGACCACCATCGGCGCCGCGGTCGCCGCGCACTCCGCTGCACATTCTGGCGACTCTCTCGCCGGGCCACGCCCTGGGTCACGGTCCTGGCCTCCTCTCGCCGCCGATATTCGATGGCGGCATGTTGACGTCAACAGGTACAGTGACGCACGACACATGTTGACGTCAACAGGTTCGCGGGAAAGGATTCAAATCCATGGGGACAGACAGCATGGCCCCGGGGCCGCGGCGCGGGGCCTCGCAGGCCGACGTTGCCAGGATTGCCGGGGTCTCGGGACAGACGGTCTCCCGGGTCGCGAACGGCGCCCGCTACGTCGACGCGGCCACCCGGGAGCGGGTACTGGCCGCCATGCGCACGGTCGGCTACCGGCCCAACCGTGCCGCCCGGGCACTTCGCAGCGGACGGTTCCAGAGCATCGGCGTGATCGCGTTCGAGCTCTCCAGCGTCGGCACCACCCACACCCTGGACGCGGTCGCCGCCGCCGCCGTCGAGACCGGCTACGCCATCAACCTGCTGCCGGTCCTGGCCGCCACCAAGGACGCGGTGCGGGCCGCGTTCGACCAGCTCGGCGAGCAGGCAGTGGACGGCATCATCATCCTGGTCGAGACGCACCGGCTCGACGACGTCACCGTGCCGGAGGGGCTGCCGGTCGTCGTGGTCGACGCCAGCGCGCAGTACGACTACCCGATCGTCGACAACGACCAGGCCCACGGGGCCCGGTTGGCCACCGAGCACCTGCTGGATCTGGGCCACGAGACCGTCTGGCACGTCGCGGGTCCCGAGCTGTCGTACTCCGCGCGGCGCCGCCGGACGTCATGGCAGGAGACCCTCGAGGCCCACGGCCGGGTGGTGCCGCCCGTGCTGCCGGGCGACTGGTCGACCGGATCCGGCTACGAGGCCGGCCTCCGGCTGGCCGACGACGAGGAGGTGACCGCGGTGTTCACGGCGAACGACCAGATGGCCCTGGGACTGCTGAGGGCCCTGCACGAGCGCGGTCGCCGGGTCCCCGACGACGTCAGCGTGGTCGGCTTCGACGACATGGAGGAGGCGGCGTACTTCTGGCCGCCGCTCACCACCGTCCACCAGTCGTTCGCCGAGGTCGGCAGGCGCGCCGTCGACGCCCTGATCAGGGAGATCCAGTCCGCTGAGCACGACCGCCAACCGTGCCTGGTGCCGACCCATCTGGTGATTCGGGCCAGCACCGCACCGCCTCGCAGGACCACCGCATGAGCCGCCGACGCCAGCGGTGGGTGCGGTGGCCCGGCTCCTTGGCGATCGAGAGCGCTCGTGGACCGCTCGGCTTCGGGGCCGACTACAACCCCGACCAGTGGGACCCGGCGGTCTGGGACGAGGACGTCCGGCTGATGCGCCAGGCCGGGGTCAACATCGTCTCCCTCGGCATCTTCTCCTGGGCCCGCCTGCAGCCGGCCGAGGAGTCGTGGGACTTCGCCTGGCTCGACGAGGTGATGGACCTCCTGCACGCCCACGGCATCGCCGTCGACCTCGCCACAGCGACCGCCTCACCACCCCCGTGGCTGAGTGCCAGGCACCCGGAGATCCTCCCCGTCACGCGCACCGGCGAGACCATGTGGCCCGGCGCACGGCAGCACTGGCGGCCCACGTCGCCGGTGTTCCGGCAGCACGCCCTCGCGGTCGTCGAAGCGATGGCGAGTCGCTACGCCCACCATCCGGCGCTCGCCGCTTGGCACGTCTCCAACGAGCTGGGCTGCCACAACCTCTACGACTACTCCGACGACGCCGCCACCGCGTTCCGCGCCTGGCTGTCGGAGAGGTACGGCGACCTCGACGCGCTCAACCGCGCCTGGGGCACGGCGTTCTGGGCGCAGCGCTACAGCGGCTGGGACCAGGTGCTGCCGCCACGGCTGGCGCCCACCATCCCGAATCCCACACATCAGCTGGACTTCAAGCGGTTCTCCTCAGACGCCCTGAGGGACTACCTGCGCGCCGAGCGGGAGGTTCTCGACAGGTTGACCCCCGAGGTTCCGGTGACGACGAACTTCATGGTGATGGACAACTTCAGCGGGCTCGACTACGCCGGCTGGGCGGCGGAGGTGGACTTCGTCTCCAACGACCACTACACGGTGGTCGGCGATCGCGCACTGGACGAGCTGTCGTTCTCCGCCAACCTGACCAGCGGCCTCGCCGGAGGCCGGCCCTGGTTCCTGATGGAGCACTCGACCAGCGCGGTCAACTGGCGCGCGATCAACCCGCCCAAGGCCGACGGCGCGCTGGTCAGGGACTCGCTCACTCATGTGGCACACGGGGCCGACGCCGTCTGCTTCTTCCAGTGGCGTCAGTCCGTGGCCGGCGCGGAGAAGTACCACTCCGCGATGGTGCCGCACGCCGGTGAGGACACCGAGATCTACCGGACGGTGGTCCGGCTGGGGCGGCACCTCGAGCGGCTGGCCCCCGTCGTCGGATCGCGGCGACAGCAGGCCCGGGCGGCGATCCTGTTCGACATCGAGTCGTCGTGGGCCCTCGACCTCGAGGCGAACCCGAGCTCCTCCCTGAGCCATCGGGGGGAGGCGCTCGACTGGTACGCCGCGTTCTTGGCGCTCGGGGTCCGGGCCGACGTCCTGCCCATCGGCGCGCCGCTCGAGGGGTACGACGTGGCGGTGGCACCGGTGGTGCACGTGATGCCGGCCGCGACGGCCGACCTGCTGGGGGAGTTCGTCAACCGCGGCGGTCACCTGGTCACGACGTACTTCTCCGGCATCGTGGACGAGAACGACCACGTGTGGCCGGGCGGCTACCCGGGCGCGCTGCGTGACCTGCTCGGGATCCGCATCGAGGAGCTCGGGCCGCTCCTGGACGGCGACGAGGTGGTCCTCGACGACGGCAGCACGGGGACCCAGTGGACCGACCGGATCACGGCCACCGCACCGGACACGGAGATTCTCGTGACCTACAAGACCGGCGTGCAGGCGGGTCGCCCGGCCGTGACGCGTCGTAGCGTCGGCGAGGGCTCCGCCACCTACGTCTCCACCCGTCTGGGTCCCCAAGGCCTTCAGCCCCTCGTCGGCAGGCTGCTCGAGGCCGCCGGAGTGGACAGTGAGCTGCCCGACGGCCTCCGCGGCCGGGTGGAGCTCACCATTCGCACCGACGACGAGCGGGAGTTCTGGTTCCTGGTGAACAGGAGCGACGACGTGGTCGATCTCGGCGCGCTGGGCGACGTCGGCGAGCCGGTGCTGTTCTCGTCGGACGGCGATCCCCGACACGAAGGGCTGCCGGGCTCCGCGGTGGCCGTGTTCGCCCGCAGCCTCCGATGACCGGCACCAGCGGCCCTGCGCGCGTCCGGCTCGACGCGCGACGGGAGCGCGGTGCGCTCGACCGCCGTCTCTTCGGCAGCTTCGTCGAGCACCTGGGTCGCTGCGTCTACACCGGCATCTTCGAGCCGGGGCATCCCGCAGCCGACGAGCACGGCTTCCGCCGCGACGTCGAGGAGCTCGTCGACGAGCTTGGCGTGACGCTGGTGCGCTACCCGGGCGGCAACTTCGTCTCCGGCTACCGCTGGGAGGACGGCATCGGCCCCCGAGAGCAGCGGCCGCGGCGGCTCGACCTCGCCTGGCGGTCGGTCGAGACCAACCAGGTCGGCACCGACGACTTCCTCGCCTGGGCGGAGCGCAACCGGATGGCGCCGATGATGGCGGTCAACCTGGGCACCCGCGGGATCCAGGCAGCGGCCGACCTCGTCGAGTACTGCAACCTGCCGGCCGGCACGCACTGGTCGGACCTGCGCCGGCGGCACGGCCGGGAGGAGCCGTACGACGTCCGGCTGTGGTGCCTGGGCAACGAGATGGACGGTCGTTGGCAGGTCGGAGCCAAGACCGCGACGGACTACGGACG
>JALZCZ010000242.1 GCA_030862825.1 Actinomycetota bacterium | reverse complement strand
GGCCCAGTCCGCACCCGACCAGCCCAGCGAGCCGTCGAGCCCGCGGCCCGACCAGCCCGACACCAGCCCGCCCGCTCCCGGCGGCGGCGCACGAGCGGCGATCGCGTTCGCCCGCGACCAGATCGGCGAGCCCTACTCCTGGGGCGCCGACGGACCCAGCTCGTGGGACTGCTCGGGCCTGACCATGGGCGCGTGGGCGGCCGGCGGGAGGTCGCTGCCGCACTACTCCGTTGCGCAGTACCAGCAGTCGACGCCGATCTCGGCGGGCGAGCTGCAGCCCGGCGATCTGGTCTTCTGGGGCTCGTCGAGCAGCTCGTCGTCGATCTACCACGTCGCGCTCTACGTCGGCGACGGCATGATCATCCACGCGCCGCGCACCGGTCGCGACGTGGAGGAGGTGTCCATGTACTACTGGATCACCCCCAACTTCTACGCCCGCCCCTGACCCGGCGCACAGTCCCGTACCCCGACGGTGCCGCTAGCGTGAGGCCATGGCCACCGAGACGGCGAGCGTCGAACCGGCGAGCTCCGAGAAGGAGTACGTCGAGCCCACGATCGACGTCCCCGCGCTGCGGATCCTGCTGGACGGGAAGTACGCGGAGATCCGCAACCTGGTGCGCACCAACCTGGCGGCGTACGCCTCGATCCTCGAGGACGAGGAGAACCTGGATCACGCGGCGTTCCGCGAGCGGGTCAAGGACGTCGTCGTGGAGATGGCGTCCACCGGCCAGACCGGCATGGGCTTCCCTCGGGAGCACGGCGGCGGTGGCGACATCGGTGCCTCGATCGCGGCCTTCGAGACGCTGGCCTTCGGCGACCTGTCGGTGCTGGTGAAGGTCGGCGTGCAGTTCGGGCTGTTCGGGGGCGCGATCCTGCAGCTCGGCACCAAGCCGCACCACGACGCCTACCTGGCGGACCTGATCACGGGCAAGGTGATGGGCTGCTTCGCGATGACCGAGACCGGACACGGCAGCAACGTGCAGGCGCTCGGCACGCTGGCGACGTACGACGCGGCCACCCAGGAGTTCGTGATCGAGACCCGGGGCAAGCAGGCCAACAAGGACTACATCGGCAATGCCGCCGCGCACGGCGACCTCGCCGTGGTCTTCGCGCAGCTCATCGTGGCCCGCGTGTCCGAGGGTGTGCACGCGTTCGTCGTGCCGATCCGCGAAGACGGCAGGGTCTGCGCCGGCGTCCACATCGAGGACGACGGCCGCAAGATGGGCCTCAACGGCGTCGACAACGGCAAGATCTGGTTCGAAGGCGTCCGGGTGCCGCGGACGGCACTGCTCAACCGGTTCGCCGACGTCACCCCGGCAGGGGTCTACGAGAGCCCGATCGAGAACCCGAACCGGCGGTTCTTCACCATGCTCGGCACCCTCGTGCAGGGCCGGGTGTGCGTGGGTGGGGCCGGCATCAACGCCGCGAAGGTGGCTCTGACGATCGCGACGAAGTATGCCGTGCGCCGGCGGCAGTTCGAGGCGACCTCGGAGGACGAGGAGGAGCTGCTGCTCGACTACGGCCTGCACCAGCGGCGGCTGTTCCCGCTGCTGGCCCGCACCTATGCGCTCCATTTCGCGCAGGAGGTCGTGGCCGGGCAGCTGCACGAGGTCTTCTCCGACGCCGAGGAGACACCCAACACCGAGAAGACCCGGCGCGAGCTGGAGTCGATGGCGGCGGGCACCAAGGCGCTCGGCACCTGGCACGCCACCAGGACCATCCAGGAGTGTCGCGAGGCCTGTGGCGGTGCCGGCTACCTGTCCGTCAACCGGTTCGCCGCGCTGAAGGCCGACACCGACGTGTTCACCACGTTCGAGGGCGACAACAACGTGCTGCTGCAGCTGGTGGCCAAAGGCCTGCTCACCGACTACGCCAGCGCCTTCGAGGACCTCGACCAGTTCGGGATGGTGAAGTTCGTCGCCAACCTCGGCGTCGAGACGGTGCTCGAGAAGGCCGGCGTGCACAAGCTGCTCGAGCGGATCAAGGACGTGCTGCCCGGCGGCGACGACGGCTGGGACCAGGAGGCGGGCCTGCTGGATCCGGAGTACCAGCTGGCGATGCTGCGCTTCCGCGAGGACCACATGCTCGGCGGCGTCGCCCGGCGGCTCAAGCGCGGGATCGACGACGACATGAACCCTGGCGAGGTCTTCTCCAGGGTGCAGGACCACGTGATCGGCGCCGCCCGCGCCCACGTCGAGCGCTTGGTGCTGGAGGCGTTCGTGGCCAGGACCCGCGATCTCCCCGACGGTGACCTGAAGGTCGCCGTCAACCTCCTCTGCGACCTGCACGCGCTGTGCACGATCGAGGCGGACCGGGCGTGGTTCATGGAGCACGGCCGGCTCTCGTCGACCCGGTCCAAGGCGATCACCCGCGAGATCAACTCGCTGTGCCGCAAGATCCGCCCGCTCGCGGAGGCGTATGTCGACGCGTTCGGCGTACCCGTCGAGATGCTGCGCTCGCCCGAGCTGGTCGGCGATCGGTGAGCGCACCCTTCGGCGGGCTCTCGCCGCGGACCGAACCCGATGGTGAGCCGCGCGGCCTCGGCCTCGTACTGCCGGGC
>JALZCZ010000232.1 GCA_030862825.1 Actinomycetota bacterium | reverse complement strand
ATGTCCAAGATGGGCGTCTCCACGGTGGCCTCCTACACCGGCGCCCAGATCTTCGAGGCGGTCGGCCTGTCCCAGGCGGTCGTCGACAAGTACTTCACCGGCACCACGTCGAAGCTCGGCGGCATCGAGCTGTCCACGATCGCCGAGGAGGTCGCCCGTCGGCACGCCACGGCGTACCCCCGCGGCGGCATCCTGCCCGCCCACCGGGAGCTGGAGATCGGCGGCGAGTACCAGTGGCGCCGCGAGGGCGAGCCACACCTGTTCGACCCCGAGACCGTCTTCCGGCTGCAGCACTCCACGCGCACCGGCCGCTACGACATCTTCAAGCAGTACACGAAGGCCGTCGACGAGCAGTCGGAGCGGCTGATGACGCTGCGCGGCCTGTTCCGCTTCAAGGACCCGTCGGTCACCGGCCGCAGCCCGATCCCGATCGAGGAGGTGGAGCCGGTCTCGGAGATCGTGAAGCGGTTCTCCACCGGCGCGATGTCCTACGGGTCGATCTCCCAGGAGGCGCACGAGACCCTCGCCGTCGCCATGAACCGGCTGGGCGCCAAGTCCAACACCGGTGAGGGCGGCGAGGACGCCGACCGTCTCTACGACCCCGAGCGCCGCAGCTCGATCAAGCAGGTCGCGTCGGGTCGCTTCGGCGTCACCGCCGAATACCTCACCAACTCCGACGACATCCAGATCAAGATGGCGCAGGGTGCGAAGCCCGGTGAGGGCGGCCAGCTGCCCGGCAACAAGGTCTACCCGTGGGTGGCCAAGACCCGTTACTCCACGCCGGGTGTCGGTCTGATCAGCCCGCCGCCACACCACGACATCTATTCCATCGAGGACCTCGCGCAGCTGATCCACGACCTCAAGAACGCCAACCCGCAGGCCCGCGTGCACGTGAAGCTGGTCTCCGAGGTCGGCGTCGGCACGGTCGCGGCGGGCGTCTCGAAGGCGCACGCGGACGTCGTACTCATCTCGGGTCATGACGGCGGCACCGGTGCGTCACCGCTGACCTCGCTGAAGCACGCCGGCGGTCCGTGGGAGCTCGGCCTGGCCGAGACCCAGCAGACCCTTCTGATCAACGGACTGCGCGACCGGATCGTGGTGCAGACCGACGGTCAGCTCAAGACCGGGCGCGACGTGGTGATCGCGGCACTGCTCGGTGCCGAGGAGTTCGGCTTCGCCACCGCACCGCTGGTGGTCTCGGGCTGCATCCTGATGCGGGTCTGCCATCTCGACACCTGTCCCGTCGGCGTGGCGACGCAGAACCCCGTGCTGCGGGCGCGCTACGACGGCAAGGCCGACTACGTCGTCAACTTCTTCACCTACGTCGCCGAGGAGGTGCGCGAGCTGCTCGCCGAGCTCGGCTTCCGCACGCTCGACGAGGCGATCGGCCAGGTGGGGGCGCTCGACGTCGCCGAGGCGGTCGGCCACTGGAAGGCGTCCGGGCTCGACCTGACGCCGATCCTGCACGCGCCCGACACCAGCCACTTCCCGGACCAGGACCTGCGCTGCACCAAGGTGCAGGACCACGGCCTCGAGAAGTCGCTCGACGTCACCGAGCTGCTGCCGCTGGCGCAGCCGGCGATCGAGTCCGGCGAGCCGGTGCGCGCGCAGGTGCCGATCCGCAACGTGCACCGCACAGTCGGAACGATCCTCGGCCACGAAGTCACCAAGAAGTACGGCGGTGACGGGCTGCCCGACGGCACCATCGACCTGACCCTGATCGGGTCGGCCGGTCAGTCGTTCGGCGCCTTCCTGCCGAAGGGCATCACCCTGCGGCTCGAGGGCGACGCCAACGACTACGTCGGCAAGGGCCTGTCCGGCGGCCGGATCGTGGTCCGGCCCGACCGGGCGGCGACGTTCCGGGCCAACGAGCAGATCATCGCCGGCAACGTGATCGCCTACGGTGCCACCGGCGGCGAGATCTTCATCCGCGGCGGGGTCGGCGAGCGCTGCTGCGTCCGCAACTCCGGCGCCTGGGTGGTCGCCGAGGGAGTGGGTGACCACGGCTGCGAGTACATGACGGGCGGGCGGGTCGCCGTCCTCGGCAAGACCGGCCGCAACTTCGCGGCCGGCATGTCGGGCGGCGTCGCCTGGGTGCTGGACCTCAAGGACTTCCGGGTCAACAAGGAGCTCGTCGAGCTCGGCCCGGTGACCGCCGAGGCGGCCAAGGAGCTCGAGCAGATGGTGCGGCAGCACTTCGAGGAGACCGGTTCCACCGTCGCCGAGGAGCTGCTGTCCGACTGGGAGACCTCGCTGACCCGCTTCACCGAGGTCATGCCGACCGACTACCGCAAGGTGCTGGAGGCCAAGGCGAAGGCCGAGGCCGACGGGCTCGACGAGAGCGCCACCGCCAACGCCATGATGGAGGCTTTGCATGGCTGACCCCAAGGGATTCCTCAAGCACGGCCGGGAGGTCGCGACGCGGCGTCCGGTGGAGGAGCGCGTCAAGGACTGGAACGAGGTCTACCCCGACGCCGTCGGGCGGACCCTGCTCCCGATCATCACCGAGCAGGCCGGGCGATGCATGGACTGCGGCATCCCGTTCTGCCACCAGGGCTGCCCGCTGGGCAACATCATCCCGGAGTGGAACGACCTGGTCTGGCGCGACGACTGGGAGGGCGCGATCGAGCGGCTGCACGCGACCAACAACTTCCCGGAGTTCACCGGCCGGCTGTGCCCGGCGCCGTGCGAGACCGCCTGTGTGCTCGGCATCAACCAGGACCCCGTCACGATCAAGAACGTCGAGGTCGCGATCATCGACACCGCCTGGGACCGCGGCTACGTCCGCCCTCAGCCGCCGGAGTGGCTCTCGGGCCGCACGGTCGCGGTGGTCGGCTCCGGTCCAGCCGGCCTGGCCGCCGCCCAGCAGCTGACCCGGGCCGGCCACACCGTGGCCGTCTACGAGCGGGCCGACAAGATCGGCGGCCTGCTGCGCTACGGCATCCCCGAGTTCAAGATGGAGAAGAAGTACCTCGACAAGCGCCTCGACCAGATGCGTCGCGAGGGGACCATCTTCCGAGCGGGTGTCAACGTCGGTGCCAACGACCTGACGGCCGAGCGGCTGCGCGAGCGCTACGACGCCGTGGTGCTGGCGATGGGCGCCACCGAGGCCCGCGACCTACCCGTGCCCGGCAGGGAGCTCGGCGGCATCCACCAGGCGATGGACTTCCTGCCCCAGGCCAACCGGGTCGCGCTCGGCGAAGAGGTCGAGGACCAGATCGTCGCGACCGGCAGGAACGTCGTGATCATCGGCGGCGGTGACACCGGCGCCGACTGCCTCGGCACCTCGACCCGCCAGGGCGCGGCCTCGATCACCCAGCTCGAGATCATGCCCGAGCCGCCCGAGACGCGGCCCTCGGGTCAGCCGTGGCCGACGTACCCCATGGTGTTCCGCGTCTCCTCCGCACACGAGGAGGCCGGGGAGCGGGTCTACGCCGTCTCCACCAAGGAGTTCCTGGGTGACGACGACGGCAACGTGCGGGCGCTGCGCCTGGTCGACGTGGTCTTCGAGGGCGGCACGCTGACCGAGGTCGAGGGCACCGAGCGCGAGATCCCGGCCGAGCTGGTGCTCTTCGCGATGGGCTTCACCGGTCCGGAGAAGGCGGGCCTGGTCGAGCAGCTCGGCGCCGACCTCGACGAGCGCGGCAACGTGGCCCGCGACGCGTCGTACATGACCTCCGAGCCGGGCGTCTTCGTGGCCGGCGACGCCGGTCGCGGTCAGTCGCTGATCGTGTGGGCGATCGCCGAGGGTCGCGCCGCCGCGGCCGCCGTCGACGAGTTCCTCACCGGCTCGACCACGCTCCCGGTGCCGATCCCGCCGACCGAGCGCCCGCTGGTGGTCTGACGGTCGGACACCCACGTTGTTGGAACGATCCAAGGCCCACTAGGCTCGGCGGGTGCGTAGAGCCAAGATCGTCTGCACCCTGGGTCCGGCCACGAGTACCGAGCGGCGGATCCGCGAGCTGGTGTACGCCGGGATGGATGTCGCCCGGATGAACATGAGCCACGGCAGCCATGAGGACCACGCCGCCGTCTACCGACTCGTGCGTGAGGCAGCGGACGCCAGCGGGCGGGGCGTCGGCATCTTCGCGGACCTCCAGGGTCCGAAGATCCGGCTCGAGACCTTCGCCGACGGGCCGGTCGACCTCACGCGAGGTCAGGAGTGGACGATCACCACCCGCGACGTGCCCGGCGACGCGACCATCGCCGGAACGACGTTCAAGGGCCTGCCCGGCGACGTGAAGCCGGGCGATCCCATCCTGATCGACGACGGCAAGATCCGGCTGCGGGTGACAGCGGTGGACGACACCGACGTGACCTGCGAGGTGCTGGTCGGCGGCAAGGTGAGCAACAACAAGGGCATCAACCTTCCGGGCGTGGCGGTCTCGGTGCCGGCGCTGTCGGAGAAGGACGAGGCGGACCTGCGCTTCGCCCTGTCGCTGACGGTCGACTACATCGCGCTGAGCTTCGTCCGCGACGCGAAGGACGTCGAGGACGTCCGCCGGGTGATGCGCGACGTGGGCGTGATGCTCCCGGTCATCGCGAAGATCGAGAAGCCGCAGGCGATCGACAACCTGGAGGAGATCATCGAGGCCTTCGACGGCTTCATGGTGGCCCGTGGCGACCTCGGCGTGGAGTGTCCGCTGGAGGAGGTGCCGTTCCTGCAGAAGCAGGTGATCGAGAAGGCCCGCCTCAACGCCAAGCCCGTGATCGTCGCGACCCAGATGCTGGAGTCGATGATCACGTCGCCGTCGCCGACCCGCGCCGAGACCAGTGACGTCGCCAACGCCGTGCTCGACGGCGCCGATGCGGTGATGCTCTCGGGCGAGACCAGCGTGGGGGAGCACCCGATCCACACCGTGGAGACGATGGCCCGGATCATCACCGCCACCGAGGCGCACGCGCTCGAGCAGCAGGCCTTCGGGCACTTCGAGGAGATCGACTGGGATCCGCACACCCGCGGCGGCGTGATCGCCAAGGCCGCGGAGGAGGTCGCGACGCGGGTCGACGCCAAGTACGTCGTC
This sequence comes from Actinomycetota bacterium, assembly GCA_030862825.1. Classification (GTDB taxonomy): domain Bacteria; phylum Actinomycetota; class Actinomycetes; order Propionibacteriales; family Nocardioidaceae; genus Nocardioides. The sequence goes on along the minus strand of JALZCZ010000232.1, from coordinate 1,076 downwards.
GCCTTCACCCAGAGCGGCGACTCGGCCAAGCGCTTCGCGCGGCTGCGCAGCAGGATCCCGGTGCTCGCGTTCACCCCGGAGGCCGTGGTGCGCTCCCAGCTCTCGCTGACCTGGGGGGTCGAGACCTTCAAGACCCACGCCGTCGACCACACCGACGAGATGGTGCGGCAGGTCGACGAACAGCTGCTCCAGATCGGTCGCGTCGAGGAGGGCGACCTGGTCGTGATCGTCGCGGGCAGTCCGCCCGGCATCCCGGGCTCCACCAACGCGCTGCGGATCCATCGGATGGGCGACGCGATCAACGAGGTGGCGCCGGCCTACCGGCGTACGCACTGAGCACTGCCCTGGTCACTGCTCGAGCGCGGCCAGCCGGTCGCGGTCGACGACGATGTCGATCTCGACGATGGCGACCTCGACCACGGTGAACGCCGCGACCGAGTAGATCCTGCCGTCAACGTCCACCGCGACGCCGGCGGCGCCGTTGACGAGCACCGGCCGCCGGGCGAGCGCCAGCTTCTGGAACACGGCCGCGCCCGAGGCGACCGCGGCGGCGCCCCGCACGATCGAGAGCACGCCCTGCTGCGAGGTGCGCAGCACGACGTCCGGGTCGAGGATCCGGAGCAGCGCCTCGAAGTCGCCCTCGCGGGCGGCGGAGTGGAACGCCTGCGCCGCCGCGCGCTGCCGACTCAGGTCGGGGTCGGGGATCGTGCGCACCGCCCCGACGCGTCGGCGGGCCCGACTCGCGAGCTTCCTGGTGGCGTCGGGCGAGCGCTCGACGATCGGCGCGATCTCGGCGACCGGCAACCCGAACATGTCGTGCAGCGCGAAGGCGAGCCAATCGGTGGGGCGAGCTCGTCGAGCACGACGAGCACCGCCATGCCGACGGAGTCCGCCATCGGCGCCTGCTGCTCGGGGTCGTGGCCGTGGGGGCCCGCCGACGATCGGGTCGGGCAGGCGTTCTTCCATCGACTCCTCACGCCGCGCCTTGCGCCCGCGCAGCTCGTCGAGGCAGATCCGGGACCCCACCGTCCTGGGGCGAAGGGGCCGTCGTTTGGTCATCAACCGCAGATAGGACC
>JALZCZ010000226.1 GCA_030862825.1 Actinomycetota bacterium | reverse complement strand
CGACGTCGACGCCGCGGTCAAGGCCGCACGCCGCGCCTACACCCGCGTGTGGTCGAAGATGCCGGGCAAGGAGCGCGCCAAGTACCTCTACCGGATCGCCCGGATCATCCAGGAGCGCGGCCGCGAGCTGGCGGTGCTGGAGTCGCTCGACAACGGCAAGCCGATCAAGGAGTCGCGCGACGTCGACATCCCGATCGTCGCCGCCCACTTCTTCTACTACGCCGGCTGGGCCGACAAGCTGGAGCACTCCGGATACGGTTCGACGCCGCTCGGTGTCGCTGGCCAGATCATCCCGTGGAACTTCCCGCTGTTGATGCTGGCCTGGAAGATCGCGCCGGCCCTGGCCTGCGGCAACACCGTGGTGCTGAAGCCGGCCGAGACCACACCGCTGACCGCGCTGCTCTTCGCCGAGATCTGCCAACAGGCCGACCTACCCGCCGGCGTCGTCAACATCATCACCGGCGCCGGCGACACCGGCCAGGCGCTGGTGGCGCACGGTGACGTCGACAAGGTCGCCTTCACCGGCTCCACGGCGGTCGGCAAGGCGATCGCGCGCACCGTCGCCGGCAGCGACAAGAAGGTCACCCTCGAGCTCGGCGGAAAGGCCGCCAACATCGTCTTCGACGACGCACCGCTCGACCAGGCCGTCGAGGGCATCGTCAACGGCATCTTCTTCAACCAGGGCCACGTCTGCTGCGCCGGCTCCCGCCTGCTCGTGCAGGAGTCGATTTCCGACGAGCTGCTGAGCCGGCTCAAGCGCCGGATGGCGACGTTGCGGATCGGCGACCCGCTCGACAAGAACACCGACATCGGCGCGATCAACTCCGCCGAGCAGCTGACCCGGATCCGCGAGCTCTCCGAGATCGGGGAGGCAGAGGGCGCCGGCCGATGGTCGCCGCCCTGCGACCTGCCGCAGCACGGGTTCTGGTTCCCGCCGACGATCTTCACCGGCGTCTCCCAGGCCCACCGCATCGCGCGCGAGGAGATCTTCGGCCCGGTGCTCTCGGTGCTGACCTTCCGCACGCCCAGCGAGGCGGTCGAGAAGGCCAACAACACCCCGTACGGCCTCTCCGCCGGCATGGACCGACAAGGGCTCGCGGATCCTGAAGATCGCCAACCAGCTGCGGGCCGGCGTCATCTGGGCCAACACGTTCAACAAGTTCGACCCCACCAGCCCGTTCGGCGGCTACAAGGAGTCGGGCTACGGCCGAGAGGGCGGCCGGCACGGCCTCGCGGCCTACTTGAAGGGAGCGGAGCAGTGAGCCGCATCGACGTCCGCAAGACCTACAAGCTCTACATCGGCGGCGACTTCCCGCGCTCGGAGTCGGGGCACTCCTACGTCGTGGACGACGCGAAGGGGAAGTTCGTGGCCAACGCCGCCCTCGCCTCCCGCAAGGACGCGCGTGACGCCGTCGTCGCCGCCCGCAAGGCGTTCGGCGGCTGGTCCGGCCGGACGGCGTACAACCGTGCCCAGGTCGTCTACCGGGTCGCCGAGATCATGGAGGACCGCCGGCCCCAGTTCGTCGAGGCCGTCCGCCAGTCGGAGGGGTCGACCGCCGCCCGCGCCAACGCAGCAGTGGACGAGGCGATCGACCGCCTCGTCTGGTACGCCGGCTGGGCCGACAAGCTCACCCAGGTCGTCGGCAACGCCAACCCGGTCGCCGGGCCGTTCTTCAACCTCTCGACGCCCGAGCCGACCGGCGTGGTGGCCGTGCTGGCCCCGCAGGAGTCCTCGCTGCTCGGCCTGGTGAGCGTGGTCGCCCCCGTGGTCGTCACGGGCAACACCGTGGTCGTGGTGTCGTCCTACCGGCGTCCGCTGCCGGCCGTGACCTTCGCCGAGGTGCTCGCGACGTCCGACGTGCCCGGCGGCGTGGTCAACATCCTCACCGGCTCCGCCACGACGATCGCGCCGTGGCTGGCCGCGCACATGGACGTCAACGCGATCGACCTGGTCGGCATCGCTGGAGACACCGAGCTCTCCACGGCCATGGAGGTCGCTGCTGCCGACAACCTGAAGCGGGTGCGCCGCGCCCCCGCCGCGGAGCCCGACTGGGGTCGCGAGCCCGGTCTCGACACGATGACCGCGTTCCTCGAGACCAAGACCGTGTGGCACCCCATCGGCGTGTGAGCGCCCAAGTCATCGTCCTGGCCGGTCCCTCCGGCGCAGGCAAGTCCCGCCTCGCCGAGCGGATCGGCCTCCCGGTGCTCCGGCTCGACGACTACTACAAGTCGGCCGGTGACCCCGGGCTCCCCGTCATCGAGCACGGCGCGAACGCCGGCCTGGTCGACTGGGACCACCCCGACTCCTGGCTGCCCGGCGACGCCATGGACGCGTTGCGCCTGCTCTGCGCGGTCGGCAGCGCCGACGTGCCGATCTACGACATCGCCCACGACGGTCGCACCGGCCACCGCGTCCTCGACCTGGATGGTCAGTCGTTGTTCGTGGCCGAGGGCATCTTCGCCCAGGAGATCGTGCCCGCCTGCCGCGAAGCCGGTCTGCTCGCGGCGGCGTACTGCGTCCGCCAGCACCCGCTGGTGACGTTCTGGCGCCGCCTCACCCGCGATCTGCGCGAGCACCGCAAGCCGCCGCTCGTGCTGCTCCGCCGGGGCCTCGCCCTGCTCCGGGACCAGCGTCGGGTGGTCGAGCACGCCGTGTCGCTCGGCTGCGAGCCGGTGACACCGGATCAGGCACTCGATCGGGTCGCCGAACTGCAGGTCCGGGCCCGTGACTGAGCAGCTGGTCGGGCTGCGGCAGCCCGACCAGAAGTCCTGCGGAGCGGCCACCCTGGTGGCTGCCCGGATGCTGCTCGATCGGGAGTACGCCGCGACGATCACGCCCGACAACTTCGACGACGAGGTGCTCGCCACCCACCGTCGGGTCACCCGGCCGATCGACGCCCGCGGAGCCCTGCAGCTGCCCTGGCCGCGCGCCCTCGGCACGCCGCCCTGGGCGGTTGCGCACCAGCTCTCGGCCGACGACGCCGAGCATTCGTACGCCGCCCGGCTGGTGCTTCGCCGCGCCCGTGCGTTCGACCGGCTGGTGCAGGCACCCGCGCCCTCGGTGCTCTACGTCGGCAGCCGCTGGCTCCCCCGGCACGTCGTGCTCGTGGTCGAGGCCTCCGCCACCTCGTTGCGCATCTACGAGCCGAGCCGCGGCCAACTCGTGAACGTCGGCCGCGACGACTTCCTCGGGTCCCGGCTGGATCTCGCCGGGTGGCGCAAGCCGTGGTTCACGGTGATCCCTCGCTGACAGGGATGAGCACCGGCACTCATCCCGGATCGCGTCGACTGCGGCAGATTGTCGGCGTGACCCCAGTCAACGACACCCAGCAATGGAAACCACAGCTCGTCGAGGCGGTCGCATCCCTCACCACCATGGCGGCCGTCGCGGCCATCCTCCTCAACTACATCGGGGCGCACCTGACGTTCTTCGGTGAGGCCGTGGACATCGACCCTGAGGCGGTCCGCAACTACTGGATCGCCGTCGCCGTGCTCGTCGCGAGCCTCGTCGCCTCGTTCGGCGCGGCAGCGCGGCGCAGGGCGAGGAAGTCGTTCGCGTGGCACTCGCTGATGGCGGTCATCGGACTGATCGCCTCGGTGGGGTTCGCGGTCACCCAGACCGGCCCGGTGGCCTGATCAGCCGTCGTCGCGGCAGAGACAGAACGGATGACCGGCCGGGTCGAGGAGCACACGGACGTTGTCCTGCGGCTGGTGCCCGGCCACGGTGGCGCCGAGGGCGACCGCGTCGGCGACCGCGTCGTCGAGGTCGCCGACCTGGAAGTCGAAGTGCATCATCGGCCTCTGCTTCCCGTCGACCGGCGGCCACACGGGGGCCTGGTAGTCGGTCGCCTGCTGGAAGACGATGTAGATGGAGCCTTCGGGAGCGGCGAGGATCGCCGTGCCGGGCTCCTCGTGCCCGATGGGCCAGCCGACCAGCTCGGAGTAGAACCTCGCGAGCACGCTCGGATCAGGCGCTTCGATGGCGGTCCCCCACCACATGCCGGGCGTCCGCGACCTCATCACGCTCCTAGTGCCACGTACCCGGGCTTGATCACACCGTCGATGATCGCCAGCCGCTCGTCGAAGGGCAAGAAGGCAGACTTCATCGCATTGATCGTGAACCAGCGCATGTCGTGCAAGCCGTAGCCGAACGCCTCGACCAGCGACGCCATCTCCGAGGTCATCGACGTCTGGCTCATCAGCCGGTTGTCGGTGTTGACGGTGACCCGGAACCGCAGCTTGGTGAGCAGCCCGATCGGGTGCTCGGCGATCGACGTCGCCGCTCCCGTCTGCAGGTTGGAGGCGGGGCACATCTCCAGCGGGATCCGCTTGTCGCGCACGTAGCTGGCCAGCCTTCCCAGGGACACCGAGCCGTCGGCGGCGACGGTGATGTCGTCGATGATCCGTACGCCGTGGCCGAGCCGGTCGGCGCCGCACCACTGGATGGCCTGCCAGATCGACGGGAGCCCGAACCCCTCACCGGCGTGGATGGTGAAGTGGGAGTTCTCGCGCTGCAGGTACTCGAAGGCGTCGAGGTGGCGGGTCGGGGGGTAGCCCGCCTCCGCGCCCGCGATGTCGAAGCCGGCCACGCCGCCGTCGCGCCAGGCGACGGACAGGTGGGCGATCTCCATCGAGCGGGCCTGGTGGCGCATGGCGGTGAGCAGCTGCCGAACGACGATCCGGTCGCCGGCAGCGGACACGGCTTCCTCGAAGCCCTGCTGGACCGCGGCCACGACCTGGTCGAGCGACAGGCCGCCGGACACGTGCTGCTCGGGTGCGTAGCGGATCTCGGCGTACACGACACCGTCGGCGGCCAGGTCCTCGACGCACTCCCGCGCG
>JALZCZ010000216.1 GCA_030862825.1 Actinomycetota bacterium | reverse complement strand
GGTCCTCAGCCTGGCTGCCGGCCGCCAGGACCGCCTTGGCGAGGGCAGGGACGACGAGGGCGGCATCACCGAGAAGGGCTGCGGTCACCGCGTCGAACCGGCCGATAGCAGCCGGTGTGTCGTCGACCTGAACGATGGTCTGCCATGGCGCAATGCCGGTGTGATTCGAGAAGGACGCGCCCACGACGAGCAGCAGGTCCGCCTCGTTCATGAGCCAGCTCGCGACGGGAGTGCCACTGCGGCCGAGCACTCCGGCGCCGAGCGGATGGGTGTCGGGTACCAGCCCCTTGGCCTTGAACGTCGTGAGCACCGGCGCTCCGAGCTCATCGGCCAGCGCGATGAGCGCGTCTCTTGCGGCTCGGGCGCCGTGGCCGACCACGATCACGGGTCGCCGAGCTGAGGAGACCAGCTCGGCCGCGCGGGCCAATGCCGCAGCATCCGGGCTGACTGGCCGGCCCGAGTAGCGGCCTTCGGGAGAGCCCGCCGGTGAGCTGGAGGGTTGCGCCTGCACCTCGTCGGGCAGCACGAGGTGCGACACGCCGCGTCCGTCCCGGGCGTGCTTGACGGCAAGGGCGGCCAGCTCGGCGTGGTCGCTGCCGGACTGCACCGTGGTTGTCGAGATCGCTACGTCGCGGAAGATCGCGCCGAGGTCAAGATCTTGGAACGCGCCGCGGCCGAGGACCTTGGACGGGACCTGGCCGGAGACCGCTACGACGGGCGCACCGTCCAGCTTGGCGTCGTACAGCCCGGTGAGGAGGTTCGTCGAGCCCGGGCCGGCGATCGCGAAGCACGCCGCCGGCCGACCGGTCAGCTTGCCATAGGCGCTTGCGGCGAAGGCGGCGGCGCCTTCATGCCGGATGCCGACGAAGCGCAGGTCCCCGCGCTGCTCCGCACGCCGCAACGCGTCAGCGAAGCCGAGGTTGGAGTGGCCGACCATCCCGAAGACCGTGTCGACGCCGTGTGCCACCAAGGTCTCGACCAGCACATCAGCGACCGTGCGCGGGGATGCCACCTGGTTCGGGAGGAGGACCCGAACGCCATCGTCGCTCTCCTCGACGTCGTACGCCGGCACCCGGTCGTCGAGGTGCTCGGCGAGCGCTCCGGGTGGAGCGCCGGTTGCTGGGTCGTAGTCGTAGCCGTGCCACGGACAGCGCAACAGCCCATTCTCGATCGAGCCCTCGCCCAGCGGGCCACCCTGGTGCGGGCAGTGGTTCTCCAGTGCGCTGAGCCGCCCACCGCACCTCATCATCGCGATCGACCGGCCGCCGACGACGACGCTGCCCACCCGCCCCTCGTCGGGGACGTCCTTCGGGCTCACGCAATGCCAGGTCTGGCTGTGATTGTCCATGTAACGCTCCTGCTGCCGTCGAGACCAATCTCCCGTCAGTGCCGACCACATCGCGTTGCGTTACAGCGATCGCATCAGAAACAGGAACCAACGTGGACCTCACCCGAACCCGTCTCACCCTGCACGGCGTCGCCGAGCTGTTGCTCGCCGGGCCGCAGTACGCACGGAGCAGGACCGTCCGGCTGCGGGTGGTCCCGGGCGGTATCGCGACCGTTGCTGAGCCAGATCTCCGGATCGAGGGCACCGAGCTGGTGAGCGCACAGGGGCGGCAACCGCTCAGGGGCAGCTATGCGGAGATCGCGGCCGCGGCGGGACTGACTCCTCGCCGACTCGACGACGTCTACCGAGATAGTGTCAACGTGTCCGCCGAGGACCCGATCGAGCTCGACCCAGACCACGTCGCCATGTTGCTGGACGGGTTCGCTGCGGGCGATGCCGCGCTGCGGGCCTTCGCACCCGACGAGGTCCCGGTCCTGTGGCCCGAGCACTTCGATGTCGGGATCTCCCAGGCCGAGGTCAACTACGGCTACTCTCCGGGCGACGTGACGCTGTCCGAGCCGTACGTGTACGTAGGTCCGTGGGTCGGTCGCAGCGGACCATTCTGGAACCAGCCGTTCGGCGCCGCGCGTCCACTCGCGGCGTTTGGCGGGTTGGACTCCGTTGTTGCCTTCTTCCGCGAGGGCGCCGAGCGCGCGGCGGCGGACCCCGTGCACGGGTAGACCTCTCCGCGAGGCCGGTCGCGCCCTCATCTGCGTCCTGGCCAGCGGTTGCGGTCGACCGACCATCCCCGTCGTCGCCCCACGTCGACTCGACCGGAGCGCCGACGTCTCCGACGGCGTCTAGCGCCGGCTCGGCCGCCGGCGGCACTGGTCAGCGGTCCATGTCCTTCTGGTTGCCGTAGATGGCGCCGAGCGGACAGGAGCTACGAACCGGCGACCGCAGCAACAGCCTCGGTCGCACGCATCAGGTCCTCCCGGGAGTTGAAGTAGTGGGGGGAGAGCCTGACCACGGAGTCGAGCCCGCGGATCCCCATGTCGAGCCGGGTCGAACCCGCGCCGCTGACGGCAGCGGTCACGCCGGCCGCGAACAGCTGTTCTTGGACCGACGCCGGATCGGTGCCTGCGAGGGTGAAGGAGACGATGCCGCTCAGGTCCGATCCGCGATCGTGCACGGTCAAGCCCGCGATCTGGGGCAACAACGTCCGGAGCTCGGCGGCACCGGCGCGGACGGTCCGCTCCACATCAGCCGGCCCGAGGTCGAGCAGGTGGTCGACCGCCACGCCGAGGCCGAGCCGACCGGCGACGTCGTGCTCCCAGAGCTCGAAGCGGGCTGCGTCGGTGCGTAGCTGGTACCCGGACGGCGAGGTCCACTCGCCGCCGCGCAGGTCGGCGGCGAGCGGTTCGAGGTCGTCGAGGACGCCGCTGCGCAGGTAGAGGAATCCGGTGCCCCGGGGGGCGCGCAGCCACTTGCGCCCGGAGGCGGTGAGGGCGTCCACGCCGAGTTCGTCCACATCGAGGACAAGCTGTCCGACGGACTGGCAGGCGTCCAGGACTACCAGGGCGCCGACCTGGTGGGCCAGAACGGTCAGCTCCCGGACCGGGAGGATCTGGCCGGAGTTCGTCGGCACGTGCACCAGCGAGACCAGCCGGACGCGCTCGTCGAGCAGTGCGGCGTACGCGTCGAGGTCAGGAGAGCCGTTCGCGCTGCTCGGCACCACCTCGACGCTGCAGCCGTCCGCACGCGATCGCTGCAAGAGAGCGATCGCGTTGCTGGCGTACTCGGTGCCGCAGATCAGTATCCGCTCGCTCGCTCGCCAGCGGAGCGCGGTGACCAGGGCGTTCCAGGCCCGGGTGCTGCTGTCAGCGAGCGCGATCTCATCGGCCCGGCAGCCGAGCAGCCGGCCGAGGGAGACCGGCACCTCCGCGAGGTCCTCACGGCGCTCGGCCGCGGCACGGTAGCCGCCGACATCCTGCTCGCGGCGGAGGTGTTCTACCACGGTGTCGACCACCTTCGATGTCGGCAGCGAAGAGCCGGCGCTGTCCAGGAAGACCCGCTCCAAGCATCCCGGCGTCTGCGCACGCTCTCGCTCGAGGTCGATCACGGGCTCCATGCTGCCGCACTCGCGTGCGGCCGTCCGATGAGCTTTGCACGTCGGCCTTGGTGGCGTCGGCGCAGCCGCCGCTGAACAGGCGCTGAGTGCGAAAAGCCTTCGACCACGGCACGAGCAGATCTGACCGCCTGGACACGTTGTCGATTGGCAGCACGTCGACCTGCCAGAATCCGGCCCGGGTCGAGGACCACCGACGTTGCCCGCAGCGTGTGAGGGAAATTCACGTCAGAGATCTCCCTTGCGTTTGGGTTGAATCGTTGCCTGAAGAACTCCGATTCTCCTGCCACGCAAGGGCATCCTCGTTCTACGCCAAGTTCGACCCACTCACCACATCGGTGATCCGGGCTCAGATGCACTCCCGCACCGGAGGGTACGCGGAAAGACGGCTCGTCGTGCCGACCCGGCGGTCCCTCACTACGCGGGCGTTCCCGGTTGGATGTTTCGGTTGTGGTGGAACACGTTCTCGGGGTCGTACTTGGCTTTCAGCGCGGCGAGCCGCCGGTAGGTGGTGTCACCGTAGGCCTCATGGATGCGGCTCGGGTCGTCGTCGGCGTCGAGGAAGTTGACGTAGACGCCGGCACGGTGGGGCTGGAGGGCGTCGAAGAACGATCGTGCCCACGCGGTCTCCGCGGCGCGGATGGTGTCGTCCTGCTCCGGCAGCCAGACCGCGTCGATGCTCATGGTGTGCTGCACATCGCGCCCCGAGTAGGACGTGGCCTCTCCGGCGCCTCGGGCCACCGTCCCGCCGATGTGGAAGATCGCGGCGTACGACCTCGGGGAGGTGGCCTCGTAGGCATGCTCGGCCACGACGTCGATGACCGCGTCGGAGAGGGCGGGGAGGTTGGTGCCCTTCCAGTAGTAGTGCCAGCCGTGGGGGACGGTTCCGTCGAGGCTGCTCTGGTGGTCGACGTACGACGTCGGCCCGACCAGATCGACGAGCGGATCTCCGAATTCGCGGAGCGCACGGACGGCCTGCTCGCCTGCCTCCACGGAGCCGGCGTAGCAGCTGGCCACCGCGATGGCGGGACGGAAGTGCAGCTCGGCGCTGACGACGGGCAGCGGAGGCACCGTGCCGAGCCGCACGATTGTCATCAGCTCGTCGGGCGCGTCGGTGACGAACTCTCGGTAGAAGCGCAGCACGTCGGTGGTGTCCTCGGCCGCCCAGAACACGGGTCCGGCCGTGAGGGTCGGGCCGACGGGGTGGAGCGCGAACCGGAACGAGGTGACCACGCCGAAGTTCCCGCCTCCGCCGCGAAGCGCCCAGAACAGGTCCGGGTGCTCGTGAGTCGACGCCCGGATGATCTCGCCGCCGGCGGTGACGACCTCGGCCTCCACGAGGTTGTCGACGGTGAGCCCGTGCTTGCGCATCAGCCAGCCGATGCCGCCGCCCAGGGTCAGGCCGCCGACGCCGGTGTGGCTGATGATGCCGCCGGTGGTTGCCAGGCCGTACGCCTGGGTCTGGTCGTCGACATCGCCCCACAGGGCGCCGCCCTGGACGAGGGCCGTGCGTCCGACGGGGTCGACCCAGACCTTGCGCATCGCGGAGAGGTCGATGACGATCCCGTCCTCGCAGACCGCGGTGCCGGCCACGTTGTGGCCCCCACCGCGGACGGCGATCTCAAGGTCGCAGTCGCGGGCGAAGCGCACTGCCGAGGCCACGTCGGCGGTGCCACGGCACCGTGCGATCACCCGGGGATGGCGATCGACGCTGCCGTTCCAGACGGCCCGTGCGGCGTCATACTCATGGTGGCCCGGGACGATCGCCTCGCCCCGGAATCGTGGGATCTGGATCGTGGTGTCTGCGGTCATGGTTCCTCCCTGGGTGGACGGTTCCATCGCATCACCGGCCGGCGCCGGAGAGAACGCAGGAATCTGGACCTCGAGGTAAGGAATCTGGACTTCCGGTCGCGCGGTCGGAGCGGGACACTGCGAGCATGAGGACGTACGGACAGTACTGCCCGATCGCGCGTGGTGCGGAGATCTTTGCCGAACGGTGGACGCCGTTGATCATCCGGAACCTGCATCTGGGCTGTGAGACCTTCGGCGAGCTCCTCGCGGGAGCGCCCGGCCTCTCCCACACCCTGCTCGCGCAACGGCTCAAGCAGCTCGAACGTCTCGGCATCGTCGAGGTGACACCCAAGGCACTGGGTCGCGGCCACCGCTACCTGCTCACGGAGTCGGGCGATGACCTGTTCACGGTCTGCGTGACCCTCGGCGAGTGGGGAGCACGCTGGCTCGAGATCGCCCCCGAGCACCTCGATCCGTTCGTGGCGCTGTGGTCGATGTGCAACGCGCTCCGTCCCGAGCGCCTCCCCGACCGGCGCGTGGTCATCCGGCTGGACTTCACCGGCTACCGGCCCCGTGAGCGGTATTGGCTGCTCGTCGAGCACGGCGAGACCGAGATCTGCAAGGAGTATCCCGGCCTGGACGAGGACCTCTTCGTCACCGCCGACGCCGAGGCTTTCGTCAAGTGGCACCTCGGGCAGCTCTCCTGGGCGCAGGCGATTCGCGACTCACGGATCCAGCTCGATGGTCCGTCCTGGCTCGTCAAGGCCTTCCCGACCTGGAACGGGCGCAGCATGTTCGCCCACATCAAGCCCGACCGGCGCATCGGCAAGACGCCAGCCGCGATCACCTGAACCGTCTCCGCCCACAGAGACAGGCGCTTCCGGGCCTGGGGGACCCTGACGCTGACACCGGCCGCTGCTGCCGGACCCCTGACCTCCTCCACCGCCCCCGCGACCGCGCCCACGGCCGGCCCCGATCGAGGCCGCCCTCACCGCCGCGTACGGCGGCAGTGGGAACGCTGGTGCGATGCCCGCGGGATGCCTGCTGGGCCGTCGGCTACAACACAGCCGCCACGGCCTCGCCGACCCGGTCGCCGAGATCCGTCGATCGTGGCCGTCGTCGGCCGCACCGGGCCGCTAGTCGCGCTGCTTCATCCCACTGCGCGAGATGATCGCGGCTTCTCTCTTGACCCTCGGGGCCCGGCAATACATCGTCGATACATCCCCAATATATTCAGTGAGGCGAGCCGGTGTGCTGAAGAGAACGACGAAGGCCGACCACGCCTACCTGCTGTTGCGGCGCGCCATCGTCGTCGGCGAGATCCAGGCAGGTGAGCCCCTCGACGAGCTCGAGCTGACCCAGCGGTTCTCCATCGGACGGACCCCGGTGCGCGAGGCGCTGAAGCGTCTGGCGTTGGAACAGTTCATCGTCTGGCCTTCCCGCAGCACGCCGTACGTGCGCCAGATGTCCCAGCACGACGTGCATCGCCTCTACGAGTCCCGACTGCTCATGGAGAAGCCGGCCGCCCGGCTCGCCGCCACCCGCATCACCGCCACCCAGCTGGACGAGGTGCACCGGATCGGCAACGAGCTTCGCGTGGCCGCCGAGGCCGGCGACGTCTACGCCAGCATCGAGGCTGACCACGCGCTGCACATCGCGATCACCCGGGGCTCGGACAACCGCTTCCTCAGCGAGGCGGTCGACCGGCTCAACTGCGGTTCGCTGCGACTGTGGTACGTCGCCCACGAGCGCCTTGGCCTGCAGCACGTCGCCGACCAGCACCAGTCGATCATCGACGCGCTGCGCAGCAGGGACCCGGAGGCCGCCGAGGCGGCCGTCCACGA
>JALZCZ010000210.1 GCA_030862825.1 Actinomycetota bacterium | reverse complement strand
AGCTGATGCCCTGGATGCGACCGTGCTTGTTGGTCGCCTCGGAGGTCAGTACGCCGTCGGCGCCCACGACGACCGTGAACACCTCGGTGCTGGACTTGTAGCAGACGGTGCTGCCGGCGGGCAGGTTCACGCTCGTGGTCTCGCCGTCGAGCTCCACCTTGTCGGGACTGTTGAAGTCGGCGCAGTGAGCCGTGGCGGCCGAGCCGGGGCCGGCGGTACCAACCAGTGCTACACCGACCACGGTCAACGTGGCGGCGCAAGCTGCAAGACGTTTCATCGGAACTCATTTCTTCAAAGGAGTCGGCCCTGCCCGAGCAGGCATGTCGACCCCCACTCTGGAGACGGGGACGTGCCGGAGGGGTGGTCGTGACGGGTTGTCACCCAATTTGGCGAGGCAGTGGGCGGCTCCGGCTCTTGCCGACGCCCCCCACTACCTCCTACCTTCGGTAACAGGAACCAATGTCGAGGTGACCATGTCCGATCCGATGTCCGACCCCCGGTCCGAGCCCCCGTCTGACCCGGTGCCGCACCGCGACGTGCGCAGCCGACGGATCCGCTTCTCGTATCCGCAGGGAGGCCTCGAGCGGCACTACGTCGCGGGCGACCTGGTGATGAGCCACGTGGTGGCGGTGCTGTCGGCGACCTTCCCGCCGGGGGAGGACTTCTTCGTCCGGTCGGTCCGCAGCCTCCGAGACCAGATCACCGACCCCGAGCTCAAGAAGCAGGTGGCGGGGTTCATCGGGCAGGAGGTGACGCACGGTCGGGAGCACCGCGAGCTCAACCGGCGGCTGCAGGAGATGGGCTACCCGGCCCACCGGGTGGCGCGGTTCGTGAAGTGGTCGCTGGCCGACGCGGAGAAGCGGGTGCCACCCATGCTGCGGCTGGCGTACACCGCCGCGCTCGAGCACTACACGGCGACGATCGCGGAGTGCCTGCTCCGCAAGCCGGAGGCACAGGCGCTGCTCGGTGACACCGAGGTCCGGTCGGTCCTGCTCTGGCATGCGTTGGAGGAGTCCGAGCACAAGGCGGTGGCGTTCGACGCTTACCGCGCCGTCGGCGGCTCCGAACGGATGCGGATCTGGGGCTTCCGCATCATGACCGTGGGGCTGCTCGGTCTGGTCCTGGTCGCCACGACCCTCTCGATGCTGCTGACCGACCGGTCGACGTACAACCCGGTGCGGCTGGTGCGCAGCGTCGCGCGGCTGCGCCACTCTCCGTTCGTCGAGAAGGACGTCATCGAGCACCTCCGCGCCTACGCCAGGCCCGGCTTCCATCCCGACGACGTCGACGCCACCGACCTGCTCGAGCGGTGGCGCGTCGAGCTGTTCGGCCCCGAGGGCACCCTGGTCGATCACCTGCACTGACGCCGGAGACCTGGATGCGAGAGTGGTGGCATGGACCTCCGCATCTTCACCGAGCCCCAGCAGGGTGCGACGTACGACGACCTGCTCGCGGTCGCCCTCGAGGCCGAGCGCCTGGGCTACGGCGCCTTCTTCCGGTCCGACCACTACCTGGGCATGGGCACCGAGGGCCTGCCGGGGCCGAGCGATGCCTGGATCACCCTCGCCGGCCTGGCCCGCGACACCAGCACGATCCGCCTCGGCACGATGATGACCAGCGCGACGTTCCGCCATCCCGGGCCGCTGGCGATCAGCGTGGCCAACGTCGACCAGATGAGCGGCGGCCGGGTGGAGCTCGGCATCGGCGCCGGCTGGTTCGGGGCCGAGCACGCCAAGTACGGCATCCCGTTCCCGGACGTGGGTGAGCGCTTCGACCGGCTCGAGGACAACCTCGCGATCATCACCGGTCTCTGGGCCACCGAGGGAGGGTTCAGCCACGAGGGCCACCACTACACGGTCGCCGACAGCCCCGGGCTGCCCAAGCCCGTGCAGGAGAAGCCGCCCGTCCTGATCGGCGGGAAGGGCAAGAAGCGGACGCCGGCGCTCACCGCCCGATACGCCGACGAGTTCAACCTGCCGTTCGTCGACCTCGCGACCACCGAGGCGCAGTTCGGACGCGTCCGGACAGCCTGTGAGGACGCCGGTCGCGACCCCGACAGCCTCGTCTACTCCAACGCCCTGGTGCTCTGCGTCGGTGCCGACGAGGCGGACTACCGCCGTCGCGCCGAGGCGATCGGGCGGGAGCCGGAAGAGCTGCGGGACAGCGGCGTGGCCGGCACTCCCCAGGAGGCGATCGACAAGATCGCGTCGTACGCCGCCCTGGGCAGCGAGCGGATCTACCTCCAGACCCTGGACCTCCACGACCTCGACCACCTGCGACTCGTGGCGGCGGAGGTCATGCCCGGTCTCGAGACGCTCGCTGCGCTCGCTCCTCGCCCACCGGCACGGGATAGCCTGGTGAGATGACGATCAGCCCTGAGGCCCCCTTCGGTCGGGTCCTGACGGCGATGGCGACCGCCTTCCACGACGACGGCACGGTCGACCTCGCCGGCACCGCCCGGATCGCGAGCCACCTGGTCGACCACGGCCACGACGGCGTCGTGGTCAGCGGCACGACAGGTGAGTCGCCGACCACCACCGTGGCCGAGGACGGCGAGATCCTGGTCGCGGTCAAGGACGCCGTGGGCGACCGGGCGACCGTGGTCGCCGGCGTCGGCACCAACGCGACCGCCCACTCCGTCGAGCTGGCCCAGCAGGCCGCCAAGATCGGCGTCGACGGGCTGCTTGTGGTCACGCCCTACTACAACAAGCCCAGCCAGGCCGGCGTCCTCCACCACTTCCGCAGCGTCGCCGAGTCCACCGACCTGCCGGTCATGCTCTACGACGTCCCCGGCCGCACCGGCATCACCATCGACATGGAGACCTATGCCGAGGCGATCACGCTGTCGCCCGTGGTCGCGGTCAAGGACGCCGTCGGCGACTTCGCCCGCGGCGTCAAGCTGATGCAGATGGGCTACGCCGTCTACTCCGGTGACGACGTCGCCAACCTCGGCTGGCTCGCCCACGGCGCCGCCGGGATGGTCTCCGTCGTCGGCCACGCAGCGGGTCCTCAGCTGAGGGAGATGGTGACGGCGTTCCAGTCCGGCGACCACGCCAAGGCCCTCGAGATCTTCACGCGCCTGCTCCCCGCGATCGACGCCGTCATGGGCGTCTCCAACTACGGAGCCACGACCGCGAAGGCTGCGCTGCAGCTGCTCGGCGTGCTCGACAACCGCAACGTCCGGGGGCCGTTGGTTGCACTGACCGACGACGAGGTGGACGCGCTCCGCGTCGGCCTCGCCGCCTCCGGACTGATCTAGAAGCAAGGAACACAACTTGAGTCATCCCCACCCCGAACTCACCGCTCCGCCAGAGCTGCCGAAGGGGGGTCTGCGGGTCACTCCGCTCGGGGGACTGGGCGAGGTCGGCCGCAACATGACCGTCTTCGAGTACGACGGCCGGCTCCTCATCGTCGACTGCGGCGTGCTGTTCCCCGAGGACCACCACCCGGGCGTCGACCTGATCCTGCCGGACTTCGAGCCGATCCGGGACCGCCTCGACGACATCGAGGCGTTGGTGCTCACGCACGGCCACGAGGACCACATCGGCGCCACGCCGTACCTCCTGCGCGAGCGCGGCGACATCCCGCTGGTGGGCTCCGAGCTCACCCTCGCCCTGCTCGACAGCAAGCTGCGCGAGCACCGGCTGCGCGAGACCGTCCACCACAAGGTCACCGAGGGCGACAAGCTCACCCTCGGCCCGTTCGAGCTCGAGTTCATCGCGGTCAACCACTCCATCCCCGACGCGCTGGCGATCGCGATCCGCACCGGCGCCGGACTGGTGCTCCACACGGGCGACTTCAAGATGGACCAGCTGCCGCTGGACGGCCGGATCACCGACCTGCGGGCGTTCGCCCGGCTCGGCGAGGAAGGAGTCGACCTGTTCCTGACCGACTCCACCAACGCCGAGACGCCCGGGTTCACCCCGACCGAGAAGTCGATCACCCCGGTGATCGATCAGGTCTTCCGGGAGTCGGACCAGCGGATCATCGTGGCCTGCTTCGCCTCTCACGTGCACCGCGTCCAGCAGGTGCTGGATGCCGCCGTTGCCCACGACCGCAAGGTCGCCTACGTCGGCCGTTCGATGGTGCGCAACATGGGCATCGCCCGCGACCTCGGCTACCTCCGGGTGCCGGGCGGGGTGATGGTGGAGGCCAAGGAGCTCGCCGAGCTGCCTCCCGAGCGGCAGGTGCTGATCTCGACCGGGTCGCAGGGTGAGCCGATGAGCGCGCTGAGCCGGATCGCCCAGCGCAACCACAACTTCGTGCACATCGAGGAGGGCGACACCGTCCTGCTCGCCTCCAGCCTGATCCCCGGCAACGAGAACGCCGTCTACCGCGTGATCAACGGCCTGGCCCGCTGGGGCGCGCGCGTCGTGCACAAGGGCAACGCCCTGGTGCACGTCAGCGGCCACGCCAGCGCCGGCGAGCTCCTCTACTGCTACAACATCGTCAAGCCGCGCAACGTGCTGCCGGTGCATGGCGAGATCCGGCACCTGCTGGCCAACGCCGCGCTGGCCCGGCAGACCGGCGTGGAGAACGTCGTGGTCGCCGAGGACGGGGTCGTCGTGGACCTGTTCGACGGTAAGGCCGAGGTGGCCGGCAAGGTCGAGTGCGGCTACGTGTTCGTCGACGGCGCGTCGGTCGGCGACATCACCGAGTCGTCGCTCAAGGACCGCCGGATCCTGGGCGAGGAAGGCTTCATCTCCGTGATCGTCGTCGTCGACTCCGTCAACGGAAAGGTCTCCAGCGGCCCGGAGATCCACGCCCGGGGCTTCGCTGCCGACGACGCGACCTTCGAGGAGATCAAGAAGCCGATCATCGAGGCGATCGCGGCGGCGATGGCTGAGGGCGTCACCGACGAGTACCAGCTGCAGCAGACCGTACGCCGGGTGGTCGGTCGCTGGGTCAACCGCGCGCACCGGCGGCGCCCGATGATCATCCCGGTGGTCATCGAGACCTGATCTACCTGCGGAGCACCTTGACCGTGAACGCGTCACGGCTGGGCTTGGTCGTCGCGTTGCCCAGGTAGGCGGCGACCAGCTTGTTCCTGCCCACCGGCAGGTTGCGCTTGACCGTGATCACGACCCTGCCGTTGACCAGCCTGCCCTGGGCGATGGCCTGACCGCCCTTCGTGATCCTGACCACCCCGGCCGCCGGGCCTCCGGAGCTCTTGACCACCCTGACGCGGACCTTGAAGTCCTTGCGGAACGGCACCGGCCTCGGCCCGGTCGCGGTGGTTGTGGAGGCCTCCGCGGGGACGTCCTCCTCGCAGTGGGCGATCGTGACGTTGTCGACGTACCAGCCGTCGACGCCGCCACAGCCGTCGCGTCCGATGTCGAACCGCAGCTGGACGGTGTCGCCGGGCTCCGCCCCCACTGCGCCGAGGTCGACCTGCGACTGACCCCAGCTGCCGGTGACCTTGCCGCCGTCGGTGCCGGTGAACCCGGCCTCGCCCGCGAGCGGGTTGGTGTTGCCGGCTTCCAAGGTGGACAGCACCTTCGGCGCGTTGAACGTGTACGCCGACGCGGGGATGACCTGGAAGGCGCGCCCGTTGAGGGAGTACTTCACGTTGCCGCCGTCGTAGCCGGCCTCGGTCGCCGCGTAGTGGTCGAAGCTGAGCCTCGGCGCCGCCGCGTCGTCGGGCAGGCTCACCTCCGGGCCGATGATCGAGTCACGGCTCGAGAAGTCGGTGACTCCGTCGCCGCTGCACTCGCCGCGGTCCGGGGCGGGACCGTAGGCGACACCGCCGGGGTGGTCACCCGGAGCGTCCGAGGTCGCCTCCCAGGGGGCGCCGAAGCCGCCCTTGTAATCGGGGAGGTCCGTGAGCTCCTGCTCCACCGCCCAGCCGGCGAGGCCGTCCTCGAAGTCCTCCCCCCAGACCACGTTCTCCTCGAACCCGGGCCCGCACAGGGCCGGCGTGTTCTTGTCGAACATCGGCTGGAAGTTGCACTGCACCGGTGCGGTCCGCATCTCCACCGCCGTCATCGCGATGGCGACCTGAGCGCAGTCCGACGCGGTGACGGCCGGGGCCACCTCCGGCGTGGCGTTGGGCGCGGTCGTCACCGTGTTGATCGGCTGACCGACCAGGTCGGTGCACGACGACTCGAGGGCGTCCGCTGCCGCCACGAAGTCCGACGAAGGCGTCAGGTAGTTGCTCTGTGCCCGCCACCAGATGTTCGCGGCCTTGTCGATGCCGATGCCCTGGATCGTCTGACCGTTGAAGGAGCCGCCGTCGACCACCAGCGCGTAGGCGTGGTTGGGCACACCGGAGTTGCCGTGGACCCCACCGCTGTCGGTGAGGTTCGGGTCGCAGTTGTACTCGGCATCGGTCACCTTGCCCGGGTCGCCGTAGCACGTGGGGTTCCACATGTCGCGGATCGCGCCTCCGAAGGCCTCCGATTTCTCGCCGATCAGCCACCGGGTGGTCCGGGTGCGGCCCGAGGTGTCCTCGGCGGCGATGGTCACGTTGACGGTGCCCGCCCGCTTGAAGCGGGCGCCGTCGGCCTGGGTGACCATCAGCCCGGGCAGCGTGGAGGTGCCGCTCATGGTGATCGGGAGTCCCGCGGCGTTGTTGCCCACGACGATGCCGGTGGCACCTGCCGCTGCTGCGGTGTCGACCTTGACCTGGAAGGTGCATCCGCCGCGGTCGACGTAGGCGTACCTGCCGGCTACTTGGGCGGTGTTGGTGTACGCCGAGCAACCGTCGGTGGTGCTGGGCCCGGCCGCGTCGGTGGCCACCACGACATCGGTGGTCACACCAGTCGTGTCGAACGAGGGCCCGAAACCGGCGGCGACCGCGGTGCACGGACCCGCGACCTCTGCCGGGGAGTTGATGGTCACCTGGAGCTTCGGCGGAGCCGTCGGGTCACAGTCCCCGTCGGCACGCGTGGCGGTGATGTCGCCCTCGCCCTCGTCCTCGCGGCCGTTGACGAGGTCGAGCGTCTCGCCCCACACGTCGGAGTAGGACTCGTTCAGGGCACCGGGCTGGTACTGGTAGATCAGCCCGGAGGTGTACTCCGTGTAGGCGTGACCCCACTCGTGGGTGACCACGTCGTCGGAGGTGACCCCGTCGCAGTAGTTGGTCGTCACGCCGTTCCAGTTGGCGTTGGGGCACGAGATGCGGGGGTCGTTGTTGACCGTCTTCATCGGGGCGCCGGCGCCGTCGTAGGAGTCGCGACCGAAGGTGTTCCGGAACATCCAGTAGGACTCACCCGCCGAGTGGACGAGGTTCTGCTGGTCCTGGTTCAGCGTGCCCGGGAACGCGTCGCCCTCCACCCAGACCGGGGTGGTCGTGGGGGAGGTCTCGTAGAGCTCGCGCTGGAGACCGCTGGCCATCATCGAGTAGCGGTTGACGACCTTGCCGGTGTCCGCGTCGACGACGACCATGTCGCGGATGTTGGCGCGGTTGGTGACCTCGACGACATACGCCAGGACCGCCTTGCCGGGCTCTCCCTTGATGGCGCCCATCCGGTAGACGACCAGGTCGGTGCTGGCGGCCTCGATGCCCTCCGTGTCGGCGGAGCCGCCGCCGTCCGCGGTCGGAGGGTCGGCCCTGACAACGCTGACCGCGCGCTCGGCTGCGGCGCCGGCGCTGATCCGCGGGTCGACGGAGAGTTCGAGCCCTGGTGCGGCGTACCCGTTGACGGAGGTGAGGTCGCCGGACATGTCCAGGTTGACCCGGATCATGGAGCCGAAGACGTCGACCCCCTTGTACCGCTGGGTGTAGGTGATGGTCCGGCCGTAGGCGTTCTGGCTGACAGACGCCTGCTCGAGCTGGCCTTTGTCGGCGCCGAAGGCCGCGCCGAAGCGATCGAGGTAGGCGGTGGCCTTCTCGACTGCCGTGGCGGTGCTGTTGCCCGCGAAGTCCGGGAACAGGTCGCTCTTCGCGCCCATCGCCCGGATGAAGCCCACCTTGTGGGTGGCGCTCTCGTTGGTGACGTGCACGCGGCCGTCGGCCTCGCCACGCATCTGCTGAACGAGAGATCGGTGGGGCGCCGGGGCCTGGTGGCCCGACGCCTCGGCCTGCAGTCCCGGCAGCGCGGCGAGGCCGGCTCCCAGGAGTGAAAGGCTGAGCCCAAGCTTTCGGATCTTCACTAGACAATCCCTCCGAGTGGATGTTGTCGTGTGACCACGGTGTGGTCCGGGGCACCTCGCGGCACCCTAGGTACACGGGGGCCGCAGGTCTAGCACCTCCGGTCACGCTGCGGTCATGGGCGGGTCCGGAGCCTGCTGTGCCGCGGGTGCGGTGCCCGCCGTGAGGGGTCGGCCGGTGGCACCACCAGCCGACCTGGGGCGCACGTAGTCGTTCAACTGCGCGACCGGACACTGTTTCACGCGTGCAACAGGTACGTCGCGGGACAAAGGAACGGCTACGACCGCCCCAGGACCGACCGACCACGATCCGTCATCCCAGTCCAGCACGGCCCCTCGGAGCCTGCGAGCGACACGCACGTGTGATGCGAGTGACTGGTGTGACTGTGACTTAGGTTGGTCACCATGGCGACCCGTACGTCTTCCCCGTCGGGTTCGCGGAGCAAGAGCACGTCGACAACCCGATCCCGGAGCACGTCCGCCGGCAAGGGTCGAGGCGGCTCGAGCCCCCGATCCCGGAGCGCCCGGAAGCCCTCCACGAACCGCGGCCGGTCCGCGGGCAAGAAGCCCGCCCGCCGGGTTCCCCCTCGCGCCGTCCGCAACGGCCCCGGTCCGGTCGCCCGGGGCGGTCAGGCCCTCTTCCGTGCCGTCTCCGCGCTCTGGCTCGGCATCGCGCACGCCGTCGGTGCCGGTGCCCGCGGCATCGGCCGCAGCGCCCGCGACCTGGAGCCGGAGCACCGTCGCGACGGCGCCGGTCTCTTCCTGTTCGGGGTCGCGCTGATCGTGGCCGCCGCGGTGTGGTTCGAGATGCCCGGCGGCGTGCTGGAGCTGATGCGCAACATCGTCACCGGCTCGGTGGGCAAGATCGGCTGGCTGGTTCCGCTGATGATCGTGCTCGCCGGCTGGCGCGTGATGCGCGACCCCGTCCACAACGGACCGGCCGGACGGCAGATCATCGGCTGGACGGCGTTCGCGTTCGGGATCCTCGGCATCGTCCACATCGCCAACGGCAGCCCGGAACCCGTCATGGGCGACACGTCGCCGCTGCGCGAAGGTGGCGGCGCCATCGGCTTCGTGGTGTCCTCGCTGCTGCTCGACCTCCTGCGGTCGGCGTACGTCGTGGTGCCGCTGCTGCTGCTCCTCTCGTTCTTCGGCCTGCTCGTGATCACCGCGACCCCGCTCTACCGGGTGCCCGAACGGCTCGCCGAGGTCCGCGACCGCGCCCTCGGTCGGACGCCGGCCGACGCCGACGCCGACGGGGAGCCCACCCGGCCGATCCGGCAACGCGGACGGCGCTCGCTCGACGACACGATCGACCCCGACCTGGGCGACCCTGCCTACGACAGCCCGGTGCTCGAGGACCGCGAGGTCCGCAAGCGGCGCAAGAAGAAGGACGACACCGACGCGCTCGACGTCGCTCTCGAGGAGGACGCCGGCCTCGGCATCATCACGCCCGAGGAGCCGCCCGCCGAGCGCGGCGACCTCGAGCCGCCACCGCACGCGGCGATCCCGCAGCGCGTCGAGCAGCTCGCGCTCTCCGGCGACATCGCCTACACCTTGCCGGGCAACGAGGTGCTCAAGCCGGGTTCGCCGCACAAGGCCCGGTCGAAGGCGAGCGACGCGGTCGTCGAGCGGCTGACCCAGGTGCTCGAGGAGTTCGGCATCGACGCCCAGGTGACCGGCTACACGCGCGGTCCGACGGTCACCCGCTACGAGGTGGAGCTCGGGCCCGCGATCAAGGTCGAGAAGGTCACGGCGCTCTCGAAGAACATCGCGTACGCCGTCGCCTCGGCCGACGTGCGCATCCTCAGCCCGATCCCCGGCAAGTCCGCCATCGGCATCGAGATCCCCAACATCGACAAGGAGATCGTGTCGCTGGGCGATGTGCTGCGCTCCGGCAACGCCCGCTCGGACCACCACCCGATGGTGGCCGGTCTCGGCAAGGACGTGGAGGGCGGCTTCGTGGTCGCCAACCTCGCGAAGATGCCGCACCTGCTGGTGGCCGGCGCGACCGGATCCGGCAAGTCGAGCTTCATCAACTCGATGATCACGTCGGTGCTGATGCGGGCCACGCCCGACGAGGTGCGGATGATCATGGTCGACCCCAAGCGGGTCGAGCTGAACGCCTACGAGGGCGTGCCGC
>JALZCZ010000191.1 GCA_030862825.1 Actinomycetota bacterium | reverse complement strand
GTGCAGATCCGGTCGTGCGTCTGCTCGACCGCGCGCGGCAGGATCTCGCGGGCACGGTCGCCGTCGGGGCCGTCCGGGAAGGTGATGTCCAGGGTGACGCGGAGGTCCACCAGGTGGCTGCCGCCGTCGTCGCGGATCTTGTGGCCCTCGCCGGTCACGGCGAACGACGTCGGCGTGGCTCGTCGGCTGGTGATCGCCTCGACGTTCACGGCGGCACAGCCGGCCAGCGCGACGAGGAGCAGCTCCACCGGCGAGAAGTCGCTGTCGTCGCCCGAGCTGAACGGCAGCACACCACCGCGTTGGTTCGTCGCCTCGAAACGGCCCTCGCCGATGCGGGTGACGTCGATGCCGCGCCAGCTGGATGAGGTGCGGTCGCGGGTCTCATCTGTCATGAGACGACACCCTGCCAGACCGTGCTCGGAGTCTGGGCCCGCTGGCACGGGCGCTCCGGGGCTGACAGGATCGCGCCATGCCGACCCACACCCGCGAGATCCACCTCGTGGCACGACCGGCCGGACTGCCCTCGGACGACGACTTCCGCGTCGTCGACGTCGAGCTCCCCGACCCAGGTCCGGGCGAGATCCTGGTGCGCAACTCCGTCCTCTCGGTCGACCCCTACATGCGCGGGCGGATGAACGACGTCAGGTCCTACGTGCCGCCGTTCCCGCTGGGCGCCCCGCTCGAAGGCGGGGCGGTCGGGCTGGTCGTCACGTCCGAGGACCCGTCGGTGAACGCCGGTGACACCGTCCTGCACATGGCCGGCTGGCGCGAGCACGCCGTGCTGCCGGCAGGGGCGGCCCGCAAGGTCGATGTCGGGCTGGCCCCGGACAGCTTCTACCTCGGCGTCCTCGGCATGCCTGCTGTGACGGCGTACGTCGGACTGACCCGGATCGCCGAGGTCAGGGAGGGCGACACGGTCTTCGTCTCCGGCGCCGCTGGAGCCGTCGGCTCCATCGCCGGTCAGCTCGCTCGCAAGCTCGGTGCCGCGAAGGTGATTGGCTCGGCCGGTTCGCCCGAGAAGGTCGCGTGGCTGATCGAGGAGCTGGGCTACGACGCGGCGTTCGACTACCACGAGGGCCCGCCCGCCACGCTGCTCAGGCCGCACGGGCCGATCGACGTCTACTTCGACAACGTCGGCGGGGACCACCTCGAGGCCGCGATCTTCCACATGGCCGACTTCGGCCGGATCGCCGCCTGCGGGGCGATCGCCGACTACAACGCGACCGCTCCCGCGCCGGGACCGCGCAACCTGTCGATGGTCGTCACCAAGCGGCTGTCCCTGCGCGGCTTCATCGTCTCCGACCACTCAGGCGCGGCGGCGGACTACTTCCGTGTCGCGGGCCCGTGGGTCCGCAACGGCGAGATCCGCCACCGGGAGACCGTCGTCGACGGCCTGGACCGGATGGTGGAGGCGTTCCGGTCGCTCTTCAGTGGCGACAACACGGGCAAGATGCTGGTGCGGACCTGACGCGCTGGGTCCGGGAAGGTCCTGGCCGCGGCCGGCGTTCACGCGGGCATGAGCCAACTCGACAAGTCTCGTATCCGGCACACCGTGGCGTTCACGCTGAGGCACGAGGACGGGAGTCCCGAGGCCGCGTCCTTCTTCGAGGCCCTCGCCGCCCTGGGCGCGATCGACGGCGTCGAGGAGCTGCAGGTGCTCTCGGAGGTCAG
This sequence comes from Actinomycetota bacterium, assembly GCA_030862825.1. GTDB lineage: Bacteria > Actinomycetota > Actinomycetes > Propionibacteriales > Nocardioidaceae > Nocardioides. Next base: position 11,527 of record JALZCZ010000191.1, on the reverse strand, counting down.
CCCGAAGAACAGCTACCGGCACGGCGTGACGATGGAGTTCGCCTCCCGCGCGGCGTACGAGGCCTACAACGCCAGTCCCGAGCACGTCGAGTTCGTGCGAGACCGCTGGGACGCGGACGTGGCCGACTTCCTCGAGATCGACTTCGTGGCCCTGGGCTGAGGGCTGTGGTTTGGTCACCAACGACAGGATTTCGGGTCCGGATCGTGCGGTTGGTGACCAAACGACAACCCCGGACCGACACGACCGGTCAGCGCAAGGCACCCTCGGGCAGGTCGAACCAGCGCAGGTGCTCGAAGTCGGCGCTGACGTTGCCGGGGTGCGACGACAGGTCGGGCTCGGGCGCGGCGGCCAGGATCGCGGCGCCGTCGCGCAGGTGCTCGGCGAGCAGGTCCTCTCCCCCGGTGGCCTCGTTGGTCGGCATCGACACCGAGCCGCCGGCGTACGAGACGTCGTGCAGCGACAGGGGTGGCGCGACCACGCCTTTGCGGTGCCGCCACAGGCCGGTGACCGGGTCGAAGACGTAGTCACCCAGCAGGCGCCACCCGTCGCGGGCGACCAGGCGCACCGCCGCGATGATGTAGTCGGCGACCGCGTCGGACACGAAGTAGTTGAAGTTCACCCGCACCCAGCCCGGCTTGATGCCCTCGCATCCGCCGGCGATCTCTCGCTCGAACTCGTGCGACCGCTCCAGGTCGATGCCGAGCAGCCGGTGGCCGTAGGGGCCGGCGCAGGAGCAGCCTCCGCGCGACTGGATGCCGAACAGGTCGTTGAGCAGCGCCACGACGTAGTTGTGGTGGAGGTAGCGCCCCGACTGCGAGCGCACGATGAACGACACGATCGAGAGCCGCCGCGCGTCGAGGTTGCCGAGCAGCTCGATGCCCGGCTCCTCGCGCCAGGCTGCGACCGCCCGCGACAGGTGGCGCTCCTCCTGCTCGCGGATCGTGGAGGTGCCCACCGCCTGCTTGAGCTGGAACACCAGCCCCGCGCGCACCGACTCGATGATGGCGGGCGTGCCGCCCTCCTCGCGCTCGGCGGGGTCGGTGAGGTAACGGTGGTCGTCGTCGTTGACGTAGAGCACCGTGCCGCCACCGGGCACGTCCGGCACCCGGTTGGCGAACAACGCCCGCCGCGCCACGAGCACCCCCGGGGTCGACGGCCCGCCGATGAACTTGTGCGGCGAGATGAAGACCGCGTCCTTGTACGACAGGGGCGATGCCGAGTCGGTCGGGTCCATGTCGACATCGATGTACGGCGCCGCGGCGGCGAAGTCCCAGAAGCTCAGGGCCCCGTGCTCGTGCAGCAGCGTCGAGATGGCGCCGGTGTCCGACAGGATGCCGGTGACGTTGGAGGCCGCGGAGAAGGTGCCGATCTTCAGGGGCCGGTCGGCGTACTTCTCGAGCTGGACGCGCAGGTCGTCGCAGTCGACTCCCCCGTCGGCGTCCTGCCGGATCACCACGACGTCGGCGATCGACTCCCGCCACGGGATCTCGTTGGAGTGGTGCTCGTAGGGGCCGACGAAGACCACGGGCCGCTCCTCCGGCGGGATGTGCTCGGTGAGCGCGTGCTGGTCGTCGAGAGCCGACGGCACCCGCAGCCCGAGCACCCCGATCAGCTTGGCGATCGCCCCGGTGCATCCCGACCCGGCGAAGATCACCACGCAGTCGTCGCCGCCGCCCACCGCCGCGCGGACGATCTCGCGCGCCTCCTCGCGCAGCCGGGTGGTCTGCAGTCCGGTCCCGCTGGACTCGGTGTGGGTGTTGGCGTAGCTGGGCAGCACCTCGTCGCGGATGAAGTCCTCGATGAACGTGAGCGCCCGCCCCGAGGCCGTGTAGTCGGCGTAGGTCACTCGGCGGCGGCCGTACGGCGTCTCCATCACGTGGTCGTCGCCGATGACGGAGTCGCGGATCAGCCGCAGCATCGCGTCGGTGTCGCCCCCGTCGTCAGCATCGTGCGCTCCCATGAGCCCACGATAGGCCCGTTCAGTCGGCCCGCGCGTCGAACTCAGCACGGGCCAGGGCGATCTCCTGCTGGTGCTGCTCGGTCCAGACCACGAGCGCCTGGATCGTGCCGAGGAGGGTGGTGCCGAGCGGGGAGAGGCAGTACTCCACCCGCGGCGGTACGACGGGATAGACCGTCCGGCAGACGAGCCCGTCCCGCTCGAGCTGGCGCAGGGTCACGGTCAGCATCCGCTGGCTGATGCCGTCGATCTCCCGCTTCAGCTCGTTGAAGCGCATGGTCCGCTCCTGCAGCAGCGAGATGACCAGCAGCGACCACTTGTCGGCGATCCGGTCCAGGATCTGCCGCACCTCGCAGTCCTCCCGGGTATCCCACTGGAACGCGTCCCAGCAGTCCGCCGACGCTGGCCGCTCAGCCTTCCCGGCCACGGTCACCGCTGAGGAACCGGGTGACCTCGAAGTGCCTTCTTCCGCCATCCACCCATCGTGGCCCATCCTGGTCGTAGTTACAAGAAGTAACTGACTTATGACCAGTAACCAGCCAGGAGCCCGCATGGCGATCGTCCCCACCCAGGCACCGAGTCCCCCTGTCGAGAGGATGACCGCCCGCGCATGGGCTCTGCTCCTGGTCCTCTGCGGCGCCCTCTTTCTCGAGGGCGTCGACATCGCGATGCTCAACGTCGCGGTGCCCTCGATCCGTTCCGACCTCGACCTGACGACCGGAACGGCCCACTGGGTGATCAGCGCCTACGTGCTCGGCTACGGCGGGTTCATGCTGCTGGGCGGTCGCTCCGCCGACCTTTTCGGCCGGCGCAGGGTCTTCCTGGTCGCACTCGCGGTGTTCATCGCCTTCTCCGGACTGGGCGGCCTCGCCGACAACGGCGCGTTGCTGGTGCTGGCGCGCTTCGTGACCGGCGTCGCGGCGGGCTTCATGACGCCGGCGGGCCTCAGCATCATCACCACCAGCTTCGCCGAGGGCCCGCTCCGCGACCGGGCGGTGGTGATCTACGGAGCCACCGGCGCGGGCGGGTTCACCCTGGGCATGGTCGCGGGAGGACTGCTCACCAGCGTCAGCTGGCGGTGGGTGTTCTTCGCGCCGGTGATCCTCGGCTCCCTGCTCTTCGTGGCTGGCCGTGTGCTGATCCGGCCGGATCAGCCGCACGTGCGGGCCGATCACCGGTTCGACCTGCCGGGCGCCGTGACGGTGACGGCAGCGATGGTCGCGGCGATCTACGGGCTCGTGGCGTTCGGCGAGGCGCACGACGTGGCGCGCGGGACCACCGCACTCGGGGTGGCGGCGGCGCTCGCGATCGTCTTCGTGCTCCTCGAGCAACGCTCCCCTGCTCCGTTGGTGCGTCTCGGCATCCTGCGCAGCTCGCTCCTGGTCCGGACCAACATGGCGGGCCTGCTGTACATGGGAGGGTTCTTCGGGTTCCAGTTCGTGGTCACCCTCTACCTCCAGGACCTGCGCGGCTGGTCACCCCTGGAGACGGGTCTCGCCTTCGCGATCATGGGCATCGACCTGATCCTGGCGCCGTTGCTCACCCCGCGACTTGTGCGGCGTTGGGGCAACGTCCCCGTCATGATTGCCGGGTTCGCCGCCGCGGCGCTGGCGTTCGGGCTCTTCCTCCGGATCCAGGACGACTGGAACTACATCGACATGCTGCCGATGCTGATCCTCGTGGGCGTGGCGTTCGCCCTCGCCTACGGACCGCTCACACTGGCGGCCACCGAAGGCGTCACCGAAGCCGAGCAGGGCCTCGCTGGTGGACTGCTCTACACGTCGTTCCAGTTCGGCGCCGCCCTCGGTCTCGCGCTCGTCACCATCGTGCTGGTCGGCGACGGCTCGGCAGCGGCATCGCTCGGCGACTACCGGTCGGCGCTCGCGGTGCCGACCGCGCTCGCTGTCGCGGCGGCGCTGGTCGCCTTCCGGCCGCGCCGCCTCCGGTCGCGTCAGCGGATGAGGACCTTCACCTCGCTGTAGCCACGCACGACCCGGTCGGCCATCCCGAGCACGCGCTCCCGGGTGACCGCGGCGCGGCCGCGGCCGAACCTCAGACCGGCCCAGACCTCGTCGTTGCGGAGCATGCCCGCCACCATCTTCTGGATCTCCTTGAGGGTCGGCGCCGAGCTCTCCTCGAACCCGAAGAACTCGTCCTCGAACTCCTCCTCGAACTCTTCGTAGAAGAAGCCGTCGGAGAAGTAGTTGTCACCGCCGACCACGGACAGCCGTGCCCGCGTGCCCGCAGCCTTCCGGGGCACGGCGAAGCTGCTCCGCATGGTGACGGTGCGGCCCTGGGAGACGAGCATGGTCCGGATCCGGAGGGTCTTCCCCGCCCTGACCAGGGCCGGCTGCCGGGGGGTGAGGGCCGTCCAACCGCCCCCTCGCCACTGCTCCACGCGTCGGATGCGGAAGGTCGACTCATCCTCCGACACCTGTGCATTTGCGGTCACGGACTCGATCGTCACGCCGGGGGCCTCGGTGAGCAGCGCGACGAGGTCGGCGAGCGGGTACGACACCTCGTAGCTGAGGTCCCAGGTCGACACGTAGCGGTCCGTGAACCCGAGGGAGAACGCAGCCCCGTCCGGTCCGGTGCCGGTGATGGTCCAGGACTGCTCCTCCGAGCCGCCACCCACGGCGTCGACGACCCGGTCGTGGTTGGCGATCTGCTGGTAGAACGTGGTCCCGGCGGCGAAGCCGTCCTCCGAGACCAGGCTGGTGCCGGTGCGCGACCTGCTCCCGAAGGTGACCTCGGACGAGACCTCGATCGTCGACGGGGCGTTGCCGAAGGCGCCCGTGATGCCCGCGAGCCTGTCCTCGGTGACCGCGCCCACCGGCGCCGACAGGTTGGCGACCTTGAACGGCCCGCCGAGCGAGTCCGGCTGCACGTAGACCGCCTCGGCGGGATGCATGCTCATCGTCGTCCCACCGCTGAACCTCATCGGGTGGCCGAACCCGACGACCCTGTCGGCACAGACGTACGTCGCCGTGCCGACTCCGGCCTGCGTGATGTCGCCGTAGGAGTACGACGCGCCGAGGTTGCCACCGGCCACGATCGCCTCCGGCCCAGCCGAGCCGGTGACGCCGCCCGCGGCGTACGTGTTGTCGGGCAGGTACGCGCGGCCCGACCTGTCCACCCGGGCCAGGCGGCCGGCGCCCAGGCCGGAGACCCCCAGCGGCATCGCGAGCTGGTGCACCCCCTGGGCCGCCTCCTGCTCGGTCACCTCGGTCGCGTCGGCGATCCGCTGCGCCATCCGCGCCGGGACCTCGACGGCGGCGGGCGGCTCGTCCACCAGGTAGTCGTCCATCTCGGCGAACGGCGTGATCCCGGCGATCGGCGACGGGCCGTGGGCGAGGCCGTAGGCCACCGCGCCGATCAGACGTCCGTCGCCGGCGTAGACGGGCGAACCGGACATGCCCTGCCAGATCCCGCCGGCTGCGTCGAGTGCCGGCGAGTCGAGCTCGGCCATCACCATGTCGATCCCGGGCGCGATCCCGTCGTGCAGGACCCCGAGCACCTCGCCCGTGAAGAGTGCGGGCTGCGTGCCGCGCTCGACGGTCCACCCCTCCACCACGGCTCCGGGTGTCAGTTCCGCCAGGGGGAAGGTCTCGGTGCAGTCACCCGCGGCCACCGCGGACCGTGCCGGTGTCGTGACGGCCGCGGTGCCGAGCGCGAGCCCGATGACGGCGACCAGGGAGGTCAGCATCGTGAAGGGAGGTCGGTCGAGCTGCATGGTGGGGCTCCAGAACTGGGTCGGTGGGGTGGGGCCCGTGACAGCGACCCGAGCAAGCCCAGGAATTATTGCCGTTGGCGCCGCCGCGCGCATGAAATCGACAGAACGCCGCACCGACGATCGAACTTCAGAGGTGGCTCCTAGTCTTGGGGGGTGAGCGCACCCGCACGGAGTCTCCAGCATCAGGAAGCGATCGAGCGGTTCGCGCTGCTGCGGGTCGAGTCGTACGACGTCCGCCTCGACCTGGCCTCGGACCCGGCCACGTTCGGATCCGTGACCACGATCCGGTTCACCAGCGCGGGTGGTCCGACGTTCCTGGACCTCAAGCCGGCGGCCGTCCGGAGCATCACGCTCAACGGTGACCGGCTCGACCCCGAGCTGCTCGAGCGCGGCCGGCTGCCGATCGAGACCCTCGCGGGCGGCAACGAGCTCGTGGTCGACGCCGTGATGCCCTTCCGCAACGACGGCGAGGGGCTGCACCGCAGCGTCGACCCCGCCGACGGGCAGCACTACATCTACGGCATGTCGTTCATGGATGCCGCGCCCACGATCTTCGCCTGCTTCGACCAGCCCGACCTCAAGGCGGCGTACACGTTCCACGTGACGGCCCCGCTGGGCTGGACGGTGCTCGGCAACGCTCCGGGCACGGAGGTGGAGCCGGGCCACTGGGAGCTGGAGACCACGCAGCCACTGTCGACGTACTTCGTCACGATCGTGGCCGGGCCCTACCACGTGGTCCGCGACCAGCACGACGGCATCCCGCTGGGCCTGAGCGCACGGGCGAGCCTCGCCGCTCACCTGGACAAGGACGCCGACGAGCTGTTCACGATGACCCGGCAGTTCTTCGACGAGTTCCACCGGCTGTTCGGCATCCGCTACCCCTTCGGCGCCTACCACCAGGCCTTCGTTCCCGAGTTCAACGCGGGCGCGATGGAGAACCCCGGCTGCGTCACTTTCCGCGACAACCTGGTCTTCGCCAGCCGGGTCACCCGCGGCGCCCGGATCCTGCGGGCCACCACGGTGGCTCACGAGATGGCGCACCAGTGGTTCGGCAACATCGTCACCCCGAAGTGGTGGGACGACCTGTGGCTCAACGAGTCGTTCGCCGAGTACCTCGGCAACCGCGTCACCGCCGAGGTCACCGACTACGCCGACGCCTGGACCCACATCGCCTACTCGCGCCGGCAGTGGGGCCTGGTCGCCGACCAGCGACCGACGACCCATCCGGTGGCCGGCAACGGCGCCGTCGACGCGGTGGCCGCCCTGCAGAACTTCGACGGGATCTCCTACGCCAAGGGCTCCACGATCCTCAAGCAGGTCAACACGACGCTCGGCGACGAGGTGTTCTTCGCCGGAGCGGTCGACCACATGACCACCCACCGGTTCGGCAACGCGACCATGCACGACCTGTTCGGCTCCTGGCAGCGTGCGGGAGGTGGCGACCTGTCCGCGTTCGTCGACAGCTGGCTGCTCACCGCCGGGCCCGACACGATCACCCTCGACAGGGACGCCGGCCTGATCCGGCGTACCCCTCCTGTGGAGCACCCGGCCGACCGGAGCCACGCACTGCGGGTGGCGACGCACGGGCCGGACGGGTGGGACCTTGCCCCGCTGACCATCAGCGGCCCGGAGACGACGCTCGACGTGGAGCGACGCCCGGTGGTGTTCGACCCGCACGAGGAGAGCTGGGCGGTCTTCGTGCCCGACCGCGTCACCATCGAGGGCCTCGAGGCGCTGCTGCCCCAGGTGACCGACGCGGATCTCCGGGCCGCGGCCTGGAACAACGTCCGGAGCGGGTTCCACAACGCCCTGATCGACCCGGCCGACGTCGTCGACCTCCTCGTGGCGAGCCCGCCCGTGGAGGACACCGACGACTCACTGCGCCACACCATGCCTTGGGTGATGTCACAGCTGTTGCCGCTGGCGCCGGCCGGATCGCTCGAGCGGCTGCACGACGCGTTCGCCCGCCGGTTGGCCGAGGCCGAGCCGAGCTCGGAGCTCCAGCTGTCGGCGTTCCGCGGGGCGATCCGCACCGCGAGCGATCCCGCCCGGTTGGTGGCCTGGCGCGACGGGATCGACCTGGCCGATGGGCTCGCACTCGACCTCGACCTGCGGTGGCGGATCCTGGTCCGACTGGCCGCGCTGGGCGAGACCACCCGTGAGGAGCTCGACCGCGCCCTGGCCGACGACCCCACCACGGTGGCGAAGGTCGAGCACACCCGCGCCGTGGCCTCGCTGCCGACGGCCGAGGCCAAGGCGTTCGCGTGGGAGCGGTTCACCGGCGCGGTCGACGTCGCCAACTACGAGGTGGAGGCCGCCGGGCTCGGCATGTGGCGAGGAGGGCAGGAGCGCCTCACCGGTCCGTACGTCGAGCGCTACTTCGCGGAGCTCCCCGCCACGGTCGAGGTGCGCAGCGGCTGGGTCCTGGCGCTGGCCGCTGAATCGTTCTTCCCGTTGTCCCACGCCGACGAGCACACGCTGGCACTGGCCACCGCCCTGCTAGCCGACCCCGACGCTCTGCCGCCCGCTGTCCGCAAGCGGGTCGTCGACATGGCCGACGAGACAACTCGCCGGATCGCCATCCGGACGGCCTTTCCCCATGCCTGAGCTCGCCCGCCGGCCCGGCCCCACCGTCCGCACCCGCGTCACCGAGATCGTGGGCGATGAAGAGCGGCGGCACGAGGACCGGCTGGTCACCGAGGAGCCGCTCGAGATCCGCCTTGCCTGGCCGGGCACCCCGGCGCACCGGGTCTGGGTCACCATGCGCACGCCCGGACACGACTTCGAGCTCGCCGCGGGCTGGCTCGCCCACGAGGGCGTGAGCCGCCAGATCGCGGGGGTGGCCTACTGCACCGACGCCGACCTGCGCCCCGAGCAGGAGTTCAACGTCGTCACCACCACCTTGGCGACGGCACCCGCAGGACCACTCGCCCACCAGCATCCGGCCCTCTCGTCGGGCTCGTCCGCGTGCGGCGTGTGCGGGCGCGACACGGTCGACTCGGCCGTGTCCGTCTCCGCACGGCCGTGGCCGGGAGAGCGGCCCGGCCCCGACGTCGTACGCCGCCTGCCGGACCTGCTGCGCGAGCGACAGGCGCTCTTCTCGCGCACCGGTGGCGTCCACGCCGCGGGACTCTTCACCGCCGACGGCGCTCCCCTCGTGGTGCGGGAGGACGTCGGCCGGCACAACGCGGTCGACAAGGTGACCGGGGCCCGCATCCTCGCCGGGGAGTCACCGGCGGCGGCCGTGCTGGTGGTCAGCGGCCGGGCGGGCTTCGAGCTCGCGCAGAAGGCGCTCGCTGCCGGTGTCGGCACCCTGGTGGCGGTGGGCGCGCCCACCAGCCTGGCCGTCGACCTGGCCCGCCGGGGCGGCCTCGAGCTCTACGGTTTCACCGGCACGGAGCGGACCGTCCGCTACACCTAGCGCTTGACCAGGGTGACCGGTCGCGTCGTCGTGGCCCGGATGCCATCCCTGGGGCTGAACGCCCGAGACGCGACCTGTTGACGCTCCGTCACGCCGTGCTCCGACTGTCCACGTGCCGAGGTCTGCTCGGGTGTCCGGTGGCGACATCGAGTCACGCTCGTGCGGTGAGCGCTGCGCCTCCTCCCATCGCGACGCCGATGAGGGAGATCGCGGCGTGGGTACGACGTTGTGTCGGTGCCCGCGCCTACCTTCGGGTCGTGCGCATCCTCCACACCTCCGACTGGCACCTGGGCCGGTGCTTCCACCGCGAGGGGATGCTCACCCACCAGGCGGCCTACGTCGACCATCTGCTGGAGGTCGTGGACAGCGAGCGGGTCGACCTGGTCGTGGTCTCAGGCGACATCTACGACCGCGCGCTCCCGCCCGTCGACGCCGTGCGGCTCGCCGACGACACGCTGGTGCGGCTCGCTCGGTCGCGGGCACGGGTCGTGCTGACCAGCGGCAACCACGACTCTGCGCAGCGGCTGGGGTTCAGCTCGCGACTGATCGACGAGGCGGGCGTCCACATCCGGGCCGACGCCTCGGAGGTCGGCAGCCCGGTCCTGCTCGGCGACGACCACGGCCCGGTCGCGGTCTACGGCATTCCCTACCTCGATCCTCATGCGGTGGCCGAGCCGTGGCAGCTGTCGGGTCGCACCCACGAGGCCGCGCTCACCGAGGCCATGGTCCGGGTCCGGCGCGACCTCGAGCGGCAGCCGGCTGGCACGCGGTCGGTCGTGCTGGCCCATGCGTTCGTGGCCGGCGCCCAGCCGTCCGACTCCGAGCGCGACATCAGTGTGGGCGGTGTCTCCCTGGTGCCGACCTCGCTCTTCGAGGGCATCGACTACGCCGCGCTCGGCCACCTGCACGGGCAGCACACCCTGACCGATCGGGTCCGCTACAGCGGCTCGCCCCTCGCGTACTCGTTCTCCGAGGCCGGCCATCGCAAGGGGTCGTGGCTGGTGGACCTTGGCGCTTCCGCCATGACGGCCGAGCCGGTCGAGGCTCCCGTCCCGCGACCGCTCGCCCGGCTGCGCGGATCGCTCGAGGAACTGCTCCGCGAGCCCGCGCATGCCGCGCACGAGGGCTCCTGGGTGGAGGCGACGCTCACCGACGCCGTACGGCCGAGCCAGGCCATGGAGCGGCTGCGACGACGGTTCCCCCACACGCTGGTGCTCGGCTTCGGGACCCCGGCCCCCTCGCTCGGCGCACCTGGCGCCGCGGCCACCCACGCGCGTTCCGACCGCGAGATCGCGCTGGCGTTCATGTCGGAGATGCGAGGTGAGCGGCCCTCCGATGCGGAGCTGGGCGTGCTCAACACCGCCATCGACGCCTGCTGCGACGATCGTGACGTCGACATGCTGCTCGGCGACGGCGGAGACGACTGATGCGCCTGCACCTGCTGGAGGCCACCGCGTTCGGCCCGTTCGCGCAGACCGTGCGGGTCGACTTCGACGAGCTCTCCGAGGCCGGGCTGTTCCTCCTGTCCGGCCCGACCGGGGCGGGCAAGACGAGCGTGCTCGACGCCGTCTGCTTCGCCCTCTACGGCGACGTGCCGGGCGACCGGAGCGCGGCGAAGCGGCTGAGATGCGACCAGGCGGCGCCGGGCCTCCGACCTCTGGTCACCCTCGAGGTGACCCTGGGCAGCAGGCGGTTCCGGATCGTCCGGTCGCCCGCGTGGGAACGCCCGAAGAAGCGCGGCACCGGCCTCACCACCGAACAGGCCGCGGTCACGATCTCCGAGCGCACGGACGGCGGGTGGCAGCCGCTGTCGAGCCGGCTCGATGAGACCGGCGACCTGGTCGCGCGGCTGGTCGGCATGACGCTCACCCAGTTCACCCAGGTCGCGATGCTCCCGCAGGGACGGTTCCAGGCGTTCCTGCGGGCCAGGTCCGAGGACCGGCACCGGCTGCTCCAGCAGCTCTTCCGCACCGGCCGCTTCGAGCAGGTGGAGCGGTGGCTCCGCGATCGTCGGCTGGCGCTGCGCCACCAGAGCGCCGACGCCCACCAGAAGATGGTCGACCTGGTCAGCCGGCTGAGCGAGACCACCGCCGAGCCGCTTCCCGCCGACTGGGACCCCAACGACCTCGACCGGCCGGCCGTGGACGGCGACCTGGCGGACTGGGTGGCCGGTCGGCGTACGTCGGCGGCTGCGGAGCGTACGGCGGCGGACGCCGTCGTCACGGACGCCGCCGCGACCGAGCACCAGACCCGCGAGGAGCTGGAGTCCGCACGAGCACAGCTCCAGCGGCGCGCGCGGGTGGTCGCCGCGGCCGACGAGCTGACCGCGCTGGTCGACGACGCCGACGAGCAGGCCGAGCGCGAGCGGGCCATCGACGCAGCCCGGCGCGCTGCCGCCATCGCGCCACTGCTCCG
>JALZCZ010000202.1 GCA_030862825.1 Actinomycetota bacterium | reverse complement strand
CTAGGGACCGCCGTCACACCTGTCCCCGCAACCTCATACTTCACAGGGCACAACCTTTGTATCCCGACGGCTTGGCCGATCCCGGCACCTGCACCGCGTGTCGCGACGTCCGACCCGGGGTACCCCTGCGGGGATGCGCATTCGGCCCTGCTCTTCTACGTTGGAAGAGCATCTCGGGAGGAGCGATGACGTCGATGATGACGCAGCCGGACCTGTTGCCCATGGCGACCCTGATCGATGCCAACTGGCTCGACTACCTGCTGGTCGGGGTGTATTTCGCCTTCGTGCTCGGCATCGGGGTCCTGGCCAGACGCCAGGTCTCCGACTCCATCGACTTCTTCCTCTCGGGTCGTTCGTTGCCCGCGTGGGTCACCGGCCTGGCCTTCATCTCCGCCAACCTCGGGGCCGTCGAGATCATGGGCATGTCGGCCAGCGGCGCGGAGTTCGGGATGCCGACGGTGCACTACTTCTGGGTGGGCGCCATCCCGGCCATGCTCTTCCTCGGCGTGGTGATGATGCCGTTCTACTACGGCTCCAAGGTGCGGTCCGTGCCGGAGTTCATGCTCCGCCGATTCGGTCCCGGCGCCCACCTCGTCAACGCGCTCAGCTTCGCGGTGGCGCAGCTGCTCATCGCCGGCATCAACCTCTTCCTACTGGGCTCGATCGTGCATGCCCTGCTGGGGTGGCCGCTGTGGGTCGCCCTGATCGTCGCGGCCGCGATCGTGCTCTCCTACATCACGCTCGGCGGCCTGTCTGCGGCGATCTACAACGAGGTGCTGCAGTTCTTCGTGATCGTCGCGGCGCTGCTGCCGCTCACCCTGCTCGGGCTGCACCAGGTCGGCGGCTGGGACGGCCTGCAGGACAAGATCACCGAGTTCGCGGACAGCGCCCCAGCCTCGGCCGCCGTGCCCCCGGCCGAGCAGCAGCTGAACTCCTGGCCCGGGCAGGCGCTGTCCGGGTTCGACTCCGAGCTGCTCTCGGTGATCGGCATCGTCTTCGGTCTGGGGTTCGTGCTCTCCTTCGGCTACTGGACGACCAACTTCGTCGAAGTGCAGCGGGCGATGGCGTCGAAGTCGATCTCGGCAGCGCGGAAGACGCCGATCATCGGGGCCTTCCCGAAGATGTTCGTGCCGTTCATCGTGATCCTGCCCGGCATGATCGCCGCGGTGCTCGTGACCGAGATAGCAGAGCTGAAGGCAGGCGGCTCACCCACCGGAGGTGCCTCCGGCGACGGAGTCGCCTACAACGACGCGCTGCTGCTGCTGATGCGCGACCTGCTGCCCAACGGCCTGCTGGGGCTGGCGATCGCCGGCCTGCTGGCGGCGTTCATGGCCGGTATGGCGGCGAACATCTCCGCGTTCAACACCGTGTTCAGCTACGACCTGTGGCAGCGCTACATCCGCAAGGACAACGAGGACGACTACTACCTGCGGATCGGGCGAATCGCGACGGTGGGGGCGACGGTGATCGCCATCTTCACCGCGGGCATCGCGTCCAACTTCTCCAACATCATGTCCTATCTGCAGACGCTGTTCGGCTTCTTCAACGCACCGCTGTTCGCGACGTTCATCCTGGGCATGTTCTGGAAACGGATGACCGCCACCGCGGGCTGGGTGGGGCTCGTGTCCGGCACCCTCGCGGCCGTGGCGGTCGCATTTCTCACCGAGGACACGTTCGGGTCCGCGAGCCTGGGCGTGATCGAGCTGAGCGGACAGGGTGCCGCCTTCGTGGCGGCCGGGGCGGCGTTCGTCGTCGACGTCGCCGTCAGCATCGCGGTCTCGGGCGCGACCAGACCGAAGCCCTCCGAGCAGCTCCGGGGCCTGGTCTGGTCCGAGACGCCGCGCAAGGACCTCATCGACCCCGAGGAGTCAAGGCTCCCGTGGTACCAGCGCACCATGCCGTTGGCGGGCATCGCCCTCGCCCTCGTCGTGATCCTCAACCTCGCCTTCTGAGAGGACGATCGTCGTGACCGAGAAGAACGAACCCGCCCGGGCCGTCGGCTCACCCCGCAGGACCGCGGGCGCCTTCGACATCCGCAACATCATCGGCGTCCTGCTCGGCATCTACGGCGTGGCCCTGCTGCTGGCCGGGATCTTTGCCGACCCCGAGACCGACAAGACCGGCGGCGTCAACGCCAACCTCTGGACCGGCCTCGGGCTCGCGCTCGCCGCGCTGATCTTCCTGGTCTGGGCCAGGTTGCGGCCGATCGTGGTGCCCGAGGACATCGAGCCGGCGGGCGACGACCCGACCCGGCCGGCCCCACGGCGTACGCCGCGGAGCTGACCGTCAGGCCGGGGTCAGCTCGGCGAGCAGCGTCTCCACCCGCCGCCGGATCTCGTCGCGGATCTGCCTGACCGCCTCGATGCCCTGCCCGGCGGGGTCGTCGAGCTCCCAGTCCTCGTAGCGCTTCCCGGGGAAGAAGGGGCAGGCGTCGCCACATCCCATGGTGATCACCACGTCGGAGTCCTTGACCGCCTCGGTGGTCAGCACCTTCGGCGCCGCCGCGGTGATGTCGATGCCGTCTTCTCGCATGGCCTCGACGGCGACGGGGTTGATCGCGTCGGCGGGCTCGCTGCCGGCCGACAGGACCTCGACCCGGCCTTCGCCCAGGTGCTGCAGGTAGCCGGCGGCCATCTGGGAGCGACCGGCGTTGTGGACGCAGACGAACAGGACGGTGGGCTTCTCGGTCATGCGGCGTGCTCCTTGGCGGTGCGGAGAGGAGTGATCGGGAAGAGGAACCGCACGGCGGCCAGGCCGAGCAGGCCGCTGGCGACCTGGACGACGACGAAGGCCGGGGCGGACACGGGTGCGATACCGGCGAAGGAGTCGGACAGCATCCGCGCCGTCGTCACCGCCGGGTTGGCGAAGCTGGTCGAGCTGGTGAACCAGTAGGCGGCGGCGATGTAACCGCCGACCGCGAACGCCACAGCCTCCGGCCGGGCCGCGCGCAGGCTGCCGAAGACGATCAGCACGAGACCGAACGTGGCGACCACCTCGCCGAGCCAGACGCCGGCCCCGTCGCGCTCGGTGGTGGACCACGACACCGAGCCGAGGTCGAACATCAGGTTGGCCGCGACAGTCCCGAGAGCACCGCCCACGAGCTGGGCGGCGACCATGGTCACCGCCGAGCGCGACGAGATCGAGCCGAGGCAGCGCTCCACCAGCGTCACCACCGGGTTGAAGCTGGCGGAGACCGGCTGCAGCGCCAGGATCAGGGCCACCAGCGCGGCGCCGGTCACCACACTGTTGGTGAGGAGCTGGAGGCCGACCTCTCCGGGGAAGAGGCGGGTGGCGGCGATCCCGGACCCGACGACGGCCATGACCAGGAACGCCGTGCCGATCAGCTCGGCGGTGGCCTGACGGGCCAGCGACTTCGACATGCGCCCATCCTGCCGGGTGGCCGAGCTCACGCCGGTTCCGGCTCCTGCCCGGTCGGATCTCGAAGTCGAGGCCGCCGCGTAGCTGAATGGCCAGCACCCGGGTGGCGAGGCACCGCTGGCGCCGGTCCATTCCACCAAGCGGCGCGGCGCGCTCGTAACTTCCTCCCCACGACGGCGTTTTCCAGGTACCTCCCTCAGGTGTGCTCGGCTTCGTCGAGCGAGAAAGGTCGCGCGCACATGCTTCGTCGCACCAGCCCTCCCGACTGCCGTCACCGCTTGTCGAGCCGTTCGGTGCGGATGCTCGCGGCCTCTGTTCTGCTGACCTCCGGCTTCGTCGTGACCGGTGGCGTTGCGGAGCCGCTGCTGCCTGCGGCGTACGCCGCTGCTCCGAAACGCTGTCCCGAGCCGGCCCGGCCGTTCGTGCCCAAGTCGGTGGTGATTCCCGGCGTGGACAAGCACACGACGGTGCTCGCGCTGAAGCGCGACCGGCGCAACATCCCGCGGACACCGCCGCTCTCGGACCGGGGGAAGTGGCAGTTCGCCTGGGACAAGCCGTCGAACATCAGGCCGGGCAGCCGGCACGGCAACGTGAAGATGAACGCCCACACCTATCCCGACGGTTCCGCGCTCGGCAACCGGCTCCTGCGGCAGCTCTTCAAGGGCCAGCGGATCGTGGTCCACGGGCCCGACGGTCAGCGTCTCTGCTACGACGTCACGAGGCGGATCCAGGTCTCCGGGGACCGGCCCTACCGCCCCTACTACTCCACGACGGGCGACCCGCGGCTGGCGATCCTGGTCTGCTCCGGCCGCCGCCGCGGTCCGGGCGACTGGAGCCACCGCACGATCTGGTACGCCTCGCCCGTCATCCGCTGATCCGCCCTCGCGTTGACCTCATCGGTCGGCTTCTGACGGGTCAACGCTGACATCGGGGTCGTGGGCCCACGTAATGATGGAGGCATGATCCGCTGCCTCGTGCTGCTCGGCATCGCAGCGGGGGTGCTGGTGCTCAGCTACGTGATCCTCATCCTGCTGGCGCGGCGGCTGCCGCCCGGTCTGCTCCGTGACCTGGTGGAGTTCCTGCCCGCGTGCGTGACCACGGCCCGGCGGCTGCGCAGCCACCCCGATGTCCCGCGCCGCGCCAAGCTGGCACTGCTGGTGGCCGGGCTGTGGGTGCTCTCGCCGATCGACCTGATCCCGGAGTTCGTGCCGGTGATCGGCCCCCTCGACGACGTGGTCGTGGTCGCCCTCGCGTTCCGCTACGCCGCCCGGTCGATCCCCAAGGCGGTGATCTACGATGCCTGGCCGGCCGAGCCCCGGCTGCTGCGTCGCCTGGTGGGGTAGCCCCGGGCGAGCGTGTCGAACGGGATGGGGCAGCACCCGCTGTCGGCGCACCTGTGGAGGTCCTCGCAGCCGGCGTCGAGCGCTGCGACCAGGTTGTCGCGGATCGTGGTGAGGTCGGCGATGCGCTGCTCCACCTCGACCAGCTTCTCGGCTGCGCGTTCCTGCAGGCGGTGGTCGCGGCCTCGCCGCCGACCGGCCTCGATCAGGTCAGCCACCTCGGCCAGGGTGAAGCCGAGCCGTTGCGCCGCCTTGATCACCCGCAGCGTGGTGACCGCCTGGTCGTCGTAGAGCCGGTGCCCGCCCGGGCTGCGGTCGGGCGGGGCCAGCAGTCCGCGGCGTTCGTAGTAGCGCAGGGTCTCCCGGTTGATCCCCGCTGCCTCGGCGACCTCGCCGACCCGCAGGCTCACGCGGAGAGCTCCAGCGCGCGGGAGGCCAGGGCCTCGAGGACGGTCTCCCGCTCGGGAGGCACCGAGATCTCGAGTGTCACAGCCTCGACGTCGCCGCCGACGCTGAACGCGAAGAACGAGCAGCACGACGACTCCCGCTCGGTGAGGTCGCGGACCCGCCCGACCAGCGACGGCGGGCCGGTCATGTTCAGCCGCACGGTGGATCCGTGTCGCTCGACACCCGTCACCGTCTCGGCGAACAGCGCGTCGAACTCGGCCAGGCGCAGCGGGCGCTCCACGGTCGGGAGGGTGCAGGCATCGGTGGTCAGCAGCTCGTCCATGCGCCAACGGTAAACCTGTACCTACGTACCGGATGCAAGGTCTCTATCGTGGGCGCATGAACGAACCAGTCGTCGTCGTGGTCGGTGCCGGTCCGGGGGTGAGCGGCTCGCTGGCGCGCCTGCTCGCCCGCGAGGGGTACGCCGTCGGGCTGGTCGGCGTCGACGACGCGGTGCTCGAGGTGCTCGGTGCGGAGCTGCGGGACGGCGGCGGGACCGTCGAGTGGGCGGTCGCCGACGTGACCGACCGGCTCGCCGCGACCGCCGCGATCACCGACCTGGCGAAGCGGCTGGGACGGGTGGACCTGCTGCACTTCAACCCCAGTGCCTACCGCGGCAAGGACCCGCTCGATCTGACGGCCGACGAGCTGCTCGCCGACGTGGCGCTGGGCGTCGCCGCGCTGCTGACGGCGGTGCAGGCGGCGCGCCCGTTCATGAGCGCGGGCGGACGGGTGACGGTGACCGGGAGCATGGCTGCCGACGAGCCCTCGCCCGGAGCCGCGTCGCTGGGCGTCCAGAAGGCCGGCGTGCGCGACCTCGTGCAGAGCCTGGACGCGACCCTGCAG
>JALZCZ010000200.1 GCA_030862825.1 Actinomycetota bacterium | reverse complement strand
CCCTCGCCCAACGGCTCCTCGATCTGCTTCGGCCTGGTTGACTCGGGCCTGACGGTGATCGGCGCCTGCCTGCGCAACCGCGCGGCGGTGGCGCGGTGGCTCGGCCCGCGGCTGGCGGCGGGGGACCGGGTAGCCGTGGTCGCGGCCGGTGAGCGCTGGCCCGACGGCTCCCTGCGGCCGGGGGTCGAGGACCTCTGGGGGGCGGGTGCGGTGCTGGCCGCCCTGGACCTGACCGAGGCGAGCCCGGAGGCCGGGCAGGCGGCGCTGGCGTTCGACGCCGTTCGTCATCGGTTGGCCGGCGACCTGAGGGCGTGCGCGAGCGGAGCCGAGCTGGTCGCGGGCGGTTTCGGCGACGACGTTGAGATCGCCGCCCGGCTGGACGCCTGCGACGTCGTCCCGGTCCTCCGGGACGGGGGGTTCCGATGCACAAAGTAAAGGAAAAGTAAAGGAATTAAGACCCCCCTTCACGGGAGGGTGTGCCATCACGCCATGATGTGCACCGTCGTACGCCTGCGGCCGTGAACTCACCTCGTACTTTGGAGACAACCAGTGACCAGATCTTCTACCCGTTGGGCCGCATTGGGGGCAGCCCTGACGCTTGTCGTAGCGCCGGTTGCGGTGAGCTCGGCTGCGCCCGTGGTGTCCCGGGCAGGGGCCAACGCCCTGACTCTCGGGATCGCCGACAGCCCGATCTCGACCGGCATCGTCGCGGCGACGAACGACGGGCTGGGGGAGGTCAAGACAGGCGAGGTCACTCCTCCCATCGCGGTGCTGGGCAACCAGAACCTGCTCGACGTCGGCGCGCTGATCCAGGACGCGACCGCTGCCGTGGAAGGCCGCGACGGCATGTCCGAAGCGTGCGCCGGTGTCGCCGGCAACGGCGGCCAGGTGGCCACGGTCGGCGAGTCCAGCTGCATCGCCCCCGGCGACCCGGTCGGCATCTCGATCGCCAACCTCGACCTCACCGGGTCCGTGCTGATCGACCCCGAGTCGGCCCTCGGCCAGCTTGCGGCGCTCCAGCCGATCATGGACGAGCTCGTCGGCCCGCTCACCCAGGCCATCAGCGACGGGCTCGAGCCGCTCGGCGCCACCGGCCTCGGCGGCACCCTCGGCGCGGTCGAGTCTCGCTGCACCGCGATCCCCGGCTCCGCCGAGGGCTCGGCCAACATCGTCGACACGCAGCTGACCCTCTCGATCGCGGGCACCGACGTGCCGTTGGTGAACTTCCCGGCCAACCCGCCGCCGAACACCAAGGTCCTCACCAACCTCGACGTGGTGCTCAACACCGTGCTCGACGCGCTCCGCACGGACATCAACACCACTCTCGACGGTGCCCTGGCGCCGCTCAGCGCGGTCATCGACCCGATCCAGGACCAGATCGTCAACGTGCTGATCGCCGAGATCGCTCCCCAGCTGGCGCCGCTCGAGGAGAACATCCTCGACATCACGCTCAACAAGCAGACGACCCCGACGGCCGGCGCCATCGCCGTCACCGCCATCGACCTGAAGCTGCTGCCGGCCGCCGCCCAGTTCGGTTCGCCCCCACTGGTCACGGCCGAGATCGCCACGGTGACCTGCGGACCCAACGGCCGCACCGATGCACCCGACGGCCCGGACGGACCTGACGCGCCGGGTGGACCCGGTGGGCCCGACGGCCCTGACAACCCGGACCTCCCCGACGTCCCGACCACCGTTGACTCCGGTGTCGGCGGCGGCAACGGTCCTTCGCCGTGGACCCTGGTCGGTCTGGCGGGGATGACGGCTGCCGGCGCCTTCGGAATGCGTCGCCTGCTGCCGCGCGCGTGACCCTGTCAGCAGCACCCCTCGGATGAAAAGACGCATGAAGCGGAGCGGCACGGGCGCGAGCGACCTCCGGGTCCACGTGCTCGTGCTGCTCACGCTGCTCGCGGCCCTGGTCGTCGTCGCCGGCATCGTGAGCCCGGCGTCGTCGCCCGGCGCTGCGCGGCCCGAGCTGCCCACGCCGACGGCGACGGCGCCCACTCCGATTCCGGACGAGGCGGAGCCGCAGGACGCTCGGGACCCGGGCGGCGAGGACGTGCTCTACGTCCCGTCCATCGACCTGCTCGCCCCCATGATCGACATCGAGATGAACGAGGACGGCGTGCTCTCGCCCCCTGCGGACGTCTCCACCGTCGGCTGGTGGCAACGCAGCGCCGAGCCCGGTGCCCGCACCGGTCAGACCGTGATCACGGGTCACACCGTGCACGCCGGCGGCGGGGTGATGAACGAGCTCGGCGACCTGGTCCCCGGCGACGTGGTGCGGATCCGCGACGAGGGCGAGGTCATCGAGTACCGCGTCACCGACAACCAGACCCTGTCGACCGAGGAGGTCGCCGAGAACGCGCAGATGCTGTTCGGGCAGGGACACGAGGAGGGCCGCCTGGTCCTGGTGACCTGCACCGACTGGGTGGACGGCGACTACCTGAGCAACATCATCGTGGTTGCCGACGTCGTCCGCGACTGAGCTGTGCGATCGGGGGCGGCGTTCGCCCGCAGCGAATCGCGGTCCGGCGCCCCCGCCCCCCGGTTAGGGTCGGGAACCGTGAGCATCCTCGATGACGCCCGCGAGGGCATGAACCCCGACATCCGCCCCCAGGACGACCTGTTCGGCCACGTCAACGGCCGCTGGCTCGATGAGGTCGAGATCCCGGCCGACCGCTCCACCTGGGGTGCCTTCGTCACCCTCGCCGACACCGCCGAGCAGCAGGTGCGCGACATCATCGAGTCGCTGGCAGCAGGTGCGCCGGATGCGGAGGACGCCGACAACGCCCGCAAGATCGGCGACCTCTACGCATCGTTCATGGACACCGACCGGATCGCCCAGCTGGGCACCCGTCCGATCCGTCCGCTCGTCGACGCGGTCGGCGCGCTGCGCGACGTCCGCGACCTGGCGGCGTTCCTCGGTGAGTTCGAGCGAATCGGCGGCCACGGGCTGTTCGGCAGCTACGTCAACACCGACGACCGCAACTCCGACCGCTACCTGTTCCACATCACCCAGGGCGGACTCGGGCTGCCCGACGAGTCCTACTACCGCGACGACAAGTTCGCCGACATCCGCGAGAAGTACGTCGGCTACCTGACCGACCTGCTCACGCTCGGCCGGCACGAGGACGCCCCGGCAGCGGCGGCGACGATCCTCGGCATCGACACCCAGCTCGCGGCGGGTCACTGGGAGCGGGCCGAGACCCGCGATGTGCAGAAGAGCTACAACCTGATGACCCGCGACGAGCTCAAGCAGCTGTGCCCGGCCTTCGACTGGGACGCCTACGTCACCAACCTCGGGGCAGCCGACATCGACGCCGAGCTGGTCATCGCGGAGGTGTGCGTCCGCCAGCCGTCGTACCTCGCCCACCTCTCGACGGTGCTCGAGACGGTGCCGATCGAGGACTGGAAGGCATGGCTGCTCGCCCACGTGCTGCGGGCGTCGGCGCCGTACCTCACCGACGACTTCGTCGAGACCAACTTCGACTTCTACGGCCGCACCCTCAACGGCACCCCCGAGCTGCGCGACCGCTGGAAGCGCGGTGTCGGACTGGTCGAGGGCGCGCTGGGCGAGGCGGTCGGCAAGGAGTACGTCGCCCGCCACTTCCCGCCGACGTCCAAGGCACTGATGGACGACCTGGTCGCCAACCTGCTGGCGGCGTACCGCGACTCGATCTCCCGGCTCGACTGGATGAGCGAGAAGACGAAGCAGCGCGCCTACGAGAAGCTGGAGACCTTCCGGCCCAAGATCGGCTACCCCGACACATTCCGCGACTACTCGGCGCTGGAGGTGCGCAAGAACGACCTGCTCGGCAACGTGGCAGCCGCATCGGCGTTCGAGACCGACCGCGAGCTGCGCAAGATCGGCCAGCCGGTCGACCGCGACGAGTGGTTCATGCTGCCGCAGACCGTCAACGCCTACTACAACCCCGGCACCAACGAGATCTGCTTCCCGGCCGGCATCCTGCAGCGGCCGTTCTTCGCGCCCGACGCCGAACCGGCCGAGAACTACGGCGGCATCGGCGCCGTGATCGGCCACGAGATCGGGCACGGCTTCGACGACCAGGGCGCCCAGTACGACGGCGCCGGAAACCTCCACGACTGGTGGACCGCCGACGACAAGGCCGCCTTCGAGGTGAAGTCGAAGGCGCTGATCGACCAGTACGACGGCTTCTCGCCGCGCAACCTGCCCGAGGAGAGGATCAACGGCGCGCTCACCGTCGGCGAGAACATCGGCGACCTCGGCGGCCTGACCATCGCGCACAAGGCGTATGTGATCTCGCAGGACGGCGCGGCGTCGGTCGAGGACCGGCGCAAGATCTTCCTCAACTGGGCGCACGTGTGGCGTGTGAAGCGGCGGATCGAGCAGGAGCGACAACTGCTCGCCATCGACCCGCACAGTCCCTCGGAGTTCCGCGCCAACATCGTGCGCAACCTCGACGAGTTCCACGACGTCTTCGGCACCATCGAGGGCGACGGGCTCTGGCTCGACCCGGAGCAGCGGGTCCGGATCTGGTAGGGCCTGGTTTCCCCGGTGCACCGGGGATCCTGTCGCTTCTCGGGGAATGCTTCCCCTGAGAAGCGCGTGTTTCCCCGGTGCACCGGGGAAGCCAGCGCCACCGCACACCTCCTGGAGCCGAACAACCGTGGAAGCTGCCTCGAGGTGACCATGTCCGCCGCTCGAGCCAACCCTTGGCCCGCGTCGTAATGTCGATTACATGGTTACAAACGAGCAGCAGGAGAAGGTACAGGGCTGGTTCTCCGGTCGCCTGCCGAAGGAGTGGACCGGCCAGCCGGCCCAGGTGACGGTGGACCGCGAGGAGATCACCGTCGTGCTGACCATCGACGACGTCGCCGCCGGCGAGTCCGAGGTCGAGCAGTCCGAGGCCCGTGCGGGCCGCGCGAGCGCGTTCCGCGAGGAGACCCGCGAGGCGCGGATCGAGATCGCCCGGGAGGCCGAGCACCGCTACGGGCGCAAGGTCTCATGGGGGATCAAGATCGGCGACCACGGTGAGCTCTGGACCCATGTGGCCGCCCCGGTGATGACCCGGCTGCGTCAGCCACAGCGGCTGGTCCTGGACACCCTGGTCGAGGCCGGCGTCGCCCGGTCGCGCTCGGAGGCCCTGGCCTGGTGCGTGCGCCTGGTCGGGCAGCACGAGGAGGACTGGCTCGGCGAGCTGCGCGACGCGATGGCGAGCGTTGCCGACGTACGCAGCAAGGGACCGGCGGCCTAGAGGGCCGCCGGCCGACCTGCCGAGGTTCAGACCGTCCGGGCGACCTCGGCGGGTGCCCGCGTGGAACTGGCGCGAGCGAGCAGCAGCCCGACCGTCATCAGCACCGCACCCGTCGAGACGATCCCGATCTCCTCGCCCAGCCAGACCGGCTCGGTGTCGCCGACGATCGCCATCGCGATCCCTTCGATCACCAGGTAGCTGATCGCCCACGCCACCAGGCCGCCGACCGCGCCGGCAACGCGCAGCGCGAGGTGCCTGCCTGCCAGCAGCGCGACGCCGAGGCTCGCCATTCCGAGGCCCATCAGAGCGACGGCGGACATGTAGAGGACTGCGGTGACCAGGTCGGCCGAACCCGAGACTGCGCCGTCGGTCGCCGCGATGAGGACGAACTTGACGACCCAGCAGAGGCCTCCGGCGGCCAGCACGGCGGCGGAGAGGCGGAAGTGCTTCGATGTGGTGTTCATGGCCTCGACGCTAGGGACGCCCGGGCGGCGGGGCATCCACCAGCCGGCTGGTTCACCCTCATCCGCGTGGTGGATTCGCACCCAGGTCCCCGGGGCTACGTTGAACCGGTGACCACTGTCCGCGCGCGAGCCTGGGACGCCCTGGTCATGGTGCTGGTGGTCGCCGTGCTGTTCGAGGTGCTGACCACCGACCAGGACGTTCCGCTCGAGCTGAGCGTGCCCGTCGGGCTGGCGATGACCGTCCCCTTGCTCTGGGCGCAACGCAGACCCGTGCCGGTGGCTGCCGTGGTGCTCGGAGCCTGGCTCACGCAGGGATTCGCCGGCGACTGGGAGCAGGAGCCGCAGTCGACCCTGCTGCCGGTGTGCCTGGTCTTCTGGTGCGTCGGCGCCTACGTGCCCCAGCGACCCGGACGGTGGGCCTTCGCCGCCGCGTTCGTCGCCCTCGTCGTCCACCAGCCCGACGACGCGATCGTGCTCGGACCCCTGATGGCCGGTGTCTTCGCGGCCGGGCGGCTGATGCAGTCGCGCGAGCAGCTCGCGGCGGCACTCCAGCAGGAGCGCGCCCAGGCCGAGAGGTACGCCGTCGCCGAGGAGCGGGCGCGCATCGCGCGGGAGCTGCACGACGTGGTCGGCCACTCGATCGCGATGATGACGGTCCAGGCCGGTGCGGAGCGGTTGGCCCTCGGAGACGCCCGGCCCGAGACCTCGCGCGTGCTCAGCCAGATCGAGCTCACCGGCCGGCAGACGCTCCAGGAGATGCGCCGCATGCTCGGCCTGCTGCGTTCCGACGACTCGGTCGACTTCACACCTCAACCCGGTGTCGCGCAGATCGACGCACTCGCGGAGCGGATGGGCAGCTCCGGACTCACCGTGGACGTGCGGGTCGACGGCGATCCGGACAACGTGTCGCCGGGCGTGGACATCTCGGCGTACCGCATCGTCCAGGAGGCGCTCACCAACGTCCTCAAGCATGCGGACGCCTCACGCGCCACGGTCCACATCGCCCATCGTGACGGTGGCGTCGAGATCGCGGTCACCGACGACGGCACCGGGCATCCGGCCAGCCCCGGCGGTCACGGACTCACCGGCATGCGCGAGCGGGTGGGGCTGTACGGCGGCTCCCTCGAGGCCGGCCCGGCTCCGGGCGGAGGTTGGCGCGTGGTGGCCCGGCTGCCGAGAGAGGCGGGGCCATGACCGTCCGCGTGCTCGTCGCCGACGACCAGCCGCTGGTCCGCGAAGGGCTCCGCAAGATCTTGGATGCCGATCCGGACCTGCGCGTCGTGGCCGACGTGGGCGATGGCCGGGCGGCCGTCGAGACGGCCGGGCGGCTGCGGCCGGACGTCGTCGTCATGGACATCCGCATGCCGTTCGTCGACGGCATCGAGGCCACGCGGCAGGTGACCCTGCTCGACGACGCGCCGCGGGTGCTGGTGCTGACGACGTTCGACCTCGACGAGTACGTCTTCGGTGCCTTGCGTGCAGGCGCCAGCGGGTTCCTGCTCAAGGACGCCATGCCGGAGCACCTCATCGCCGCTGTGCACACGATCGCGCGCGGCGACGCCCTGCTCGACCCGGCGGTGACGCGAGCGGTGGTCGAGCGCTTCGGGCGTACGCCGGAGCCGGACCCGACGGCGGCAGGACGGCTGGCCGACCTCTCCCAGCGCGAGCACGAGGTGCTGCTCCTCCTGGTCGAGGGGCGCTCCAACAAGGAGATCGCCGGCCGGCTCTTCGTCAGCGAGGCCACGGTGAAGTCCCACGTGATGGCGGTGCTGCGCAAGCTTGCCCTCCGCGACCGGGTCCAGGCGGTCATCTTCGGCTACGAGTCCGGTCTGGTGCGTCCCGGCGGGCAGTGAGCCGGCCGCTGGCAGACTCGGCTCATGCCACGCGACGCGACCACCCGCAAGACCGACACACTGGCGATGTGGGCGACGCCGGCCATCGACGTCTGGGTCGCGTCCGCGTCACCGGAAGGCGAGGCGCACCTCGTGCCCTTGTCGCTGGCCTGGACCGACGAACGACTCGTCATCGCCGTGCACGAGAGCTCGCGAACGGCGCGCGACATCGCCGACTCCGGCCGGGCCCGGATGGCGATCGGCCCGACGCGCGACGTCACCATGGTCGACGCCCGCCTCGAGAAGCTGGTCGACGTCGATGCCGCTGATGAGCTGGGAACGGCGTACGCCGCCCAGGCCGACTGGGACCCGCGCAGGTCGACCGGATACGTCTTCCTGGTGCTCCGGCCCGAGCGGGTACAGGCCTGGCGCGAGTCCGACGAGATCGCCGACCGGACGATCATGCGGAACGGCCAGTGGGTGGTGTGATGTTCCCCGACCGCGGTCGTCCACAGGCGGCCGCCGGGGAAGCGCGCGGTGTCGTCTCTCGCTGGTAGACAAGCGGGCATGACCTCCACCACCGACCGCGATGCCATCCGCCGCCAGGCAGAGGCGCACCTGCGCACGCTCGTCGGGCGTGACGACGCGGAGCTGCGCGCGGACCAGTGGACGGCGATCGAGGCGCTCGCGGTCGACAAGCGGCGGTCGCTGGTCGTCCAGCGCACCGGATGGGGCAAGTCGGCGGTCTACTTCGTGGC
Source organism: Actinomycetota bacterium (assembly GCA_030862825.1). Classification (GTDB taxonomy): domain Bacteria; phylum Actinomycetota; class Actinomycetes; order Propionibacteriales; family Nocardioidaceae; genus Nocardioides. The sequence continues at coordinate 599 of JALZCZ010000200.1, read as the reverse complement.
CACGCTGCTGCTGCGCGAGCAGGGCGCCGGGCCGACCGTGATCGTGAGCCCGCTGCTGGCCCTGATGCGCAACCAGATCTCCGCCGCCGAGCGGGCCGGCATCCGCGCGGTCACGATCAACTCCACCAACCTCGAGCAGTGGGAGGAGACCCACGCCGCGATCGCCGACGGGCAGGTCGACGTGCTGCTGGTGAGCCCGGAGCGGCTCAACAACCCGGGGTTCCGCGACGAGGTGCTGCCCCGGCTGGCCGCCACGTGCGGCTTGCTGGTGGTCGACGAGGCGCACTGCATCTCCGACTGGGGCCACGACTTCCGACCCGACTACCGGCGGATCCGCACCCTGCTCGGCGACCTGCCCCACGGCATCCCCGTGCTCGCGACCACCGCGACCGCCAACGCCCGGGTCACCACCGACGTCGCCGAGCAGCTCGGCACCGAGACCCTGGTGCTGCGCGGCTCGCTCGACCGGGAGTCGCTCCGGCTCGGCGTGGTGCAGCTCAGGACCGCCGAGCAGCGGCTGGCCTGGCTCGCCGACCATCTCGCCGAGCAGCCCGGCTCCGGCATCGTCTACTGCCTCACGGTCGCGGCCACCCAGGAGG
>JALZCZ010000197.1 GCA_030862825.1 Actinomycetota bacterium | reverse complement strand
GCGGCCGCGACGCTCCAAGCGCGGACCGCTGCTGCTGATCCTGGCGCTCGTGCTGGTGATCGCCGGCGGACTCGGCGCCTACTGGCTCGGCTGGGCCCGCTACACCACCACCCCGGCCGTGATCCTGATGACCCAGACGGAGGCCGAGCGGAAGCTCGAGGCCGCCGGCCTGGAGGTCGAGTACGCCGAACCGGCCTACTCAGAGACGGTCCCGAAGGGGCAGGTCATCGAGACCGATCCCGGGGCCGGTGACCGGATCCTCGACAACGGCACCGTCACGATCACCATGTCGAAGGGCGCCGAGCGCTACAAGGTGCCCAGGGTCAAGGGGATGACCGAGGACCAGGCGCAGGACGCCCTGCTCGAGCTGAAGCTCTCCTTCGACGAGTCGATCGGCCGCTACTCCGAGACCATCGAGAAGGGCACCGTGATCGGCAGCCAGCCGAGGGCCGGCACGATCCTGCGCCCCGGCGCGTTCGTCGACCTGGTCATCAGCAAGGGCCCGCGCCCGATCAAGGTCGGCGAGAACTGGGTCGGCAAGAGCGCCGACGAGATGCTCGCGACGCTCAACGACCGCGGGCTGGTCGGCACCATCGTGGCCCGGGAGTTCAGCGACACCATCGACGAGGGCGACGTGATCTCCTACGAGCCCGACTCCGGCACGCTGTTCCGCGGCGAGGAGGTCGAGATCGTGGTCTCGAAGGGTCCTGAGCTGATCGAGGTCCCGTCGGTGGTCGGCTCCGGGAGGGAGGCGGCGATCGACGAGCTCGAGGACGCCGGCTTCGAGGTCGACGTCGAGCGGAGCGGCAGCTACATCGGCCTCGACTACGTGCTGACCCAGGACCCCGGTGGCGACGACCTCGCGCCGAAGGGCAGCACGATCACCATCTACCTCGTCTGACCCGTCGGCCGGCGGCGCGGCCGTCAACTCGGCTGGCCGGCCACGGCCGCGATACGTTCCGGCCATGCGCAACCCGATCGGCACGCACGTCCTGGTCGGGAAGGGGCTCGTCGCCGGTGCGCTCGCCAGCGCCGAACAGCTGGGGTGCGAGGCGTTCCAGGTCTTCGTCGGCAACCCGCGCGGCTGGGCGCTGACGCCAGGCAGGCCGGCCGAGGACGCCGCGTTCCGGGCCGCCGCCGCCGAGCGCGGGATGCGGGTGTTCATCCACACGCCCTACCTGGTCAACCTCGGCTCTCCCACCGCGGACACGTACGACCGGTCGGTCGCCCTGGTCGCGCACAACCTGCGCCGGGCCGCCGAGATCGGCGCGGAGGGCGTGGTCGTGCACACCGGGTCGTACGTCGACGCGGCGGGCGGCCCGGAGCAGCACCGGGCGGCGATGGGTCGGGTCCGCGAGGGGCTGCTGCCCGTGCTGGAGGCGATAGCGGACGACGCAGCACCGTGGCTGCTGCTCGAGCCGACGGCCGGACAGGGCCGCTCGCTCTGCGCCGGTGTCGACGAGCTCGAGGTCTACCTCACCGCCCTCGACCACCACCCCAAGGCAGGGATCTGCCTCGACACCTGTCACGTCTTCGCCGCGGGCGCACCGCTCGACGAACCCGGCGGGACGACCGCCACCGTCGACCGGATCATCGAGATCGGCGGCCCCGGCCGACTGCGGCTGGTGCACGCCAACGACTCGATGGACGTACGCGGCGCGTGCAGGGACCGGCACCAGAAGATCGGCCAGGGTCACATCGGCATCGAGGCGTTCCGCGAGCTGTTCGCGCACCCGGCCACCGAGGGCGTGCCGTTCATCCTCGAGACCCCGGGCTCCCGCGACGTCGGCGGCGAGGACTTCCGCGTGCTCCGAGAGCTGCGCGGATGACCAGGGCGCTGGTCAGCCGGCGTACCACGCTGCTCGCCACGGCGGCCCTGCTCGCGACGACCGCCACCTGGGGCAGCACGTTCTTCCTGATCAAGGACCTGCTCGACCGGGTGCCGACACTCGACTTCCTCGCGGTGCGGTTCGCGATCGCGAGCGTGGTGATGGTGCTGGTGGCGCCGCGCGCCCTGGCCCGGCTCTCCCGCGAGTCACGTCGCCACGCGGTCGTGCTGGGCGGGCTGTACGGCGTCGCGCAGATCCTGCAGACCGCCGGTCTGGCGCACACCCCGGCCAGCGTGTCCGGCTTCGTGACCGGGCTCTACGTCGTCGCGACCCCGCTGTTCGCGGCCGTGATCCTGCGCACCAGGATCACCCGGCTCACCTGGGCCGCGGTGCTGCTGGCGACCGCGGGGCTCGGCGTGCTCACGCTCGACGGTGTCTCGATCGGCTACGGCGAGGCGATCACCTTCGTCGCCGCGCTGCTCTACGCGCTGCACATCGTCGGTCTCGGCGCGTGGTCGAGGCCGGGTGAGGCCCTGGGCATGTCGATCCTGCAGATCATCGTGATCTCGGTCGTCTGTCTCGTGGCCACGGCCCCCAACGGCGTCGTGCTGCCCGACCACGGGCGCGACTGGGCCTCCATCGTCTACATGGCGCTCGTCGCCGGCGCGCTGGCGATGCTCGCGCAGACCTGGGCACAGGCCCGCCTCTCCCCCACCCGCAGCGCGCTCGTGATGAGCATGGAGCCCGTCTTCGCGGCCTTCTTCGCGGTGCTGCTCGGCGGTGAGTCGCTCACCAGCCGGATGCTCCTCGGCGGGGCGATGGTGCTGACCGCCATGCTCGTCGTCGAGCTGCGACCCCAGCGCAAACCCGAGGGAGAGGTCCAGCATCTCGCCGTCTGAAAACCCGACGGTCACCTGGGGTGAGCGGCGCTACAGTCGCATGGCGTGCCGGGGGGTCGGCGCCCTCACCGAAAGTGAGATGCACTCATGGTCGTGGTCATGGCGCCGGACGCCACCGACGAAGACATCGCCAACGTCGTCGCCAAGGTCGAGGGCGTCGGCGGTGAGGCCTTCGTGTCGAAGGGTGTCGTGCGCACCATCATCGGCCTGGTCGGCGACGTCGACTCGTTCCACCACCTCAACCTGCGCACCCTGCGCGGGGTCGCCGACGTGCACCGGATCTCCGATCCCTACAAGCTGGTCAGCAGGCAGCACCACCCGGATCGGTCCACGGTCTGGGTCGGTCCCGCCGACCTCCAGGTGCCGATCGGCCCCGACTCGTTCACGTTCCTGGCCGGGCCCTGCGCGGTCGAGACCCCGCAGCAGACCCTCGAGGCCGCACTGATGGCCAAGTCGGCCGGTGCCACGATCCTGCGCGGCGGTGCGTTCAAGCCGCGGACGTCGCCGTACGCCTTCCAGGGCCTGGGTGTCAGGGGCCTCGAGATCCTGGCCGACGTGCGCGCCGCCACCGGGCTCCCCGTGGTCACCGAGGTCGTCGACGTGCGCGACGTCGAGGTCGTCGCCGAGCACGCCGACATGCTCCAGGTCGGCACCCGCAACATGGCCAACTTCGGGCTGCTCCAGGCGGTCGGCCAGGCGGGCAAGCCGGTGCTCCTGAAGCGCGGTATGACCGCGACCATCGACGAGTGGCTGATGGCGGCCGAATACATCACCCAGCGCGGCAACCTCGACGTCGTGCTCTGCGAGCGCGGGATCCGCACCTTCGAGCCCGCCACCCGCAACACCCTCGACATCTCCGCGATCCCGGTCGTGCAGGCGACCAGCCACCTGCCGGTGATCGTCGACCCGTCGCACGCCTCAGGACGCAAAGACCTCGTGGTGCCCCTCTCCCGCGCGGCGATCGCGGTCGGCGCCGACGGCATCATCGTCGACATCCACCCGTCACCGGAGACGGCCCTGTGCGACGGTCCGCAGGCCCTGATGGGCAACGACCTGCGCGAGCTGGCCCAGGCCGTCCGCCGGCTCCCGGCGCTGGTCGGCAGGGCCGACGCCCGCGATCTGGTTCGGCACGTGCTCTAACCTGTCCCGCGGACATGAGGACGGACGACCCGCGGAGGACCGACATGGAGGTGTGCGCCAGCTGCGGCCACCCGCTCGGTGTCGGTCGCTTCTGCACCAACTGCGGACACCGGGTCGGCGAAGAACCGGCGCAGGCCGGTCCGCCGACGCTCCCGCCGTCGGCGGTCGAGCCACCGCCGCAGGCCCGCTACCCCCTGTTCGCCGATGACGTGCCGGAGCGCGCGCCCGCATCCGCGCCGGCGAGCCGGCCCCCGCCGGCACTTCCCCCGCCACCGACGCCGGCACCTCAGCCTGTGGTCCCGACGAGGCCCCAGCCGCCTGGGCGGACCCACCGTTCGGGCGGCGGCTGGCTGCCCTGGGCGGTCGGCACCGTCGCGCTGCTGCTCTTCGCGCTGATCGGGGCCCTGCTCCTGCTCGATGACGACGACAGTGACGGCGCCCGCGACGAGGCAACCGGCGACAGGACGACGGAGTCCTCGCGCGCGAAACCGGACCGGAGGCGATCGCCGAACCCGAGCGACGAACCGCCGGCCGGCAAAGGCCCGCTGGACGTCGCGCAGTACGCCGGGGTCTCCGTCCCCGACACCGCACCGCCCAACGTGGACGTGTCGGGCAACCCTGTGCGCTACGAGGCGCGCAACATGGTCGACGAGGCGCCGCACACCTGCTGGCGGATGCCGGGCAGCGGCGAGGACGACGAGATAATCTTCACGTTCCTGGAGCCGGTGGAGATCACCGAGGTCGGCATCGTCAACGGCTACGCCAAGAGCTCCGGCGACCTGGACTGGTACGCCGGCAACCGCCGCGTACTCCAGGTCGAGTGGGTCTTCGACGACGGCACCTCCGTCGAGCAGAGCCTCGAGACGACCCGCGACCTACAGCGGCTCACCCTCGACGCCGTCACCACCACCACGATCACCCTTCGCCTGCTCGACGTCAGCGAGCCCGGCGGCGGCCGCTCCGCCCGCAACTACACCGCGATCAGCGAGGTGTCGCTCGTGGGCGAACCCGCCTGATCGGGAGTCCTGGTCGGCGTTGCAGGTCCCCGCACCGGGGTCTCGACGCGCTGCGCGCTTGCTCGACCTGCGCTCGCTCACGCAGCCCGCTCGTGCCTCGCGGGCTGCTGCGAGCTTGACTTCAACATTTGTTGAACTTCTAGCGTCCTGGGGCATGGAACCTCTCACCGACGACACCCTCCGGATCGCCCTCGTCATCGGGAGCGTGCGCAGCCAACGCTTCGCGGACGCCATCGTTCCCTGGCTCGAGGCGCGCTTCGCCCCCCTCGACTGGCTCAAGCTGGACATCATCGACCTGGCAGAGGAGCACCTCGACCCGCGGGTCCTGCGCGGCGACAGCCCGATCAGCGACCGCCTGCACCAGGCCGACGGGTTCGTCGTACTCACCCCTGAGTACAACCACAGCTACCCGGCGGCGCTCAAGCACGCGATCGACACCCACTACGCCGAGTGGAGCTACAAGCCGGTCGCCTTCGTCTCGTACGGCGCCGGCTCCGGTGGCATCCGCGCCGTGGAGCATCTGCGCGGCGTCTTCGCCGAGGTCTACGCGACGACCACCCGCAACGGCGTGCCGCTCGTCGCGCCCTGGTCGCACCTCGACGAGGACGGCCGGTTCCGGCCGCCCGCCCACGCCGCCGACGCGCTGGAGGCGACGATGTCCGAGCTGCGCTGGTGGGCGCTCACGCTGCGCCGCGGACGGCGTTCGCTCGCGGTGCCGGCATGACTGCCCGCACGAAGCTCGGCCTGACCCTGGCTCTCGGTGGGCTGGTGATCGTGCTCGACACGACGATCACCGTGGTCGCGGTGCCGGTGCTGGCCGAGGAGTTCGACGCGTCGCTCGCGGTGCTGCAGTGGACCACGACGGCGTATCTGCTCGCACTGGTGACGACGCTGCCGCTGGCCGCCTGGCTGGCCTCGCGGTTCGGCGCCGGGAGGACCTATGTCGCGGCGATGCTCGTCTTCGCTGTCGGCTCGCTCGCCGCTGGGTGCGCGTGGGACCCGCTCAGCCTCATCACGGCGCGAGTGCTCCAGGGCCTCGGCGGTGGCGTCGTGAACCCGCTCGGGATGGCGATCGCGATGACCGGGCTGCCGGCCAACCAGCGCGGCAGGATGGCCGGCTTCCTCGGTCTGCCCGTCCTCGTCGGCCCGCTCGTGGGTCCCCTGGTCGCCGGTGCGCTCATCGACACGGTGTCGTGGCGGGCGATCTTCCTGATCACGGTCCCACCCGCTCTCGCGGCCGCCCGGCTGGTGTCCCGCTGGGCCCCCGCCGACCGGCCGACCGAGCGGCTGCGGCTCGACGTGGGCGGCAGTGCGCTACTGGTGCCGGGCGCGGTCGCCGTGGTGTATGCCGTGAGCGACGCGGGCGCGAGCGACCCGGTGCGGCTGGTCCTGGTCGTCGGGGGCGCGGTGCTGATGGGGGCCTTCGTGCTGCGGTCGCTGGGCCACGCCACTCCCCTGCTGCGGGTCCGGCTGCTGGCCGACCCTGTGTTCGCGTCGGGCCTCGTGGTGCTCGTGCTGTTCGGTGCGGCGTACTTCGGCTCGATGCTGTTGATGCCGACCTACGTGCAGGTCACCCGCGGTGACTCCGCCCTGATGGCCGGCGCCCTCGGTGTGCCCGGCGGCCTCGCAGCCGGCCTCGGCATCCAGGTGGCGACGCGGCTCCTGGACCGGTCACCGGCCCGACGGATCGTGACGACGGGACTGCTGT
>JALZCZ010000187.1 GCA_030862825.1 Actinomycetota bacterium | reverse complement strand
GCAGCATCACGAGCGCGACGTCGGGGGTGGCGGCCGCGGTCATGGCCGTCGCCACCGCCTCCCTGCTCATCCCGGTCGCCTCCTGGAGGATCCGCTGCGCGCGGGCCTCGAGCTTCGCGTTGGTGGGCTGCAGGCCGACCATCCAGGCGCCGTACGATCGGCCGCACCTGATGAACGATGCGGTCGAGATGACGTTGACCGCAATCTTCTGGGCGGTGGCCGCCGAGAGCCGGGTGGACCCGGCCAGGACCTCCGCGCCGGTGAGCAGCTCGACGCGAAAGTCGGCCGCACCGGCCGCGGGTGAGTCGGGGTTGTTGCAGACGGCCACCGTTGCCGCTCCTCGCATCCTGGCTGCTTTAAGGGCCGCGACGACGTACGGCGTCCGCCCCGATGCGGTCACGCCGACCACGGCGTCGCGTGGCCCGATCGCGAGCTCCTCCACGGCGGAGTGCCCGGCCGGCCCGTCGTCCTCGGCCGCCTCGAAGGCTACGCCTGAGGCGTCGGGCCCACCCGCGAGCAGGGCGATCACGGTCTCGTCGTCGACACCGAAGGTCGGCCGGCACTCGACGGCGTCGAGGGCGGCGATCCGACCGGCCGTGCCGGCACCGACGTAGACCAGGCGGCCCCCGGCGGCCAGCTTGGCCGAGACGATCTCGACGGCGGCCTCCAGCTGCGGGCGAGCCCGGTCGAGCACGGCGGGAAGCCGGGCCTCGGAGGCGAGCAGGAGGCCGACCACGTCGGCGGTCGGGCGTGTGTCGAGGTCGTCGAGGTCCGCGACGGCCTGCTCGGTGGGGAGGAGGTCGAGGTCCTCGGCGTGGGATGCGCCGGTCGGCGCGGGGTCCGACATCAGTTCCTCCGTAGTGCTCGGGTCGTGTTCGTAAGTCTAGACCAATCTGAGTGCTTGACCGCAACAGCGCCCAGAAATCCGTGAATGATCCATTGCAGGTATAGACCTGATGCGGCAGACTGACCCTCAACTCGTGGTTGTCGGTCCATCCTGGGCCGTGCCCACTGACGAAGGAGGATCGACCATGGCGACGTACAGGAGCTTGCGCGTGGTGAGCGTCGCGGCGGGACTGGCGGTGACGATGGCGGCTTGCGGCGGCCTGACCCCGGGGTCCGACGACGAGGACAACGACACGTCCCCGACGTCGGTCTCGACGGAGCTGTCCGACGAGGAGGTCACTCTCGACCTGGCCTTCACCGACGGGCCGGACATGGTCGAGGCGCTGATCGCGGCCTTCGAGGACACGTACCCCCAGGTGACGGTCAACCCGCAGTACACCGAGTTCAGCAGCTACGTGAAGAACATCAAACTGACCATGACCTCGGACACCGCCCCCGACATCGCGCAGTACAACGTGGCCATGAAGGACCTGATCGGCGCGGGCCACGTCCTCGAGCTCGACAAGTACAGCGAGGCCTACGGCTGGGAGGAGAAGTTCCCGGAGATCAGCCTGACCCAGCTCACGTCGGAGCCCAACGGCAAGACCTACGGCACCGGCAACCTGTACGGCGTCCCGGCCGGCCTCTCCTTGACCGGTGTCTACTACAACAAGAAGCTCGCGCAGCAGGCGGGCATCGACGGGCCGCCCGCGACGCTGGAAGAGTTCGAGGCCGACCTGCAGGCCGCGAAGGACGCCGGCCTGGCGCCCATCGAGGTGGGTGCCCTGGACTCGGCCGGCCTGCACCTGTGGGCCGCGCTGCTCAACGTGATGATGCCCCAGGACGACTACCGCGACTGGGTCAACGGCCAGCCGGGTGGAGACCTCACCACCGAGGACGCCGTGGCGGCGACCCAGAAGGTGGGCGACTGGGCCAGCGAGGGCCTGATCGCGCCGGGAGCCAATGGCACCGGCCAGGCGGACGCGACGGCGCGGTTCGCCCAGGGCAAGGCGGTCTACCTGATGAACGGCAACTGGGCCGCGGCGCAGGTCGCCGACGAGCTCGGCGAGGACGCCGGGTTCTTCCTGATGCCCGCGCCGGAGGCCGACGCGCCGGCGACCGGGTCCGGCTTCAGCGTCTCCTACTCGGTCTCCGCCAACACCGAGAACCCCGACGCGGCCGCCGCGTTCCTCGACTTCCTGGCGTCTCCAGAGGCGGCGGCGATCGAGGCCGAGGGCGGCTTCCTGCCGCCCAACATCGAGGCTGCTCCGGAGCAGACCGGTGTGATGGCCGACGTGTACGACGCCCTCGGGCGGGTCATCGAGGCCGACGGCCTGAACCTCTACCCGGACTTCGCCGCCCCGGCGGCCTATGACCAGCAGGTCGCGGGACTGCAGGGCATCATCGCTGGCGAAGGCGACGCAGAGGAGTTCCTGAGTGGCGTCCAGGCGACCCGCGATGAGTACCACGGACAGTAGGACCGCAGCTGTCTCGGCCCCCCGCTCGCCTGCGCCCGCGGCTCACCCCGGCCGCAGGCGGAGGTGGTGGGGCAAGGGCTACCTCTACCTCGCCCCCGCGCTGTTCTTCTACGTGGCATTCGCGATCCTCCCGAGCCTGCACACGGTCTACCTGTCCTTCTTCGACTGGGACGGGCTCACCGCCGCCACGTGGGTCGGGCTCGGCAACTACGCCGACGTCTTCCGGACGCCGGAGCTGCGCGGTGCGATCGTGCACGCGCTGGTGCTGATGCTGTTCTTCTCCTGGGTGCCGGTCTGCATCGGACTGCTCCTGGTCGCTCTGCTGGCGCGGCATCGACGCCGCGGGATGTCGTTCTTCCGGGTCATCTACTTCCTGCCGCAGGTGATCCCGCTGGTCGCCGTCGGCGTCACCTGGCGCTGGATGTACGGCACCGACGGGCTGGTCAACCAGACCCTGTCGGCCATCGGGCTCGAGTCGTGGACCCGGACCTGGCTGGGCGACTTCACGCTCGCGCTCCCTGCCGTGGGGCTGGTCGGCACCTGGGCGATGACCGGCCTCTGCATGGTGCTGCTGCTCAGCGGCGCGCAGAAGATCGACCAGAACCTCTACGAGGCGGCGCAGCTGGACGGGGCGGGGCCGGTGCAGGAGTTCTTCGCAGTGACCCTGCCGGCACTGCGGGGCGAGATCGCGGTCGCGCTCAGCATCACCACGGTCGCCGCCCTGGCCAGCTTCGACATCGTCTATGTGACCACCGGCGGCGCGCCTGCGGACCGCACCACCGTGCCCGGCCTGCTCGTCTACCGGCTGGCGTTCAACCAGAGCCAGGTCGGCCTTGCGGCCGCGATCGCGACGGTGCTGGCTCTGACCATCCTGGTCGTCGTACTGCTCATCACCCGCATCGCGAAGGACGACTGATGCGAAAGAGCCTGCCGGCGTACGTCGCCCTGGTCGCGATCGCGATCGGAACCCTGCTGCCACTGGTCAGCATCATCCTCGCGTCGTTGCAGCCGTCGGGATCGGCGGTCAGCGGGCTGGCCTGGCCCGACGACGCGACCTTCGACAACTACGCCGACGCGTGGAGCGCCGCCGGCTTCGCGAGCCTACTGCAGAACAGCTTCTTCGTGGCGGCGTTCGTGGTGCCTGCGACGCTGATCGCGGCGACCCTGGCAAGCTACGCGCTGGCCACCATGCGCCTGCGCTGGAGCAACGGGCTGTTCGTCTTCTTCGTCTCCGGCCTGACCATCCCGGTGGAGCTGATCGTGATCCCCCTCTACTACGACCTCCGCTCGATCGGCCTCACCAACACGTTGTGGGCCGTGGTCCTGGTGGAGATCGGGCTGTTCATGCCGTTCGGCATCTTCTGGATGCGCACCCACTTCCAGTCGATGCCGCTGGAGCTGGTCGAGGCCGCGCGGATCGACGGCGCGTCGTCGGTGCGGATCCTGGGCTCGATCCTGCTGCCGCTCTCGAAACCGGCGCTGACCACGTTGGCCGTGCTCGTCTTCATGTGGTCCTGGAACCAGTTCCTGCTGGTGCTGATCCTGGTGCAGGACACCCAGCTCCGCACCGCGCCCGCGGGGCTGGGGTTCTTCGTCGGTCAGTACTCCACCAACATCCCCGTGCTCTCCGCGGGCACGGTGATCGTGATGGCCCCGATCCTGGTCGTCTACCTGATCTTCCAGCGGAGCTTCATCAGCGGCCTGATGCAAGGGGCGCTGAAGGGGTGACCGACCGCCCGGCATCGCTTGCTGCTCAGGCCCTGGTCGGTCGGGTCCTGCCGGACCGGGCGGGGGATGTGACCGTCGACGTGTCGACAGAGGCCGGCCCGAGCTGGTTCGGGATCAGGGCCGAGGGCGGCCGGCTTCGGATCGAGGCGAGCGACGGGGTGTCCGTGGCCGCCGGGCTCCGCCACTACGCGATGCGGGCGTGCGACCTCGCTCTCGATCCGGGCACGTCGACCAACCTGCCCGGCGTGCTGCCAGATCATCGGTGGCGGTCGACGAACCCGTGGCGGTGGCGCTACCACCTCAACTACTGCACGTTCGGCTACTCCGCTGCGTACTGGGACTGGCCGCAGTGGGAGGTCGAGATCGACCGGATGGCGTTGGCGGGGGTGAACCTCCCGCTCGCCACCGTCGGCTTCGAGGGTGCCTGGCTCCACGTCCTGCGCGACCACGGGGTCCCCGACGAGCGCGCCCGTCGCTTCCTGGGCTCCGCGGCGTACCTGCCGTGGGTCTGGATGGGCTGCGTGCACGACCACGGCTCGCCGATGCCGAGCTCCGAGATCGAACGCCGGGTCGAGCTCGGCCGACGCATCCTGGCCCGGCAACGCGAGCTCGGCATGACGCCGGTGCTCCCCGGGTTCACCGGCTACCTGCCGCGCGAGCTTGCCGGCGGCGGCGCGCGGCCGGTCGACTGGATGGGCTTCACCAACTATGCCGTGGACCCGCGGGACGGCACCTACCAGGAGTTCGGCGGCGCACTGCTCGCGGCCCAGGAGTCGATCTTCGGCTCGGACGGCTTCTACGCTGTCGACCCGTTCGTCGAAGGCACGCCGCCCGTCGAGGACGCGAGCGAGCTCGCCGACTACGCCACGGCGATCGCGGCGATGCTGACCGGTCACGACCACGCGAGCACGTGGGTCCTGCAGGGATGGCCGTTCGGCTACCGAGCCGACTACTGGAACGCCGAGCGCACGGCGGCGTTCCTCGGAGCCATGCCCAGCGAGCGGAGCCTGGTGCTGGACCTGTGGGCCGAGCACCAGCCGGTCTCGAAGCGCACGAACCGGTTCGCCGGGCGACCGTGGGCGTGGACGATGCTGCACAGTCTGGGCGGCCGGCCCGGCCTGCATGGTGCACTCGACGTCGTCGCCGCGGAGCCCGGGCGGATCAGGGCCAGCGGCGACGGTGGCAGCCTGGTCGGCGTCGGCTCGACCATGGAGTCGCTCGGCCACGACCCGATCGTCTACGAGCTGCTCGCCGACGTGGCGTGGAACGGAGGGGTCGACGACCTCGACGCCTGGACGACGAGCTTCCTCCGCCATCGCTACGGCAGGGACGACCCGGAGGTCCGCCGAGCCTGGGACACCATCGTCCGGCTCTGCTACCACGGTGCCGAGCTCTCGGGGCCGCCGACCTCGATCGTGATCAGCCGCCCGACGCTGGGGAAGGGGCTCGCGCCACGGATCCCTCTCAACCTGGCCTCGCCGCTGCAGACACCGGCCGCCGCCGACGAGCTGGCCGGAGCGTGGGAGGTGCTGGCTGCCGCCACAGAAGCGTCGTCGACGCCGGGTCTCGAGAGAGACGTCGTGGAGGTGGGTCTCGACGTGCTGGCGCGCCGGGCCGCGCTCCTGCAGCAGCAGGCCGTCGCCGCGTTCGGATCGTCCGACCGCGATGGCCTGGTGCGATCCGGGGTGGCGTTCGAGGCCGCGCTGCTAACGATGGACGGTCTCGCCGACGCCCACCCCGACTTCCGCCTCGGCACCTGGACCGAACGCGCCCGTGCCTGGGGTGAGACGCCGGCGCGAGCCGACCAGCTCGAGGAGGACGCGAAGCGCCTGCTCACCTGTTGGGTGGCGCCCGGCCACGTCCTCGAGGACTACGCCGGCCGGCACTGGTCGGGCCTCGTCGCGGCGTACTACCTCCCGCGCTGGACGCTGTGGTGGGAGGCGCTGCTGGCGGCCGACGGGGCCGACGGTCTCGACGTCGACGGGTTCGAGCGCGGCCTGCGGAGGCACGAGGACGAGTGGCTCGCGACGCCGACCGATCGATCCCACCACCACCCGACCGTGCGCGAGGCGGCAGCGGTTGCTCGCGACCTGCTCCGGCAGCGACCGTAGAGGAATATGCTGCGAGGCCCCCGTGCATGGGAGGCGTCGCGGACCACAAGCCAGGGAGTCAGCATGGGTCGGCCCAAGCACCAGGAAGTGCGTGAGCGCATCCTGGCAGAGGTCACGGCAGGCATGTCCGCCAAGGACATGCTGCCGACCGAGCGCCAGCTGGCCGAGCGGTTCGGTGTCAGCCGGATGACCGTGCGCCAGGCGCTCAACGGCCTGCGCGACGAGGGTGTGCTCCACTCCGTTCGCGGCCTCGGCACCTTCCTGGCCGGCCCCCGGCTGTCGAAGGCGCCCGCCCTCACGTCGTTCTCGGAGGACCTGAAGGCACGTGGCTTCACGCCGTCGACGAAGGTGCTGGCCATCGAGCCGGTGCGGCTGACCACCGACGTGGCCGTCGAGCTCGGCATCGCACCCGGATCGCGGGCCTTCCGCGTCGAGCGCCTCCGGCTGGCCGACGGCAACCCGATGTGCCACGAGGAGGTCTTCCTCCCCGCCTCCCGGTTTCCGGGACTGGAGGACCACGACCTGGAGCAGTCCCTGTACGGCGTGATGCACGACCACTACGACATCGTGCTCCGGCGCGCGCAGCAGCAGATCAAGGCGATCAACGTCGGCGCGCGGATCGCCGAGCTGCTCGGTGTGGAGGAGGGGGCGGCCGCGCTGCTGGTGAAGCGGATCACCGTCGACGAGCAGGGTCGCATCGTGGAGCGCGGACAGTCGATCTGCCGGGGCGACCTCTACGACTTCTCGCTGGTCGTCACCCGCCAGTCCTGAGCCACACGCTCCTCGGGGTTTGCAACTCGCCAGGCGGGGCACCTGATCCTGCCGTCCAGAACGGGCGGCGCCGGTGGACGGCCTGGAGACCCACGATGGCAAGCACCTCCGATGCACGGGAACGGCGTCGCCATGCGCCCCGGCACCGCGCCGAGAGCGCACCAGAGCTGGTTCGTCTTCCGATGCTCGCCGTCGGGCTGCGGATGGCGCTGCGCCGGATCGCCCACGTGATCGCGAGCTGGTAGCAAGCACGCCGTGTGTGTGCGGAGCCGCGAGTGTTCAGGTGATCGGGTGCGGGCTGGCACGACTGCTGCCCTAGACCGGCAGCCGGTCCGCGCGCTCCTCGACGAGGGTGGCCGGGGCGGTGAGCCGCCAGGCCTCGAAGGTGAGCTCGGCCAGCTCGTCGCGCTCGAGGCCCTCGAGGTAGACGACCACCCAGCCGAACCCGCCGGCCGTGAACTGCACCTCGAAGACCACGGGTCGCTCGGCGACCAGCGCCAGCTGCTCCGCGATGGTCTGCTTCAGGCCGACCGTGCGGGTGGGCTCCCAGAGGTAGCCGAAGGTGCGCGAGCGAACCGCGAACCTCGAGTAGCGGTCGTGGTCGGTGCGGGTCACCTCGGGCAGCTGCAGAGCCAGATCCAGGAAGTCGTCGATGCGCGTGCCCACGGCGACATGATCTCGCGTCCCACCGACGGCCTGCGAGGATGGGACCCGATGGAGATCCTCCGGGGCGACGGGCCTGACACCTACGTGGTCCGCTTCTCGGGGATGGACCAGTCCCATGTCGACCTCGCGGACCCCACGCGGATCGTCTTCGACTACGTGCGACGGATGGCCGACGTCGTCGATGTCTGCGCCGAGCAAGGCGTGCCCCTGAGAACGGTGCACGTCGGCGGGGCCGGCATGACTCTGCCGAGGTACGTCGGCGCCACCCGGCCCGGCTCGTGGCAGGTCGTGCTCGAACCCGACGAGGCCCTGACCGAGCTGGTCCGCCGCGAGATCCCGCTGCCCCGGCGCAGCGGGATCAAGGTTCGTGCCGTGGACGGCCGGACCGGGATCGCGGCGATGCGGGACCGTCAGGCACAGGTGGTGGTGATCGACGCCTTCGCGGAGGCCCAGGTGCCGGCGGACCTGGTGACGCTGGAGTTCTTCGAGTCGGTGTCGCGGGTGCTCGAGCCCGACGGCTTGGTGCTCCTCAACCTCACCGACCGGGCACCGTTCCCCTGGAGCCGCCGGGTCGTCGCCGGCCTCCGCGAGGTCTTCGGCATCCTGATGCTGAGCGCCGAGCCGGCCACGCTGCGCGGCCGCCGCTTCGGCAACCTGCTCGTGGTCGCCTCACGGGGCGGCGTACCGGAGCGGGCCCTCGCGGCCCGGGCGGCGAGCTCGCCGGCGCCCTACCGGGTGCTCGGGCCCGACCTGGTGCGCGACTCGTTCGGCGGCGGCAGGGCGTTCACCGACGCCGACACCGAGTGCTCGCCGGTCAGCCGGCCCGGATGATCATCGAGCGGATCAGGTCGTCCTCGACCTCGAAGTAGAAGTCGCTGACGCCGTTGAAGCCACCTCCGGTGACCTCGAGCGTCGCGACATAGCCCTCGCCCTCGGTCCGCACCGACTGCACCTCGAAGTACGACTGCTTGCCGATGTTGTCCGACTGGTTCCACCGGGCGACGCCGTCGCGGCCTCGGAAGCCACGGCCCCAGTCTTCGAGATAGGCGTCGTCGGCGAAGGACTCGACGAAGGCGGTGTTGTCGGCGGCGTTGGTCGCCGCGACCATGCGTTCGACTGCTGGTGGTGTGTCCACCTCTCTCCTCAGCGCAGGCTCATCGATCCCGACAGCTCGGGCGCCCAGGGCAGGGCCCCTTCCTCGGCGACCCGTCGGTCCAGCGCCGCCGCCACGTCCGCGGGCCACGGCGACGTACGGCGGGTGGTCATGTCGACGTGCAGGAAGATCTCCTCCATCACGTAGCTGAGCCGCTGTCGCGTCTCGTCGACGAGGTAGGCCACGGCGTGCGCGGCCCGCTCCGAGCGCCCGACCAGGCGCACCCGCACCGAGATGCGGTCGCCCGTGCGGAGCTCGGTGACGTAGGTGAGGTGGTGCTCGGCCGAGAACACCGCCTGGTCGGCGACGCGCGGCCAGTTCTGGAGGATGCCGAGGGGCACGAGCGCCTCGTCGAGCCCCTCGCTGGCGATGCCGAGGTAGTGCCGGATGTTGAGGTGGCCGTTGAGGTCCTCGAAGGCCATGGGCACGACCTGTTGGCAGTACGCCGGCAAGGCGGAGAGCTGGTCGAACGTCGGGAGACCCACGTTCGGAGTCTGTCATCCCGGCGTCGGGACAGAAATCCGGGCGGCGACCCCTGTCGCAGCGGGGTCCTCGGCAGTAGGCTGGGCTGTCTCGTCGCGTATCACGAATCGGGTTGCATCATGCGCAACAAAGATCAGGTCACTGTCCGTCGTCTCCTGGAGCACGCCCGCTACGAGGTGCTGCCCACGGCCAGCATCGAGGCCAAGGTGGTCGAGTCGGTGCCGACCACCGTGCCGGTGACCGTCACGGCGTCGCCCTCCATGGGCCTCGACCGCACCGTCGAGCTGGCGGAGAGCCTCACCGGCCACGGCTACAACGTCGTCCCCCACCTCGCCGCGCGGATGATCAGCGGTCGGACCGAGCTCGCCGAGCTGGTGGACCGGCTCAAGCGCGCCGGCATCACCAGCATCTTCGTGCCCGGCGGTGACGCGGATCCGGTCGGCGACTACCCCGATGCGCTGTCGATGCTCGAGGATCTCACCGCCTTGGGGAACCCGTTCGAGGCCGTCGGGATGGCCGGCTATCCCGAGAGCCATCCGACCATCAACGACGACCTCACCGTGCAGTCCATGTGGGACAAGCGGAAGCACGCGACGTACGTCGTCAGCAACCTCACCTTCGACCCGGCCGTGGTCAAGGACTGGCTGCAGCGGATGCGCCTGCGCGGGATCACGCTGCCCCTGCTGCTCGGTCTCCCGGGCCCGGTCGACCGGACCAAGCTGCTGGGCATGGCCACCAAGATCGGGGTCGGCGACTCGACCAGGTTCCTGGCCAAACAGAAGGGCCTGATGACGCGGCTGGTGGCGCCGGGCGGCTTCACCGGGGAGTCGTTCCTGACCAAGGTCGCCCCTATCGTCGGGGAGCCTCAGGCCAACGTGGCGGGCCTGCACCTCTACACGTTCAACCAGGTGGCCGAGACCGAGGCCTGGCGGCAGGACTGGCTGCGCCGGCTGGACGGCTGACCCCGTCCGAGGGTCGGGTCGTGTCCCTGAGCACGACCTATAGAGCGTTGTCGGGCACCCGACCCCGCACCGGCGCGACCAGCTTCTCCAGCGCCGCCTCGAGCCCGGCGTGGCCGGTGTCGACCACGGTGAGAGGGAGCCCGATGGCGTCGGCGGCCTGCTGGGCGAGCGCGCGGAGCTCGTCGTCGGGCTGCTGGGCCAGCCAGACCACCCGCGTGTAGGAGCCGAAGTAGTCGTCGCGGAGCTCGGGGTGGCGGTCGAGGCCGAGCTCGCGGATCACGGTGCGCGCGAAGGAGCGGGCCAGGAAGTCGGTCAGCACGTAGGTGCCGGGCTGCTCGTCGAAGAACGTCGCGAGCCGCTCCGGGCCGGCGTAGACGTCGTAGCAGTGAAGACCGGGCAGGCGCTCGACGCCGAGGTCCCGGCACACCTCGTCGAGGGCGCCGTAGGTCCCGCAGTCGGCGTAGCCGATCGCGACCCGCTCACCGCGGGCGAGCAGCCGCTCGGCCAGGGTGCGGACCTCGCCGGCGATCAGCTGCGGCTGGTTGTGGAGCAACGGCGGCAGGGGGTGTACGACGACCGGCCAGCCGCGCCGGGCGGCGATCTCGGCAGCCGGCTGGGCCCAGGCGCCGCAGGCGATCAGCGAGACCCCGCCGTTGACGGAGTCAGAACCCGAGCTGGTCGACGAAGCGGTCGTTGAAGTCAGGGCGGTCGGAGAGCTCGACATACGTCACCTCCCTCAGCAGGGCCTCGGCGCCGACCCGCTCGCGCACCGAGAGCAGTGCCATCTTCGCGCCCTCGCCGGCCACGTTGCCCGCCGAGACGATGCGCAGCACGGGCAGCTTCGGCACCAGGCCGATCCGTACGGCGGACGCCGCGGAGATGTAGCTGCCGAACGAGCCGGCCATCAGCACCTGCTGCACGTCGCGGTGCTCGAGGCCGAGCTGCTCGAGCAGCAGGGTCCAGCCGGTCGAGATCGCGGCCTTCGCGAACTGCAGCTCGCGGACGTCGCGCTGCGACAGCACCACACAGTCCTCCGGCTCGGCGTCGGGGTGCGGGCGGTGCAGCACGAACACCCGCTCCTCGCCGATCTTGGTCAGCCGGTCGGCCAGCTTCGGCGCGATCGTGGGCGCGTCGTCGTCGGGCACGAACCGGCCCGACGAGTCGAGCAGCCCGACCCGCACCAGCTCGGCCACCGCGTCGACGAGCCCGGAGCCGCACAACCCCTTGGGCTCCACGTCGCCGATCACACCCAGCTCCACGGTGTCGTTGAGCTTGATCACCTCGATCGCGCCGTCGGCCGCGCGCATGCCGCACTTGATGGCGCCGCCCTCGAAGGCCGGGCCCGCGGGAGCCGCGGTCGCCAGGATCGTGTCGCCGTCGCTGACCACGATCTCGCAGTTGGTGCCGACGTCGATGAACAGCCGGGTGCGCTTGTCGCGGTCCATGCCGGTGGCGAGCATGCCCGCGACGATGTCGCCGCCGACGTACGCGCCGAGAGCCGGGAAGAAGACGAGCCGGGCGCGCGGGTGCAGGGCGAGTCCCACGTCGGAGGCAAGCACCGTGGGCGGCTGCGCGGTCGACATCACGAACGGTGCGACGCCGAGCGGCTCGGGGTCGATGCCGAGCACCAGGGCAGTCATGGTGGCGTTGCCGGCGACCGCGACCTCGTAGACCTGCTGAGGGTCGACGTTGCCCTCGCGGCAGACCTGGGTGGCCAGCTGGGCCAGGGTCTCGCCGGCCGCCTTCTGCAGGCGGGGCAGGGTCTCGGGATCCATCATCGTCGCGCTGATCCGGGTGATCACGTCGCCGCCGAAGGGCTGCTGCTTGTTGAGCATCGAGGCGACCGCGACCGGTACGCCGAGTGCGACGTCGAGCAAGGTCGCGACCACGGTCGTGGTGCCGAGGTCGAACGCGATCGCGTAGCGCTGCTCGGTGGTGTCGCCCGGCTCGACGTCGATCAGGTTTTCGTCGACGATCACCGCGGTGACCTTGAAGTCGGCCTCGCGGAGCACCGACGGCAGCCGCCGGAGGAGGTGGAGGTCGGCGGTCGGCTCGAGGTCGTCGATCGCCTCGAGCAGCCGGTCGAGGTCGGAGCGCTGGTCGGCGAGGTGGGGCTCGGCGAGCTCGACGTACCTCTTCTGCACGGCGGGCCGCAGGATCACCTGCCGGCCGACGCCGACGGTGGCAGCCTTGGGTCGCGTCGTCAGCGGGGGTACGTCGACGGCCAGGTCGCGCGTCGCCTGCACGAGGCAGGCCAGCCGCCAGCCGGCGTCGAGCTGCTCGCGGTTGAACGTGCGGACGTCGTGGCGCGAGATCGGCGTCGAGCCCTCGACCCGCACCTTGCACTTGTGGCAGGTGCCGTGGCCGCCGCAGGTGGAGTCGATCGCGATTCCGTTCCACGACGCGGAGTCGAAGACCGTGACGCCCGGCGGCACCCGGACGCTGCGCTGGGCGGCGGGTGCACCGTCGGCGTCCTGGACGGTGAACGCGAGCTCGACCCGCCCGACGCCGTCGTGGGCGACGGGCTCCGCCCCCCGGGCGGGGAGCAGGCCCTCACGGCGGACGTCGTCGAGCGAGAAGTCCTCGCCCGGCGTGTCCGCGGCGTCGCTTGTCACGCTGTGGCTGCCTGCCTTGCGCGGTGTGCCGCGATCCAGGCGCCGCCCCACTCGTCGTGACCGAGCAGCAGGTCGGCCGCCTTCACGGCCTCGACGATCTGCGGGGTGCGGGTGTCCATGATCGCGCTGGTGAGCCCGGCCGTCATCGCCATCGGCAGGAACGCCGCGCCGAGGGCGTGCCGCGACGGCATGCCGAAGGAGACGTTGGATGCCCCGCAGGTCATGTTGACGCCGAACTCGTCGCGGATCCGCCGCATCGTCTCCATCGTGGTGTTGACCATCTGCTGGTCGGCGCCGATCGGCATGGCCAGCGGGTCGATGACGATGTCGGCCGCCGCGATGCCGTACTCGGTGGTGGCGACCTCGATGATCTTGCGGGTCAGCGTGACCCGCTTCTCCACCTCCATCGGGATCTCGTCGGCGTCATTGGGCAGCGCGATGATCGCGGCGTCGTACTTCTTGACCAGCGGGAGGATCTGCGCCATCCGCTCGTCCTCGGCGGTGATCGAGTTGACCAGCGCGCGGCCCTGGTAGACCGAGAGGCCGGCCTCGAGTGCCTCGACCACCGAGGAGTCGATGCAGATCGGCTTGTCGGTGAGCTGCTGGACCATGGTGATCGCCTTGGCGAGCAGGTCTGCCTCGTCGGTGAGCGGCACGCCCATGTTGATGTCGAGCACGTCGGCGCCGCCCTCGACCTGCATCTTGACGTCGCGCTCGATGGCCGACAGGTCGCCGGCGCGCAGCTGCTCCTGGAAGATCCGGCGGCCGGTCGGGTTGATCCGCTCACCGATCAGGCAGAAGCGCTGGTCGTGGCCGATCACCACCTCCTGGGTCGCCGAGCGGAGGACCGTCTCGAGCCTGGGAGCCGACATCAGGCAGGGACCTTCGCGCGCTTCTCGTGGAGCAGGGCCTTGGCCCGCTTGACGGTCTGCGAGGCGTCGGCGGCGTAGCCGTCGGCACCGACCGCGTCGGCGTACTCCTGGGTGACGGGGGCGCCGCCGACCATCACGATCACGTTGCTGCGGATGCCGGCCTTCTCGAGCGCGTTCATGTTGGCCTTGAACATCGGCATCGTGGTGGTGAGGAACGCCGAGAACCCGACGATGTCGGGCTGGTGCTCCTCGATCGCGGACACGAACTTCTCCGGCGCCACCTGCACGCCCAGGTCGATCACCTCGAAGCCGGCGCCCTCGAGCATGATGTTGACGAGGTTCTTGCCGATGTCGTGCACGTCGCCCTTGACCGTGCCCATCAAGAACTTGCCGATGGTCTGCACGCCGGTCTCGGCGAGCAGCGGACGCAGCCGCTCCATGGCGCCGGCCATCGCGCGCCCGGCGATCAGCATCTCGGGCACGAAGAAGTCACCGCGCTCGAACCGGGCGCCGACCTCCTCCAGCGACGGGATCAGCGCGTCGAAAAGAAGCGTCTGCGGCTCCATGTCGAGCGCGAGTCCCTCGTCGGTCAGCTCGAGCACGCGCGGGGCGTTGCCGACCAGGGTCTCGTCGTAGAGGCCTTTGAGGATTTCTTCCGGAGTCATGCGACGCCCTCCTTGCGGGTTTGGCCGCGCAGCAGGGTGGAGAGCTGCGCGGCATGGTCCAGCAGGTGACGGCCGAGCTCGTCGAGCCGCCCCTCCAGTCGTGGGGTTGGTCCCGAGACGCCGAGAGCGGCGATCAGCTCGCCGCGCCCGCGGTAGACGGGGACGGCGACGCCGGTGAGACCGACCTCGAGCTCGTCCGCGGTGATCGCCCAGCCGAGCCGCCGGATCTCCTCGCCGTCGCGACGCAGGGCGTCGACGTCGGCGTAGGTGGACTCGGTGAGGCGCTCGAGCGGCTCGGTCGGCAGGTCGAGGGCGCCGTAGGCGTAGAAGACCTTGCCGAGCGCGGAGCAGTGGGCCGGTACGTCGACCTCGGTCCAGTCGCGGCTGCCGAGCATGTAGCGGGAGTCGACCTGGGCCACCTGCACGACGCGGTCGCCGCGGGTGACGCTGAGGTGCACGGTCTCGTGCGTGTCGTTGCTGATCTGCTCCATGGTCGGCCGGGCCAGGCGCACCAGCTCGTCCCACGGGTCGTGCCGGGCGGCGTACAGCCAGAACAGCCGGCCCGCGACGTACGACCCGGCGTCGTCGCGCTCGAGGAGACCGGCGCGCTCGAGGGCGGTGAGCATCCGCGACGTCGTGGACTTGGCCAGGCCCGACGTCTCCTGCAGCTCCGCGAAGGTCAGCGGCTCGTCGGCGTGCACGACCGTCGCGACCAGCAGCGCCGCGCGGTCGACCGCACGGGTGCCGCTGCTCGCGGTGCTCGGCTCGGACATCGCTCTACCCCTGGTCAATGGTTCCATGATGTGGAACCGTGGTCCCACATGATGAGGTTAGGATGTGCCGACGGCGTGGTCAAGCATCCGACGGCCGCGACCTGACTGACGACTTGCAGGAGGTTCGATGTTTCGCAACCAGATGCCGCGCTACGAGGTGCTCTCCTCCGACGCGATGGCCATGCTCGACAAGGGCTGGCGCAGGCTGATGACCGAGATCGGCGTCGAGTTCATGGACGACCGAGCGCTCGAGC
Source organism: Actinomycetota bacterium (assembly GCA_030862825.1). Taxonomy (GTDB): domain Bacteria; phylum Actinomycetota; class Actinomycetes; order Propionibacteriales; family Nocardioidaceae; genus Nocardioides. The sequence continues at coordinate 514 of JALZCZ010000187.1, read as the reverse complement.
TGTTCCGCAAGGCCGGGCAGCGGGTCGAGGACAACACGGTCTTCCTGGACCCCGACTTCGTGCTGGAGCAGGTGGCGAAGGCGCCCCGGGAGTTCGACGTGCAGGCCCGCAACCCTGACCACAACATCCACATCGGCGGTGACTCGATGGCGTTCGGCGCCGTCTACGGCCCGCCGTTCGTGCGCCAGGGCGAGGAACGCCGCGACGCGACCATGGACGACTTCACCAACTTCACCAAGCTGGCGCAGACGTTCCCGGTGCTCGACTCCGCGGGTGGCATCATCTGCGAGCCCAACGACACACCGCTCGACAGCCGGCACCTCGACATGACCCTCGCGCTGCAGACGCTGACCGACAAGGTCTACATGGGCAACGTGGTCTCGGGCGCGAACGCCGCCGACACCATCGCCATGACCTCGATCCTGTTCGGCTCCCGCGAGGTGATCGAGGAGACGCCGGCGACGATCTCGCTGATCAACTGCAACTCGCCGCTGCGCTGGGACGACCGGATGCT
>JALZCZ010000164.1 GCA_030862825.1 Actinomycetota bacterium | reverse complement strand
TCGTTGGTCGAGTAGCGAGCGCCAGCGAGCGTATCGAGACCTCTGTAGCTGGCACGGAAACCGTTGCTCGCGGTCGCCGTTTCGGGGCTGGGGTGGGCCCGCGCGCCTAGCATGCCGACTCTCACGATCAGGGGTTCGCTTCGCCGCTGTGCGCCTTTGACAACGCCGTCTACGGCCGTGATGTGCGCCTACTAGGAGGGATGCCGACCTGCGGTCGGGGTGGTCTTCGTTGGTCGAGTAGCGAGCGCCAGCGAGCGTATCGAGACCTCTGTAGCTGGCACGGCACTCGCCCGAAACCGCTGTGGTTGAGCGGGAAACTCGTTAGTGGACCGTGATCTGAGGGTCGGTGGATAACCCCCGATTCCGGGCGGTCGCTGTCGGTGGCGGGTGCTTGGATTCTTCCATGGCCAGCACCGCGCACCACACCGAATCGGCCACCACGGCCGAGGCGCTCGCGGTGCTGCGCGGCCACAAGGCCGACCGGGACGAAGCCGAGGTCGCGATGGCGAAGGCGACGATCGAGTGGGCGATGCTCAACGAGGTCGAGCCCGATGACTGGTACGCCAACTACGGCCAGGCCTACGGCGACCGTGGTCTGCCGCTGGCCGGTGCCGGTGCGCCGTTGGTCTCGGAGTTCCAGGCGATGGAGTACGCCGCCGCCCTCGGCATGTCCACTGACGCCGGCAAGTCGTACATCGGACGCATCCTGGAGCTGCGCTACCGCCTCCCGAAGCTCTGGGCCCGCGTCTGCGACGGGAAGCTGCCGGTGGGGCGGGCGGGCCGGATCGCCGACCAGACCATGGCCCTCCCGATGGCGGGCGCCGCGTACGCGGATCAGCATCTGTCGCCGGTGGCGCATTCGTGTTCGTGGGCTCAGGTGGAGCGCCTGGTCACCGAGGCTCTGGTTCGGTTCGACCCAGAGGCTGCCGAAGCGAAGCGGCGGGAGGCGGCGGAGTCGCGGCACTGCGATGTCCACCTCGAGCAGGTCTCCTACGACGGCACGGTCCGGATCGACGGCGAGCTCGACCTGGACGATGCCCTCGCCTTCGAGGAAGCGATCCGCACCGGTGCGAAGCAGCAAGCGGCCCTAGGGGCGACTGAGCCCCTCGACGTACGCCGCGCCAGGGCCGTCGGTGAGCTCGCCCGCCGTCAGTTCGCCTTCGACTTCGACACCGAGGAGGAGTCGATCGATGGTCGTCGGGGAGTGGTGTTGTTCGTCCACCTCACCGAAGACGCCCTCAAAGGCGCGGAGTGTGTCGGCCGGTGTCAGAACACCCGCTCGCCGATCTCGGTGGAGCAGATCCGGGAATGGTGCGGCAACCCGAACGCCAACGTCACCGTGAAGCCGGTGGTCGATCTGGCCGACCACATCCATGTCGAGGCGTATGAGGCGCCGGACCGGTTGAAGGAGCAGAACGCCCTGGTCGACGTGCACTGCGTGTTCCCGCACTGCACGAAACCCGCGCAGCGCTGCGATTGCGACCACGTCGTTGCCCGTACCGACGGCGGGACGACCTGTAGCTGCAACACCGCACCACTGTGCCGACGGCACCACCGCGCCAAGACCCACTCAGCGTGGAACTACGCCGTCCTGGACCGCGGCACCTACCTGTGGACCAGCCCCAACGGCATCAAGCTGATCCGCGACCACCACGGCACCAGCTCATTTCCTGGCGAACCCTGATGACCGAGCCCCACACCCCGGCCAGGCACACGATGGCCGGGGCTGGTGGCATGCCGGCGGCACCTTCCATCGCCCACGTGCCGCCGTCGAGCCGGGGATCTGGTCTCGCCTGTCAGCCCCGTGGGGCACCTCGAGGAGCAAGATGCGGCCGACGCGAGCCATGACCTCGCGAACCTGTCGACGTCGACGGCTGCGCCGTCGTCGATGGCGCTCTCGAAGCTGGGGACCGGCTTGCCGTAGAAGCAGCTCGACGCGACATACGTCGCGATGCGGAGTGCGGCCTCGGATCACGCATCCGTCAGCCGGTCTCGCCGAACTGCTCGACGCGGATCGTGTCCGCTCGCACCCCCGCCTCGCCCAGGAGCCGGGTTGCGAAGGACGCGAAGCCAACCGAGCCGCACACGTAGGCGCGCTCGGTGCCGGCGACCAGTGCGGCGATCTCGTCGACGTACGGCGGCGCCGCGACCCGGCCGTTCAGGTTCTCGCGGGTGAGGGCGACGAACGCGCCGCCGGCCAGGAGCTCGTCGGCGTAGGGGAGGTCGGCGAGGGTACGGGCGACCGCGACCACCCGGAGCCGGTCGGAGATCTCGAGCCGGGTGGCGTAGCGGAGCATCGAGACGATCGGCACGACGCCGGAGCCGCCGGCCACGCAGATCGCCGGCGGCTCGCCGGTCCAGGTGAACCACCCGCCGATCGGGCCGCGCAGCTCGACGACGTCGCCGACCCGCGCCTCGTCGTGGAGCCAGCCGGACACCTCGCCGTCGGGCAGGCACTCGACCATCAGCTCGAGCAGCGGGTCCGCCGGGTCGGACGCGACGGAGTAGGAGCGCTGCGCGGTGTAGTCGTCGGGGGCGCGCAGCCGGAGCACGTAGTGCTGGCCGGAGTGATGGTCGATCCGGTCGGCCACCTCGAGCCGCAGCCGCACCAGCCGGTCGCCGAACCGCTCCACCTCGGCCAGGCGCCCCGTCGTCCAGGCGCCGACCGGGGGAGTGGTGGTCACGGGTCGCCCTGGTAACGCTGCTCGAGCCAGGGGTCGCCACGGTCGTGATAGCCGTTCTGCTCCCAGAAGCCCGGTCGGTCCGTGGCCATCAGCTCCAGCCGGGTGACCCACTTGGCGGACTTCCAGAAGTAGAGATGCGGCACCAGCAGCCGGACGGGGCCGCCATGCTCGACGGGCAGCGGCCTCCCGTCGTACTCCCAGACCACCCAGGCCCTGCCGCCGGTGAGGTCCGCGAGCGGCAGGTTGGTGGTGTAGCCGGTGGTCGAGTGCGCCATCACGTACGCCGCCTCCGGCAGCGGGCCAGCCAGCTCGAGCAGCGTGTCGACGCTGACACCGGTGAACGTCGTGTCGAACTTGCTCCAGGTGGTGACGCAGTGGATGTCGCCGAAGTAGGTCGACCCGGGCAGGGCGTGCATCTCCCGCCAGGTCCAGGTGTGCGGAGTAGCGACCAGGCCGTCGACCGTCATCGTCCACTGCTCGGGATCGAGGCGGGGCGTGACCTCGGCGGTCAGCGTCGGCCAGTCGTCGCCGGTGTCGTACTGGCCCGGCGGGAGGCGGTCGGCGCGCAGCGTGCGCTGGGCTCGGCGGCTGCCGGTGAAACCACGGGTGACCGGCACGTCTCCTCCTCGGGGTGTGGGGTCGGGACATTGTCGCAACTGAGAGGGTGTGTCCGTGCGCTACTCCCCGGCCCGGCTCATGCTCCTCGTCGTGGGATGCGTCGTGCTGGGCGCCGGCGTCGCCCTGCTGCTCTCCGCCGACCTCGGGTCGGACGGCTACTCGACGCTCGTGAACGGCGTGTCCCTGGCGCTCGACATCTCCTTCTGGAACGCGAACCTGATCATCGGCGTGCTCTTCGTGGGCCTGGCCGCCGCCCGGCGCGTCTATCCCGGCCTCGGCACCGTGGTGCAGGTGGCGGTGGTCGGTGGCACGGTCTCGGTGCTGCTGGAGGTGGTGGAGACCCCCGACGGGCTCCCGTTGCGGATCCTGCTGCTGGCGGCGGCCTTCCCGGTGCTGGCCTGGGGCATCGCGGCGTACCTCGGCAGCCACACCGGCGCCGGGCCGACCGAGGCGGCCGCGCTGGCGTGGGACCCGCCGGTGCCGTTTAAGTGGAGCTACAGCCTCGTGCAGGGTGGTGGCGCGCTGGTCGGCTGGCTGCTGGGGGCGACCATCGGTGCCGGCACGATCGCGGTGATCCTGCTCCTCGGACCCCTCGTGGACCTGGCGAGCCGGCTGTCCCGCCTGGACGTCCACCAAGGCAGCACGCCCGACCCGGTGCCATGATGCGCCGGTGAACGACACGCACGGGCGCGGGTTGGTCCTCGGCGGCGGAGGCATCACCGGGATCGCCTGGGAGACGGGAATGGTCGCCGGGCTGCTCGAGGCCGGCGTCGACCTGGCCGGGGCCGATCTCGTGGTCGGCACGTCGGCAGGATCGGTGGTGGGTGCCCAGCTCAAGGGCGGCACCTCGGTCGCGGACATGTACGCCGCCCAGGTCGCGATCCCGACGCCGAGCACCGCACCTCGCCTGGGGGCGAGGGTGGGCCTCGGGTTCGGGCTCTCGCTGCTCCGGGCTCGGGGCGACATCGGCGCCCTCGGTCGCCGGCTGGGGTCATGGTCGACGCGCGAGGCCGGGCGCGGCCGGACGCCCACCGTGGAGGAGCGGTTCGCGGCCATCAGCCACCGGCTCGGCGACGCGGACTGGCCGACGCCCGGCGCGCTCCTGGTCACCGCGGTGGACGTCGAGACCGGCGCGCTGCGCGTCTTCGACGGCTCCGACGGGGTCTCGCTGCGGGACGCGGTCGCGGCCAGCTGTGCCGTTCCCGGCGTCTACCCGCCCGTGCCCATCGACGGCCGCAGCTACATCGACGGCGGCGCCCGGTCGGGAGCCAACGCCGATCTCGCGGCGGGCTGTGCACGGGTGCTGGCCCTGGCCCCCACGGACCGGTCCATCGGGCCGATGCGCAGCATCACCCAGCAGCTCGACGGCAGACCGGTTGTGGTCATCAGCCCCGACGGCGCGGCGCGGCAGGCGATCGGTCCCAATGTCCTCGACGTGGCGGCCAGGGTGGCCAGCGCCCGGGCGGGCTACGCCCAGGCCGGCCGCGTGCTGTCAGCAGTGCGCGATCACTGGGACCCGTGAGGATCGGTCACGCGGCGAGCCGCGCGGCGACGTCGAGCGTCCGCTCCACCAGGTGGTCCACGGCCGCCGTGTCGACGTCCTCGAGCTCGGTGCTCTCGCCAGTGACCTTGCTCGCGCCGTAAGGGTTGCCGTCCTCGAACTTCAGCGGGTCCGTGTAGCCGGGAGCGACCACGATCCCGCCGAAATGCATGAACGAGGTGTACAGGGAGAGCAGGGTCGACTCCTGCCCTCCGTGCTGGGTCTGGCTGGCCGTGAACCCCGCGTACACCTTGTCGGCCAGCTTGCCCTCCTGCCAGTGCGGGCCGAGCGTGTCGATGAAGCCCTGGAGCTGGCTGGTGACGTGGCCGTAGCGTGTCGGCGACCCCATCAGCACCACGTCGGCCCAGACCAGGTCGTCGGGCTCCGCGATGGGCTCGGCTCCGACCGCCTCACGGTGGGCAACCCAGGCGTCCTGCGCCTCGATCGCCTCCTGCGGAGCGGTCTCGCGGACATGCCGCAGCCGGACCTCGGCACCGTGCTTCTCGGCGGCCTGCGCGGCGCGCACCGCCATGTCGTGCACCGTCCCGGTCGCGGAGTAGTAGATGATCGCGATCTTCGTAGCCATGGGTTTCGGTACCCGCCCCCTCCGCCGGATAACGGGTCGCGCTGGCTCCCTAGGATGGTCGCCATGCCCGAAATCTCTAGGGACGAGGTCGCCCACCTGGCGACGCTCGCCCGGATCGACCTGGACGACGCCGAGCTCGACCACCTCGCCCCGCAGCTGTCTGTCATCCTCGAGTCCGTCGCCTCGATCGCCGGGGTAGCCGGCGCCGACGTGCCTCCGACGTCGCACCCGATGCCGCTGACCAACGTGTTCCGCGAGGACGTCGTGAAGCCCTGCCTGACCGCCGAGGAGGCGCTGTCCGGCGCGCCGGCCGTCGAGGAGCAGCGCTTCGCCGTGCCGAGGATCCTGGGGGACGAACAGTGAGCGACCTGACCCGCAAGACCGCCGCCGACCTCGCCGCTGACCTCGCCTCGGGCGCGGTCACCTCCGTGGAGCTCACCCAGGCCCACCTCGACCGGATCGCCGAGGTCGACGGCGCGGTGCACGCCTTCCTGCACGTCGACGCCGAAGGCGCGCTGGCACAGGCCGCCGAGTCCGACACCCGCCGCGCCTCCGGCAGCCCGGCCAGCGACCTCGACGGCGTACCGATCGCGGTCAAGGACGTGCTCACCACCCGGGGGCTGCCCACCACCTGCGGCTCGAAGATCCTCGAGGGCTGGGAGCCGCCGTACGACGCCACCGTGGTCACCAAGCTCCGCGCGGCGGGGCTGCCGATCCTCGGCAAGACCAACATGGACGAGTTCGCGATGGGCTCCTCGACCGAGCACTCGGCGTACGGCCCGACCCACAACCCGTGGGACCTCGACCGGATCCCCGGCGGGTCCGGTGGCGGATCCGCTGCCGCGGTCGCGTCCTACGAGGCGCCGCTCGCGCTCGGTACCGACACCGGTGGCTCGATCCGCCAGCCGGGCGCGGTGACCGGCACAGTGGGCGTCAAGCCGACCTACGGCTCGGTCTCGCGCTACGGCCTGGTGGCGCTGGCCAACTCGCTCGACCAGGTGGGCCCGGTGACCCGGACCGTGCTCGACGCGGCGATGCTGCACGAGCTGATCGGCGGGCACGACCCGATGGACTCCACCTCGATCCAGGACCCGGTGCCCGACCTCACCGACGCGGTGCGGCTCGGCGCGACCGGAGACCTGTCCGGCGTGCGGATCGGAGTGATCAAGGAGCTCGGCGGCGAGGGCTACCAGGACGGCGTGCTCGCGCGCTTCCAGGAGTCGATCGACCTGATGGTGGGCGCCGGGGCCGAGGTGGTCGAGGTGTCCTGCCCGACCTTCGTGCACGCGCTGGCCACCTACTACCTGATCCTGCCGGCCGAGGCGTCGAGCAACCTCGCGAAGTTCGACGCGATGCGCTACGGCCTGCGGGTGCTGCCCGAGGGCGTCGCGTCGCCCTCGGCGGAGGAGGTCATGCGCGCGACCCGCGACGCCGGCTTCGGCGACGAGGTGAAGCGCCGGATCATCCTCGGCACCTACGCGCTGTCCAGCGGCTACTACGACGCCTACTACGGCCAGGCCCAGAAGGTCCGCACGCTGATCTCGCGCGACTTCGACGCCGCGTTCGAGAGGGCCGACGTGCTGATCTCGCCCACCGCGCCCACCACCGCGTTCGAGATCGGCGCCAAGGTGGACGACCCACTGGCGATGTATCTCAACGACCTGGCGACGATCCCCGCCAACCTGTCCGGCGTGCCCGGCATCTCGGTGCCGAGCGGGCTGGCGGACGAGGACGGGCTGCCCGCCGGCGTACAGATCCTGGCGCCGACGACGGCCGACGACCGGGTCTA
>JALZCZ010000157.1 GCA_030862825.1 Actinomycetota bacterium | reverse complement strand
CACCGATCCCGACCATCCCGGCGACGGTGCCCAGTAGAGGACGTCCGGAGTCAGCTCCTGGAAGCTCTCGCCGCCACTGGTGATGCCCGGTCGATAGGGGCAGGGGGCCTGGATGATCACCTCGCTGTTGAGGTCGGTGGTGATCATGTCGACCACAAGGCGCGGCAGCTGTTGCTCGGCACAGCCGGCCAGCGGTTCGGGGTTGCCCGGGGGCGCCTCCTCGAGCGCGGTGATCGCCGCGGCCGTGTCGTCGACGGACAGGCGCTCGCTCTGCTCGAGCCTGCCCCCTGCGTCGTAGCGGCACACCGACATCTGCGCCGAGTCGGTCGTGAACCCCTCCTCCCGCGTCACCGGACACCCGTTCCCGTCGACCGAGTCGACTTGGCGCACCGAGTCGATGATCTCCTGGACCGTCTCCTTGTCGGCGCCGTTGACCTGCACCATGTCGTCGCCCTCGTACCAGTAGCCGAGCCAGGAGCCGGGCACGTACTCCGCGATGTCGCCGGTCTCGTACTGCCAGACATGCCCGCTCGGGTAGGCGGGGTCGATCGCCGTCGTCGACCCGTCGACCCACGAGACGCCGAAGCTGTTGGACGGCTGGCACGCGATCATCGCCACGGCGCCGCCGGGCCGCTCCACGACCGGCGTCTCCGCCTCGCCGCCAGTGCACCACGCGGTGCGAGCGCCGTATCCCCACGAGGTCGGCACCTCGACCTGGATGTCGTGCCAGGTCTCGATCCGGGTGTCGCTGGAGGTCGACGGGTCCTCGGCCACCTCGCCGCTGTCGGAACCGCCGTCGTTCAGCGCGATCACGCCGACCGGGACCGCGACGGCGGCGACCACGGCAGCAGCAGCCGTCGCGACCGTCGTCCGCCGCCGCCGTCGCGCGCGCCGCCGCGCTCCCTCGGCCAGTCCCGATGCGTCCGGTGCCCCTTCCGCTCCCGAGGACAGGGCCTCCTCCACACGACGTTCGAAGTCGCTCATGACAGCTCCTCCCCCATTTCTCGGCCAAGCTCGCGCCGGAGCACGTCCAGGCCACGGGAGACCCGCGACCGCACCGAGCCCTCGCGGACACCCGTGAGGGCCGCGATCTCGGCGTACTCCAGCTGTTCGTAGTAGCGCAGGACGATCGCCGTGCGCTGTGCTTCGGGGAGACGGCCGCAGGCCAGCCAGATGGCTTCCCGCTCGTCACGGGGCATGCCGGCGTCCTCGACCGGGGGCAGCGCCACGTCGGCGCTCGGCGACTCGCGCCGCCGCCACTTGCGCCACCATGAGGTGTGCGCGTTGACCACCATCCGGCGTACGTAGGCGTCCACGTTGTCGACCCGCGAGATCCGCTCCCAGCGGGGCAGTGCGCGGGCCAGGGCGTCCTGCACCACGTCCTCGGCGTCCGCGCGGTTGCCGGTCAGCGTGTAGGCGAGGCGCAGCATCGCCGGGCCGCGCGCCGCGACCCAGCTGTCGAAGTCTGGCCCCGCCTCCGCCACCCAGCCCCTCTCGTTCTCGACCACCGTCTCCATGCACCCTGAACGCTCGTCGGCGCAATCCCGTTGCGACGCGCCCAATGCCGGATCACCGACAACCCGCCATGATGGGCCTACCAACGAGTAGGGGGCCGGCCATGCAGCTCGAGCTGTCCGACGAGATGAAGGCGTTCCGCGACGAGATGCGGACCTTCTTCACCACTGCGGTGTCCGAGGAGATCCGGACCGCGGTGGCGGAGGGTCGCGAGCTCACCAAGGAGCAGTACGTCGAGAGCATGCGGACGCTCAACGCCGCCGGCCTCGCCGTGCCGCACTGGCCGGAGGAGTGGGGCGGCCGCGGGTGGACCGACCTGCAGCGCCACATCTGGAACGAGGAGATGCAGCGCGCCTTCGTGCCGACGCCGCTGGCGTTCAACGCCTCGATGATCGGACCGGTGCTGGCGCAGTTCGGCACCCAGGAGCAGAAGAAGAAATTCCTGCCCAAGACCGCCAACCTGGACATCTGGTGGAGCCAGGGCTTCTCCGAGCCGGACGCCGGCTCCGACCTCGCATCCCTGCGCTGCTCCGCCGTCCGCGACGGCGACGACTTCGTGGTCAACGGCCAGAAGACCTGGACCACGCTGGGACAGCACGGCGACTGGATCTTCAACCTGGTCCGCACCGACCCCGAGGCCAAGAAGCAGGCCGGCATCTCGATGCTGCTGATCGACATGACCACCCCGGGCGTCAAGGTCCGACCGATCGAGCTGATCGACGGGAGCCACGAGGTCAACGAGGTCTGGTTCGACGACGTACGCGTGCCGGCCGAGAACCTCGTCGGCGAGCTCAACGGCGGATGGACGATCGCGAAGTTCCTGCTCGGCAACGAGCGCGTCGGCGTCGCGCCCGTGGGCGCCACCCGCCGGGTGCTGGCGCGGGTCAAGGAGCTCGCCAGGGAGCAGATCGAGGGCGACCCGCTGACCCGGGCGCGGATCGTCGAGCTCGAGAACGAGCTGCTCGCCCTCGACCTCACCGCGCTGCGCGTGGTCGCGCACTCCCACGACGGGGAACCGCACCCCGCCTCGTCGGTGCTCAAGCTCAAGGGCACCGAGCTGCAGCAGGCGGTCAGCGAGCTCGTGGTCGATCTCGCCGGGCCTGGGTCCATTGCCAGCGGCGCCGACGACTCGTCGGAGCTTGCGCAGTGGGCCCGAGGCTCCGCGCCCACGTACCTCAACCTCCGCAAGGCCTCGATCTACGGCGGCTCCAACGAGGTGCAGCGCCAGATCATCTCCCGCACGATCCTGGGCCTCTGAAGGCCGGTTAGGACAGAGACGATGGACTTCACCTACGACGACGAGCAAGAGGCGCTGCGCGACGCCGTCCGCGGCCTGGTCGGCAAGGCCTACGCCGACTACGAGAACCGGCGCCGCGTGGTGGCGGAGGAGCCGGGCTTCGACGAGAAGCTGTGGGCCCGGATGGCCGAGATGGGCC
>JALZCZ010000146.1 GCA_030862825.1 Actinomycetota bacterium | reverse complement strand
GTCGCGACCACCTCGACTTCCACACCGACGTCGACGACTACTTCGCCGCCAAGGCGTCACTCTTCACGCCGGAGCGGGCTCGGCTCGCGCTGCTCAACATCGACGACGAGCACGGCCGGCGGCTGGCGGGCGAGGTGACCATCCCGGTGCGGACCATGTCGACCACCGGCCGCGCCGCCGACTGGCAGGCGAGCGGCATCGACCGGACCACCTCCGGCTCGCGCTTCGTGGTCCGCGCCCCTGGCGGGGCGACGTTCCCGGGCGGCTGCCCCCTGCCGGGTGACTTCAACGTCGCGAACGCGCTCGCCGCGATCGCGGCCTGCGGTGAGGCCGGGCTCGATGCCGCGGCCGTCGCGGCGGGGATGGCGAGCGGGGGCGGCGTCCCCGGACGTTTCGAGCTGGTCGACTCCGGTCAGGACTTCGTGGTCATGGTCGACTACGCCCACAAGCCCGACGCGGTCGAGGCCGCGATCCGCACCCTGCGACCGCTCACCCGCGGCCATGTGATCGTGGTGCTGGGCGCCGGTGGCGACCGCGATCCCGGGAAGCGGCCGATGATGGGTGAGATCGCCGCCCGGCTCGCCGACGTCCTGATCGTCACCGACGACAACCCGCGCACCGAGGACCCGGCCGAGATCCGGGCCGCTCTGCTCGCAGGCGCCGCGGGCGGCCGGGCCGAGCTGGTCGAGGTGGGAGACCGTCGGGCGGCGATCTCCGAGGCCGTGCGCCGCGCCCGCACCGGCGACGTGGTGCTCGTGGCCGGCAAGGGCCACGAGACCGGACAGGAGATCCACGGCGTCGTGCATCCCTTCGACGACAGGGTGGTCGTTCGCGAGGCACTGCAGGAGTTCGGGGCCGGCCGATGATCGCCCCATGATCAACATGACGCTGACCGACATCGCGGGGGTGGTCGGTGGCACCGTCCACGGCGACCCCGACCTCGTGGTCGACGGGGCGGCGTACGTCGACAGCCGGACGCCGGTGCCGGGCGGTCTCTACGTGGCGATCGTGGGAGAGCGCGTCGACGGACACGACTACGCCGCCGGGGCGCACGCCGCGCTGGGCAGCCGCCCCACGGACGCGCCGACGGTGGTGGTCGCCGACCCGGTGGTCGCCCTCGGCAGGCTGGCCCGCCACGTGCTCGACCGGCTGGATGCGACCGTGCTCGCGCTGACCGGGTCGCAGGGCAAGACCGGCACCAAGGACTACCTCGCTCATGTCCTCGGCACCGCCGGGCCGACGGTCGCGACCGCCGCCAACAACAACAACGAGATCGGGGTGCCTCTCACCGTGCTCCGGGCCGACCGGTCGACGACCCACCTGGTGGTCGAGATGGGCGCCCGTGGCATCGGCCACATCGCCTATCTGTGCGAGATCGCGCCGCCGCGGGTCGCGGCCGTGATCAACATCGGCACCGCGCACATCGGTGAGTTCGGGAGCCGCGAGGCCATCGCCCTCGCCAAGGGCGAGATCGTCGAGTCCCTGCCCGCCTCCGGTGTCGCCGTGCTCAACGCGGACGACGACCTGACCGCGGCGCTGGACGCCCGCACCGACGCCCAGGTGCTGAGCTTCGGCCGCGACGGCGACGTGACCTGGCGGGCCGTGGAGCTCGACGACCTGGGGCGGCCGTCGTTCGAGCTCGGTCACGCAGGGGAGTGGCACGCCGTCCGCCTGCAGCAGAGCGGCGCGCACCAGATCGGCAACGCGGCGGCGGCGGCCGCGATGGCGGTGGCCGTCGGCATCCCGCTCGACGAGATCGCCGAAGCGCTGTCCACTGCCGAGACCGCCTCCCGGTGGCGGATGGAGATGCACGAGCGGGCCGACGGGATGCTCGTGGTCAACGACGCCTACAACGCCAACCCGGACTCCATGGCGGCCGCGATCGACACGCTCGCCGGGATCGGACGCCGGCGTGGTCGACGTACCGTCGCGGTGCTCGGGGAGATGAAGGAGCTCGGCGACGACCACGTGGCCGCGCACGAGGAGGTCGGGCACACCGTGGCGGCCGCCGGCCTCGACGTGCTGGTGGTCGTGGGAGAGCCGGCGGAGGCGATCGCAACCGGGGCGCGGTCCGAGACGTCCTGGAAGGGTGAGGTGATCATCACGGCGAGCCGGGCGGAAGCCATCTCCTGGTTGCGACAGAATGCTCTGTCGTCCGATGTGGTGCTGACCAAGGCATCGCGCGGAGCCGCCCTGGAAGAGATCGCCGAGGCCCTGCTCGCCCCCGCCGAAGACCCCGCCGAAGACCCCGTCGAAGACCCCGCCCCGGAAGGAGACGCTTCGTGAGAGCGATCCTGTTCGGCGGCGGCCTCGCCCTGCTGATCTCGCTGCTCGGCACCCGGGTGGCGATCAACTACTTCACGAAGTGGGGCTACGGACAGGAGATCCGCGACGACGGCCCCACCAGCCACCACACCAAGCGCGGCACCCCGACCATGGGCGGCGTCGCCATCATCGCCGCCACCGTGATCGCCTACTTCGCCGCCAAGCTGATCACCTGGACCCCGCCCTCTGCCTCGGCGCTGCTGCTCCTCTTCCTGTTCGTCGGGATGGGGCTGGTCGGGTTCCTCGACGACTTCATCAAGATCTCCAAGCAGCGCAGCCTCGGCCTCCGCAGCAAGGCCAAGATGGTCGGCCAGACACTCATCGCCGTCGTGTTCGGCTTCCTGGCCCTGTCGCCGATGCTGGAGGACGACAACGGGCGGACCCCCGCATCGCTCAAGGTGTCGTTCCTGCGGGAGATCGACTGGCTGGTGCTGCCGACCATCCTGGCGATGGTGCTGATCTGGCTGATCGTCACGGCCACCAGCAACGCGGTGAACCTCGCCGACGGCCTCGACGGGCTGGCCACCGGCGCCAGCGTGATGGTCTTCGGCGCCTACACCCTGGTGAACATCTGGCAGAACAACCAGTTCTGCCAGGAGGACCCCAGCGGCACCTGCTACAACGTCCGCGACCCCCTCGACCTCGCGGTCATCGCGGCGGCGATCACCGGTGCCTGCTTCGGATTCCTGTGGTGGAACGCGTCGCCCGCCGCGATCTTCATGGGTGACACCGGCTCGCTCGCCCTCGGCGGCGCGCTGGCCGGCTTCGCGATCCTGACCCGCACCGAGCTGCTGCTCGTGATCCTCGGCGGCATGTTCGTGCTGGAAACCGTGTCGGTGATGCTTCAGGTCACCTGGTTCAAGGCCACGAAGCGGGTCACCGGCGTCGGTCGGCGGATCTTCCGGATCGCCCCGATCCACCACCACTTCGAGATGCTCGGATGGGAGCAGGTCACGGTCGTGATCCGGTTCTGGATCATCACCGGCCTCTTCGTCGCCACGGGTCTCGGGGTGTTCTACGCGGAGTGGGTCGCCCGGCTATGAACCCGCAGAACCTGGGGCGGCGGGACTCCTGGGAGGGTGTCCACGCCGTCGTCGCCGGCTTCGGCGCGTCCGGCTTCGCCGCCGCCGACAACCTCACCCACCTCGGTGCCTCGGTCACCGCCCTCGCCGACAAGGCGACCGCCGAGCAGCTCGAGAAGGCCGCGCTGCTGGAGATCCTGGGCGCCGACGTCCGGCTCCATGCCGGCGCGACGGCCGTGCTGCCCGACGACGCCGACCTGGTCGTCACCTCGCCCGGCTTCCGCCCCGACGCGCCGCTGCTGGCCCAGGCCCGGACCCGCGGCATCCCCGTCTGGGGCGAGGTGGAGCTGGCCTGGCGGCTCCGTGATACCGGCTCGGACGGACGCCCGGCCCCGTGGCTGTGCGTCACGGGCACCAACGGCAAGACCACCACCGTGCAGATGCTCGACGCGATCCTGCGCACGGCCGGCCTGCACAGCATCGCGGCCGGCAACGTGGGACTGCCGATCGTGGAGGCAGTGATGGACCCGACGCCGTACGACGTTTTCGCGGTCGAGCTGTCCAGCTTCCAGCTCCACTACACCGACTCGATGGCGGCCGAGTCCGCGGCGGTGCTCAACGTCGCCGAGGACCACCTCGACTGGTACTCCTCCATCGACGACTACGCCGCCGACAAGGGCCGGATCTACCAAGGGGTCCAGCGCGCCTGCGTCTACAACGTGGCCGACCCCGTCACCGAGCGGCTGGTGCGCGAGGCCGATGTGGTGGAGGGCGCCCGTGCGATCGGCTTCACCCTCGGCACACCGGGCGTCGGCATGCTGGGCCTGGTCGAGGACTACCTCGTCGACCGGGCGTTCATCGAGCAGCGGCACAGCAGCGCTGCCGAGCTGTGCACCATCGGCGACCTGGCCAGCCCGGCCCCGCACTTCGTGGCCAACGCCCTGGCCGCGGCCGCGTTGGCGCGGGCCCACGGCATCAGCCAGGCAGCGGTCCGCGACGGCCTGCGCTCGTTCGTGCCCGACGGCCACCGAATCGCGGTCGTGGCCGAGCGCGAGGGCGTCACCTGGGTCGACGACTCCAAGGCCACCAACCCGCATGCGGCCCAGTCGTCCCTGCAGGCCTACGACCCCGTGGTCTGGGTGGCCGGCGGCCTGGCGAAGGGGGCCCGCTTCGACGACCTGGTCGCCGCGGTCCGGGAGCGGTTGCGGGGCGTCGTACTGATCGGCCAGGACCGGGCCCTCATCGCCGACGCGCTTGCGCGACACGCTCCCGATGTGCCGGTGATCCTGGTGGACGGCGACGAGACTGGCCCGGTAGCAGGTGGAAGGGACCTGATGAGGCTCGTCGTCGACGCCGCCGCACGACTGGCGGTGCCCGGCGACACCGTGCTCCTCGCACCGGGATGCGCCTCGATGGACCAGTTCGCCGACTACGCCGAACGAGGCGACGCGTTCGCCGACGCCGTGCACGACAGGTACGACCCGTAGCCGACTGGCAGCCGACGAGGGGGTGACGAAGGGTAGCGATGACCACCACCGCGAACCCTCCCCGGTCCCAGGGCAGGTCACAGGCCACGAAGCCCGGCCGGATGGGCGCCTGGACCGCCGCGCTTCGCTACGCGCTGGACCGGCCGCTCACGTCCTACTACCTGCTGATCGGCGCCTCGGTGCTGCTGCTCACGATCGGCCTGATCATGGTGCTGAGCGCCTCGAGCGTCTACTCCTACAAGGTCCACGACGGCGACTCCTACTCCGTGGTCAAGCGGCAGCTGATGTGGGTGGTCATCGGACTCCCGTGTGCCTGGATCGCCAGCCGCGTGTCCCACCAGTGGGTCCGCCGGCTGGCCTATCCCGCGTTCTCGGTCTCGCTGGTGCTGCTCCTGCTGACGGCGTTCATCGGCGTCGAGCGCAACGGCAACACCAACTGGCTCGGCGTCGGCCCGTTCGTGATCCAACCCTCCGAGATCGCCAAGCTCTCGCTGGTGATCTGGGCCGCGCACATCTACGCCAACAAAGACCGCCGCCTCGGCAACCTGCACCAGATCATGGTCCCGGTCGTGCCCGGCATGCTGCTCGCCACGGGCCTGGTGATCTTCGGCAAGGACCTCGGCACCGCCCTGGTGCTGTTCGCGATCCTGATCGGGATGCTCTGGGTGGTCGGGGCGCCGATGAGGTTCTTCGTGCTGGTGACCTCGGTGCTGAGCGTCGCCGTGTTCGCGCTGGCGACCACGAGTCCCGAGCGGTTCGAGCGAATCACCACGTTCGTCGACCCGTTCAAGGACTTCCACGAGACGGGCTGGCAACCCGCTCACGGCCTCTATGCCGTCGCCAGCGGCGGCATCTTCGGTCAAGGGATCGGCGCCAGCCAGCAGAAGTGGGGCACCCTGCCCGAGGCCCACACCGACTTCATCTTCGCCGTGCTCGGCGAGGAGCTCGGCCTGGTCGGCACCCTGCTCGTGGTCGGCCTGTTCCTGACCATCGCCTTCGCGGCGCTCAGGGTGGCCCGCGAGACCAGGGACCCGTTCGTCCGCTACGCGTCGTTCGGCATCGTGGTCTGGCTGCTCGGCCAGATGATCATCAATGTCGGCATGGTCCTAGCGTTGCTTCCCGTGATCGGTATCCCACTTCCTCTGGTTTCCTACGGCGGGTCCAGCCTGCTGCCCTCGCTGGCCGCGCTCGGCCTGCTCGTCGGGTTCGCCCGCCGCGAACCCGCCGCCGCGCGCGCCCTGGCCCAGCGTCGGCAGCGCCGCTCTGCCGGCCTCTCGGCCCGCCGATGAAGGTGTTGCTGGCGGGCGGGGGCACGGCGGGCCACACCTCGCCATTGCTCGCCACCGCCGACGCACTGCGCCGACTGGACCCCGGTGCGGAGATCACCTGCCTCGGCACGCCCCGCGGGCTGGAGAACCGGGTCGTGCCCGAGGCCGGCTACCCGCTGGAGCTGATCCCGCCGGTGCCCCTGCCGCGCAGGCCCAACGCCGACTTCTTCAAGGTGCCGGTGCGGCTGCGCCGGGCCGTGCACGAGACCTATGCCGTCCTCGACCGGGTCCGTCCCGACGTCGTGGTGGGCTACGGCGGCTACGTCTCGATGCCCGCCTACCTCGCCGCCCGCCGCCGCAAGCTGCCGCTCGTCGTGCACGAGCAGAACGCCCTGCCCGGGCTGGCCAACAAGGCCGGCGCCCGGGTCGCGACCCGGGTGGCGGTCAGCTTCCCCGACACCGACCTGCCCCATGCCGAGTACGTCGGGCTGCCCATCCGGCGGATGATCTCCCAGCTCGACCGGCTCGCGCTGCGCGACGAGGCGCGGGCGTTCTTCGGCCTCCGCCCCGACCTGCCGACCCTCGTGGTCACCGGCGGGTCCCAGGGCGCCCGGCGCCTCAACCAGTCCGTGTCCGGCGCAGCCGAGGCCCTGGGTGCCGCGGGAGTGCAGGTGCTGCACGTCGTCGGCCCCAAGGGCGAGGCCACGCCGACGCCCACCGCGACGCCGTACGTCGTCGAGCACTACGTCGAC
The DNA here is from genome assembly GCA_030862825.1 of Actinomycetota bacterium. Taxonomy (GTDB): domain Bacteria; phylum Actinomycetota; class Actinomycetes; order Propionibacteriales; family Nocardioidaceae; genus Nocardioides. Next base: position 5,809 of record JALZCZ010000146.1, on the reverse strand, counting down.
CGGATGGACCTCGCCCTGGCCGCCGCCGACCTGATGATCTGTCGGGCCGGGGCCTCGAGCGTCACCGAGGCTGCCGCGACCGGCGTGCCGGCGGTCTTCGTGCCCCTGCCGATCGGCAACGGCGAGCAGGACTTCAACGCGAGGCCGGTCGTCGAGGCCGGGGGAGCGCTGCTCGTCGCCGACGCCGACTTCACGTCCGACTACGTCGCTGACACCGTCGTGACTCTCGCCAAGAACCCTGAGCGGCTCGCGACGATGGGTGCCGCGGCCGCCGACCTGATCCCGAGCGACGCCGACGACAGGCTCGCGGCGATCATCGCCGAGGTGGCCCGGTGAAGGTGCCGGTGCCGGAACGGATCCTTCCTGCCGACGAGCTCGGCCGGGTGCACTTCGTCGGCATCGGGGGCGCCGGCCTCTCCGGCATCGCCCGCATCATGGCTGCTCGCGGGATCCCGGTGACCGGCAGCGACGACCAGGACACGCCGTTCCTGCCCTCGTTACGAGAGCTCGGCGTCACCTGTCACCCCGGCTACGCCGCCGAGCACGTCGGCGACGCGGACACGGTGGTCGTCACGACCGCGGCTCGCGACGACAACCCCGAGGTCCTGGAGGCCGGCCGGCGCGACCTGCGGATGCTGCCCCGGTCGGCCGGGCTGGCCTCGGTGATGAAGGGCCAGCGGGTGCTCGCGGTCGCGGGCACCCACGGAAAGACCACCACGACCTCGCTGCTGACGGTCGCGCTGCTCGCGGCGGGGGCGGACCCCACCTACGCCATCGGTGGCGTGCTGAGCGCCACCGGCCGCAACGCCGACGCAGGCAGCGACCTCTTCGTGGCCGAGGCCGACGAGAGCGACGGCGCCTTCCTCGTCTACGAGCCGTACGCCGCCGTGGTCACCAACGTGCTGGCCGACCACCTCGACGAGTGGGGCACCGAAGAGGCCTACCAGGCGGCGTTCGCGACGTTCGTGGGCCGGATCGCACCCGACGGTTTCCTCGTCTGCTGTGCCGACGACCCCGGCGCGGCCGCGCTGGTCGACCTCGCCCGCGCCGCCGGCCTGGAGGCCCATGCGGTGGGGGAGACCGAGGGCTCCGACGTCCGTGCCGTCGACCTCAGCTTCGAGGGCACCACCTCGGCCTTCACCGTCGTCGACGGCGACACCGAGCTCGGCCGGGTGATCCTGCAGATCCCGGGCCGCCACTACGTCCTCGACGCGCTGGCCGCGCTGACCGTGGGGCTGCGGCTGGGCCATGACTTCGCGGCGCTGCGCCGCGGCCTCGAGGAGTTCACCGGCACCCGCCGGCGGATGGAGCTCAAGGGCGAGGCGGCCGGGATCCGGGTCTACGACAGCTATGCCCACCAGCCTGCCGAGATCGCGGCCGACCTCGCGGCGGCACGCGCGGTGGCCGGCTCCGGCCGGTTGCTGGTCGTCTTCCAGCCCCACCTGGTCTCGCGCGCCCGCATCTTCGGACGCGCGATGGGGGAGGCGCTCGGAGGCGCCGACGAGGTGATCGTGCTCGACGTCTACCTCGCCCGCGAGGACGCCGACCCCGACGTCACCGGCGCCCTGGTGGCCGACGCCGTCCCCCTCCCGGACACCGCGGTCGCCTTCGTCGCCGACCCGGCTGACGCCCCGGCCGAGGCGGTGGCCCGCGCCCGGCGAGGCGACCTCGTGCTCACCCTCGGCGCGGGCAGCGTCACCGATGTCGGCCCGCGCATCCTCGACCTCCTGGAGCCCAGCGCCTGATGGTCACCCTGGACACCAAGCCCGACCCCGAGCTCGCCAGCAGCCGGAAGCGGTTCGCGCGTCGTCAGTGGGCGAGGCGCTGGCTGGCCTGGCGCCGGCTGCTCGTGGCGGCGCTGCTCCTCGTGCTCGCCGGCAGTGGTGTGTACGCCGTCTACTTCTCGTCGCTGCTGGCCGTGGAGGGTGCCGAGGTCCGGGGACTCGAGAGCCTCACCGTCGCCGACATCATGCGTGCTGCCGAGGTGCCGGTCGGTGAGCCGCTGGCCACCGTCGACCTGACCGCCGTCGAGCGCAAGGTCTCGTCGCTGGGGGAGGTGCGGTCGGTGGAGGTGTCGCGCCAGTGGCCGCACGACCTGCTCATCGAGGTCGAGGAGAGGGTGCCGGTCGCGGTCGTCCGGCTGGGCGACCAGCTCCGCAACCTCGACTCCGACGGCGTGATCTTCGGCGACCGCAAGCGCCAGCCCGGCAACCTGCCCGTGGTCGAGACCGACACCCACACCGACAGCGATGCGCTGCGCGAGGCTGCGGCCGTGGCAGGCGCTCTCGAGCCGGCGTTCCTGGCGACCGTCGACCACCTCGAGGTCGCGACCCTCGACCAGATCACGCTGGTCCTCCGGGACGGGCGGATCGTGCAGTGGGGGAGCGCGGAGCAGTCCGAGGAGAAGGCCGAGGTGCTCTCCGCCCTGCTGTCGCGCCAGGCCGAGGTCTACGACGTGAGCGTCCCCGGCTCGCCCACCACCGGGCCCCACCGCTAGCAATTCAGCAGGTTCTTCGTAGCCACGTCGAATGGCGCGGCGTGTCGCCACCAGGATCCGCGGCGTCCTGCCTACTGTCGTGACCACGGCGAGGTTGACATAACTATAACCCTCAGGCTGAGGGTCAGAGTTCTGGACTCGCCGACTTCCCCGAACTCGAACACCGCGCCACCCCACATACACACGGACCACTTACATGGAGAGGTGAAGCCGCCGTGGCTGCTGCACAGAACTACCTGGCCATCATCAAGGTGGTCGGCATCGGCGGTGGTGGTGTCAACGCCGTCAACCGGATGATCGAGGTCGGGCTGAAGGGCGTTGAGTTCATCGCCATCAACACCGACGCGCAGGCCCTGCTGATGAGCGACGCCGACGTCAAGCTCGACATCGGCCGCGAGCTCACCCGCGGCCTCGGCGCCGGCGCCAACCCCGAGGTCGGTACCCAGGCTGCCGAGGACCACGCCGACGAGATCGAGGAGGTCATGAAGGGCGCCGACATGGTGTTCGTGACCGCCGGCGAGGGCGGGGGCACCGGCACCGGTGGGGCACCGGTCGTGGCCCGGATCGCCCGCTCGATCGGCGCGCTCACGATCGGTGTGGTGACCCGCCCGTTCGCGTTCGAGGGCCGTCGGCGCGCCAACTCCGCCGAGCAGGGCATCGCCCAGCTCCGCGAGGAGGTCGACACCCTGATCGTCATCCCCAACGACCGGCTGCTGTCGATCAGCGACCGCAGCGTGTCGGTGCTCGACGCCTTCAAGCAGGCCGACCAGGTGCTGCTGCAGGGCGTCTCCGGCATCACCGACCTGATCACCACCCCCGGTCTGATCAACCTCGACTTCGCCGACGTGAAGTCGGTCATGGCCAACGCCGGGTCGGCCCTGATGGGCATCGGCTCCGCGCGGGGCGAGGACCGATCCGTGGCGGCAGCCGAGATGGCGGTCTCCAGCCCGCTGCTCGAGGCGAGCATCGACGGTGCGCACGGCGTACTCCTCTCCATCGCCGGCGGCTCGGACCTCGGCCTGTTCGAGATCAACGAGGCGGCGGCCCTGGTGTCGCAGTCGGCGCACCCGGAGGCCAACATCATCTTCGGCGCCACCATCGACGACGCGCTGGGCGACGAGGTCCGGGTGACCGTGATCGCGGCGGGGTTCGACGGCGGCCAGCCGAAGCGGCGCGACGAGGGATCGTCCCTGCGCCGCGATGCCCGGCCGACCCAGAGCCAGGAGGAGACCCGCGCCGCGGCGGCCGCGGTCGCCACCCGGCGAGAGGCCGGCTCGAGCGAGGCGCGCCCGGAGGAGACCAAGGACCCGGCCCTGGCCGGTGCCCGCACCGCCCCGGCCGTCGAGCAGACCCAGGCGGCGCCGGCCCCGCCGACGTCGCGACCTGCTCCGCGGCAGCCCGTCTACGACGACGACGAGCTGGACGTGCCCGACTTCCTGAAGTAGGCAAGGCTCCTGTACTCCTTCCGGCACACCCACGGCCCCGTCGACCTGGCTTTCACCGACAGGCACGGCGGGGTCAGTGGCGTCCCCTTCGACTCGCTCAACCTGGCGATCGACGGCGACGATCCCGAGGCGGCGCGTCAGGAGAACCTGCGCCTGCTGCTGGCGGACTTCGCTCCCCAGGACGCGATCGCCGACCTCCGGCAGGTGCACGGATCCGCGGTCGCGATGGCCGGCGAGGAAGGGAGCCGACCCGAGGCCGACGCGATCGTCACCGACCGGCCGGGCGTGACCCTGCTCGTCCGCGCTGCGGACTGCGTCCCGCTGCTGCTGGCGGACGACGCGGCGCGCGTGATCGGGGCGGCCCACTGCGGGCGGCCGGGCCTGGCCGCCGGGGTCGTCCCGGCAGTCGTCGCCAGGATGCGCGACCTCGGTGCCGACGCGATCACCGCCTGGCTGGGGCCGCACGTGTGCGGCAGCTGCTACGAGGTGCCCGCGGCCATGCAGGCAGACGTGGGAGCGGTGGTGCCGGCGGCGGTCACGACCACGTCGTGGGGCACCCCGTCACTCGACCTCGGCGCCGGCGTCCGGGCCCAGCTCGAGGCAGCGGGCGTCACGATGGTGGACGCCTCCCGCTGTACCCGCGAGTCGATCGATCTCTACTCCTACCGCCGCGACGGCCCCCGGGCGGGGCGGCAGGCCGGCCTGGTCAGGATGGGCGGATGAACACCCCACGCCGTTCTTCGCCTCCCCCGCTGCGCTCCTCCGTCGAACAACGCCGCGGGGACCCCAGAAGATGAGCCCCGGCCACCGACGACAGCAGATCGCCGCCAACCTCGCCGCGGTGCAGGAGCGGATCCATCTGGCCTGCGCCGAGGCCGGCCGCACGGCCGACGAGGTGAGGCTGGTGGTGGTCACCAAGTTCTTCCCGGCCAGCGACGTGCGGCTGCTCGCCGACCTCGGCGTCACCGACATCGGCGAGAACCGCCACCAGGAGGCCGCGGCGAAAGCTGCGGAATGTGCGGACCTCGGGCTCACCTGGCACTTCATCGGCGGCCTCCAGAGCAACAAGGCGGCGGCCGTGGCGGCGTACGCCGACGCCGTCCACTCGGTCGACCGGGCCAAGCTGGTCGGGCCGCTCGACCGAGGGGCCGGGGCCCGTCCCGAACCGCTCGACGTACTGCTGCAGGTCAGCCTCGACCCACCCGGCGTGGAGCACCGCAACGGAGTCGACCCCGACCGGCTCGACGAGCTCGCGGGCGCGGTCGAGGCCGCGGAGCACCTGCGACTGCGCGGCCTGATGGCGGTGGCGCCCCTCGACGAGGACCCGAGCGAGGCATTCGCCCGCGTCGCCGAGATCCGCCGCGAGTTCCTCGCGTCCCACCCCTCGGCCGGGTGGCTCTCCGCCGGCATGACCGCCGATCTCGAGGAGGCGGTCAAGGCGGGCGCGACACACGTACGCGTTGGCTCCGCGGTCCTCGGTTCGAGGCCCCAGGTCCAGTAGGGTCCATCACAGGAAGAGCGCTCCCCGAGGGCGCCCGGAACTCCCCCAGGGTCAGCCCAGGGAACAACGGAGGGCAACAGTCATGAGCGGTGCGATGCGCAGGATCGGCGAGTACCTCGGCCTGCTCGAGGACACCGGCGTCGACTACGACGACTACGACGGTGACGACTACCACACCCAGGAGACCGAGCCCGTGCAGGCCAACCGGCCCCGCGTCAAGGACAGGCGACCAGCCCCCGTGGCCGACATCTCCGAGCGTCGCCGTCCCACCCCGGTGACCGGCCCCGCTGCCGTCGCAGGAGTTGCCGGCCTCTCCCAGATCACCACGCTGCACCCGCGCACCTACAACGAGGCGCGCACGGTCGG
>JALZCZ010000117.1 GCA_030862825.1 Actinomycetota bacterium | reverse complement strand
GTCGCAGGCCCGCCCGCAGGGGCGGGCCTGCCGGCTGTCCCCAACCTCCGCAAGAAGGCCCGACCTGCCGAGTCGGTGATCAAGGCCGTGCTGATGATCTCGGCACTGCTCTCGGTCGCGATCACGGTAGGCATCGTGGTCGCCCTGGTCCGGCCGGTGATCGACTTCTTCCGCGAGGTGCCGTTCGGTGACTTCTTCTCCTCGGAGGGTCAGTTCGGCGTCCTTCCGCTGGTCACCGCGACCCTGACCGTGACCGTCATCGCGCTGCTGGTGGCGGTCCCGCTCGGGCTCGGCGCGGCGATGTACCTGTCCGAGTACGCCTCCCGCAGGGCGCGCAAGGTGCTGAAGCCGACCGTCGAGCTGCTGGCCGGCATCCCGTCGGTCGTCTACGGGTTCTTCGCCCTCAGCTTCGTCACGCCGACGCTGCTCCAGGACATCCTGCATCTCGAGGTCAACTTCACGAACGCGTTGTCCGCAGGCCTGGTGCTGGGGGTGATGGTGATCCCGACCATCGCCTCGCTCGCCGAGGACTCCCTGTCCGCCGTTCCGCAGTCGATGCGCCAGGGGTCGCTGGCGATGGGCGCCAACCGCATGCAGACCACGCTGCGCGTGGTGTTCCCGGCCGCCCTGTCCGGCGTCGCGGCGGCGATCGTGCTCGGCATGTCGCGGGCGATCGGCGAGACGATGATCGTGGCCCTCGCCGCCGGCGCGCAGAAGAACCTCTCGCTGGACGTGCGTGAGGGCATGCAGACGATGACCGGATTCATCGCCCAGACGGCCGGCGGCGAGAACCCGGTCGGCTCGACGTCGTACAACACGCTCTTCGCGGTCGGGCTGCTGCTGTTCGTGATCACCCTCGTGCTCAACGTCATCAGCATCTCCATCGTCCGACGCTTCAGGCAGGTGTACTGATGGCCATCGCCACCACCACAGCCAGGGACATCACCGAGCTCGTCGCCACCGGGCGGAGCAAGGACAGCAACCTGCGCTCTCTGGTCTTCCTCGGCGCGCTGTGGTTCTCGCTCTTCTTCGGCGTGATGGTCCTCCTGATCCTGATCGTCACCACCGCGATCGACGGAGCCCCCCGATTCGACTCAGCGTTGCTCACCGAGTACGCCTCGCAGATCCGCCCGGAGTCCACGGGCTTCCGCGCCGGCATCCTTGGCACGATCTGGCTGATGGTCTTCACGGCCATCTTCGCCGTGCCGCTCGGAATCGCGGCGGCGGTCTACCTCGAGGAGTTCGCGGACACCGAGCGCTGGTGGAACCGCCTGATCGAGCTCAACATCCAGAACCTCGCCGCGGTGCCCGCGATCGTCTACGGCCTGCTGGCCGTGGCCGTGATGGCCCTGATGGGGTTCGGCGAGACCGGCATCGTGCTCGGCGGTGCGGTCGCGCTGGCGCTGCTGATCCTGCCGGTCATCATCATCACCACGCGGGAGTCGCTGCGCGCGGTGCCGCGCGACATCCGCCAGGGCTCCCTGGCCCTCGGTGCGACCCAGTGGCAGACCACCTGGCGGCAGACGCTTCCGTCGGCCATCCCGGGCATCTCGACCGGCACCATCCTGGGCCTGTCGCGCGCGATCGGCGAGGCTGCACCGCTGGTCGTCGTGGGTCTGGCCGGTTCGGTGCGGTTCGACCCCGAGGGCCTGCTCAGCCAGATCACGGCCCTGCCCATGCAGATCTACTCGATGACGTCGGACTCCCAGGAGGAGTTCCAGACCGCGGCGTCGGCCGCCATTATCGTGCTGCTCGTGATGATCCTCGGGCTCAACGGACTGGCCATCTTCATCCGCAACAAGTTCCAGCGAACCTGGTAGGAGCCCCATGTCCACCCATCCCGCGACCACGACCACCCGCCTCGGCGGCGACGACCACGAGGTCGGCACCCTGTCCGACGCCCACCTCGAGGCCGCCCGCGAGCTGCCGGAGGCACCTCCCGACCCGGTCATGGAGGTACTGCGCCTCAACGTCTTCTACGGCGACTTCCACGCCGTGCACGACGTGAACCTCCGCTTCGGGAAGCACGAGATCACCGCCCTGATCGGGCCCTCGGGCTGCGGCAAGTCCACCGTGCTGCGCTGCCTGAACCGGATGAACGACCTCGTCCCCGGCGCCCGGGTCGAGGGGCAGGTCAGCTACCACGGCAAGAACATCTACGACCGCGACGTCGACCCCATCGCCGTGCGCACCAGCGTCGGGATGGTCTTCCAGAAGCCCAACCCGTTCCCGAAGTCGATCTACGACAACATCGCCTACGGTCCGCGGGTCACCGGCATGAAGGTCGACAACATGGACGACGTCGTGGAGGGCGCGCTGCGCGACGCGGCGCTGTGGGACGAGGTCAAGGACAAGCTGAAGCAGTCGGCGTACGGCCTCTCCGGTGGTCAGCAGCAGCGGCTGTGCATCGCCCGGACCATCGCCACCAAGCCCGACGTCATCCTGATGGACGAGCCCTGCTCGGCACTCGACCCGATCGCCACGTCACGGATCGAGGACCTGATGATGACGCTGCGCGACGAGTACACGATCATCATCGTCACCCACAACATGCAGCAGGCCGCCAGGGTCTCCGACCGCACGGCGTTCTTCACCGCTCGTCCCGACGAGACCACGGGCGACCGGACCGGCCTGCTGGTCGAGTTCGACCGGACCACGAACATCTTCGCCAACCCGGGTGACAAGCGCACCGAGGACTACATCTCCGGCCGCTTCGGCTGAGCCGTGCCGGGCGTCAGCGCCGCCGCGAGCGCGGCGAGACCGGCCAGCAGCAGGAACGTCGTCGCGAACGACCCGGTCGCGTCGGCCGTCGCCGCACACGCCCAGGGCGCGAGCGCGGCGACCGCGGTGACGCTGCCGGAGATCCAGGCGCTGCGAGCGCCGTACGCCATGGTGCCCCAGCGGTCCGCGACGGCGGTGGCCTTGATCAGCGTGAAGATCCCCCGGGCGGTGCCGGCGGCGAACGCGACCACACCCACCACGACCAGCGGTTCGTGGATGGTCGCCAGGCCGGCCGTGGTCAGCGACCCCGCCAGCAGGGTCGTGACCATCCGGGCCCGCACCGGCATCCGGGTCATCACGGGGCCGTAGAGCAGGCGGCCAGCGACCTGTCCGATGCCTCCGACGCCCAGCGCAACAGCCGCCTCGCCGGTCGTCAGGCCGCCCTCGGTCAGCAGTGGCACCAGGTTGACGACGACGGCGTAGAGGCAGAACCCGCCCAGCGTGAGCGCTGCCGCCAGGAGCAGGAACTCGGGTCGGGGTGGTGCCCCCGCGGGTCGCGGGGAGCGCAGACCGGGGTGCTCCGCCTCGTCGGACCGGGTCTCGACCACCCAGGAGTCCCGCAGTCCCCACCAGTGGAGGGGGACGGTCGCGCAGAGGAGGACGGCGAGCACGAGATAGGTCTGCCGCCAGGTCAGCTGGTCGACCAGCAGGGCGGTCAGCGGCGCGAACACCGTCGAGGCGAAGCCGCCCACCAGGGTGACCGCCGTCAGCGCCTTGACCCTGCTCGCGCCGGCCCAGTGGGTCACGGCCGTGAAGGCGGGCGGGTACAACGTCGCCGACATCGCCAGGCCGACCCCCGCCCACGCGAGCGCGAACGTCGCCAGCGACGGAGACGCGGCGATGGCGGCCACGCTGGCGACGCCGACCACGGAGCCGGCGGTCATCACCCCGCGCGGGCCGTGCCGGTCGATGTGACGACCGATCCAGATCCCGGCGGCGGCCGCGATCAGCTGGGCACCGGTGAGCACGGCCACGAGCGAGCTGAGGCTCCACCCCTCCGTGCCGCTGATGGTCGTGACCAGCACCGGGAACGCGTAGAAGAGGATGCCCCAGGACACGATCTGCGTGGTGCAGAGGACCGCGACCACCCGTCGCAGGTCCGCACGGCCGAGGGTCCGCACCTGGGTCAGGCGCGGGCCCGGGACCGTGCGGGAGGTCATCCGCAGCTGCCGCGACCGCCGATGGTGATGAGCTCGTCGGACGGCGCGCAGCAGGAGCCACCGGCCTCCTCGGTGGGCTGGCCGTCGAACTGGCCCGAGCCACCGCAGACGCCGGACTCGGGGAGCACCAGCTCGACGCGCGAGGCGGCCTCGACGTCACCGTCGATGGCGGCGACGATGCTGCGGGTCTGCTCGAAGCCGGTCAGGGCGAGGAACGACGGCGCGCGGCCGTAGGACTTCATGCCGGCAAGGTAGAGACCCGCCTCGGGCTGTGCGAGCTCGTTGGCTCCGTGGGGGTAGACCGTGCCGCAGGAGTGGACGTTGGGGTCGATCAGCGGTGCCAGCTTGGTCGGCGCGGACAGCACGGGGTCGAGGTCGAGCCGCACCTCGGACAGGAACGAGAGGTCCGGACGGAAGCCGGTCACGACGATCACCTCGTCGACGCCGTGCACGGCGGGGCCGTCGATGCTGGTGAGCACCAGAGCACCGTCCCCGGCAGGGTCGTCGGACACCTCTGCCGTCCGGAACGACGTGACGACGTCGATCGGCCCGGACTCCACGGCTGCCTGCGCCCGCTTGCCGAGTGCGCCGCGCGCCTCCAGCTGGTCGTTGTCCCCGCCCCCGAACGCGTCCGCCGCGCCGGCCCGGCGCACCAGCCACGAGATCGTGGTCTCCGGCGCCTCCTGAGCGAGCCGGGACAGTGCGACCAGGGTGTTCTGCGCCGAGGCGCCGGTGCCGGCGACGGCGACGTGCCTACCGGCGTAGCGGGCCCGGACCTCGGGGTCGTCGAAGTTCGGGATGCGGTAGGTGATCCGGTCGCTGTGCTCGGCCTCGCCGATCGCCGGCAGGCCCTCGCCGCCGAGCGGGTTGGCGCCCCGCCAGGTGCCGGAGGCGTCGATCACGGCCGAGGCGGCCAGCCTGGTCAGGCCGTCCGGCGTCGCCACGTGCACCGTGAACGCCGCCTCCTCGCGTCCGGCGTCGACCATCCGGTCGCGCCCGTGCTTGGCGATGCCGACGACCCGCGAGCCGAATCGGACCTCGACCTCGTCGGTGGCGGCCAGGGCCCGGGCCAACGGCGCCAGGTAGGCCTCCGCCCACTCAGCGCCGGTGGGATAGGTCGCCGGCTCGGGGCGGGTCCAGCCGGTGGGGCTCAGCAGCTTCTCCGCGATCGGGTCGACGAGCTCGCCCCAGGCCGAGAACAGCCGGACGTGTCCCCATTCGCGCACGGCCGAGCCGGCAGCGGCTCCGGACTCCAGGACGACGGTGGCGAGGCCGCGGGACTGGGCGTGCGCGGCGGCGGCCAGGCCGATCGGGCCGGCCCCGACGATGACGAGGGGGTGAGACATGGACCTTCTCCTTGATCGATGACTGTCGATGAAACATATCGACTGGAATCGATGAAGTCAACCATCGACCGGCATCGATCATCGGATACGATGGGCGCATGACGGTTCTGACCGCACGCCCCGCGGCGCTCGACGAGGGGACAGCGCACACCTACTCCGAGTGGTTCGCCACGCTCTCGGACCCCACGCGGGTCCGCCTTCTCCATGCCGTGGCCACCTCGCCGACCGGCTCGCTGCGGGTCGGCGACCTCGCCGTCGCCCTGGGCATCAGCCAGTCCACCTGCTCCCACCACGTACGCCGTCTCGCCGAGGTCGGCTTCGTCGTGGTCGACAGGGTCGGCACGTCGTCGGTCGTGACCGTGAACCCGGCCTGCTGCACCGGCCTGCCGCACGCCGCCGACGTGGTGATGGGCACGATGGCGCAGGTCCCGTGCTGCCCCGAGGACCTCCCGGCCGACGTGGCGACCCGGGCGATGACCGAGGCCGACCTGCCGATCGTGCGTGACATCTACGCCGAGGGCCTGGCGACGCGCAACGCCACCTTCGAGACCCGGGTGCCGTCGGCGGCGGCACTGTCGAACCGCTGGCTGCCCGACCATCGGTGGGTGGCCGAGCTCGACGGGGTCGTGGTCGGCTGGAGCGCGGTCAGCCCGGTCAGCAACCGCGCCGCCTATGCGGGCGTCGGTGAGTCGAGCGTCTACGTGACCGAGTCGGCGCGCGGCCGCGGGGTCGGCAAGTCACTCCTGCACCGACAAGTCAACGAGGCGGATGCCCGCGGGCTGTGGACGCTGCAGACCTCGGTCTTCCCCGAGAACCGCGCGTCGATCGCGCTGCACCACTCCGCGGGCTACCAGACCCTCGCCGTACGATCGCGGATCGCGCAGCTCGACGGGGTCTGGCGCGACACGGTCCTGCTCGAGCGTCGGCGCGCCCAGGACTAGGTAGGACGTCCTGGGGCTCAGATCACTTCGATCGCGAAGTGCAGCACCCAGTAGGCGATGCCCGCGAGCAGGGCGGCCATCGGGGCCGTGAGCACCCACGCAGTCAGGATCGACCTGGCGACACCCCACCGGACTGCTGAGGCCCGCTTGGTGGCGCCGACGCCCATCACAGCTGACGTGATCGTGTGGGTGGTCGAGATCGGTGCCTCGAAGACGTACGCCGTGCTGTAGAGCACGGAGGCGGCCACCGATTCAGCCGCGAAGCCGCGTGGGGGGTCGAGATGGATGATGCGTCGACCGAGGGTGCGCATGATCCGCCAGCCGCCGGAGTAGGTGCCGAGCGAGATTGCGCCGGCGGCCGCGATGATCACCCACAGGGGTAGGTCGTCGTCCGCGCCGACGTGGCCCCCCGCCAGAAGCGCGAGGAAGATGACGCCCATCGTCTTCTGGGCGTCCTGGAGGCCGTGTCCGAGGGCCATCGCGGCGGCGGAGACCGTCTGCGCGAGCCGGAAGCCCCGGTTCGCCCTGCCGGGGTTCATCATGCGGAACAGCCACATGATCGTGAGCATCACCAAGAAGGCGAGCGAGAAGGCCACCAGCGGCGAGAGGATCATCGGGATCACGACCTTCTCGAGCACGACGTCCCAGTGCGCCGTCGTACCCGCGGCCACGGCAGCGCCGACCAGCCCGCCGATCAGCGCGTGCGACGAGCTGGACGGGAGGCCGAAGTACCACGTGGTGAGGTTCCACACGATCGCGCCGATCAGTCCCGCCATCACGATCACCAGCGCATGGGTGCCGGTGCCGGGATCGATCGTGTCGGACACCGTATGGGCGACCTTCTGGCCCAGGAAGGCGCCGACGAAGTTCATGACCGCGGCCATCAGCAGTGCGACCCGGGGGGTCAGGGCGCGCGTCGAGACCGATGTTGCGATGGCGTTGGCGGCATCGTGGAATCCGTTGGTGTAGTCAAAGACCAACGCCACGACGACCACCGCGATGATGATCGCGAGGTCCAAGGGTCAGCTCTCCTTGACTGCGATCTGCTCCACGATGTTGGCGACCTTCTCGAAGGCGTCGATCGCCCCCTCGAGCGACTCCTCGACGTCCTTGAGCTTCTGCACCTCGATGGTCTTGAACTCACCGGAGAACAGCTTGGCGAGGATCCGGCGATGGTTCTTGTCGCCGTCGTTCTCGAGCCGGTTGATCTCGATCCAGTACTCCTCGAGCGACTTCATCGAGCGCAGGTTGGGCATGGCCTCGGCGGTGAGCTCGGCGCACCGCTGGAGCACGTCGACCTGGCCGGCCAGCTCGGGGGGCAGCACCTTCACCTCGTAGAGCAGGATCAGGTCGACGGCCTCGTCCATCATGTCCATCACGTCGTCGAGGCCGGAGCCCAGCGAGTAGATGTCCTCGCGGTCGAACGGCGTGATGAAGGTGCTGTTGACCTTCTTGATGAGGTTGTGGGTCGTCTCGTCGGCCGCGTGCTCGGCGGCCCGCATCCGCCGCGCTACGTCCTCCTTGTCGGAAGAATCCGCCAGCATCTCCGCCAGGAGCTCGGCCCCGGTCACGAGATGCTGTGCCGCCTCTGTGAAGAGGTCATAAAACGTCCCGTCGACCGGGCGGAAGCGTAAAGCCACGGAAAACTCCTGGTCAGGCGGAGGTGAACGTCAGTCATGCTAGGGGGTGCCCTGCGCCGGGGCGCAAGTCAGGGCGGCCCGACTCGACCAGGCCCGCCCCTAGCGACGCTTCCGCTGGCTCTCGATCAAGGCCTCCTGCAGGTGTACGCCGCCCGCGTTGCGCTTCCAGCAGCCGTCGGCCTGGAGCTCCCAGGCGTTGGTGTCGGGGTCGAAGGCGAGATCGAGCAGCGCCCGGATCGAGGCGACGCTCTCCTCGGTGGGGAGCCGGACGAGCACCTCCACACGCCGGTCCAGGTTGCGGTGCATCAGGTCGGCGGAGCCGAGCCACGCGACCGGGTCGCCGGCGTTCTCGAACCAGAAGATGCGGCTGTGCTCGAGGAAGCGGCCGAGCACCGACCGCACACTGATGTTCTCCGACAGGCCCGGCACGCCTGGCCGCAGCGCGCAGATGCCGCGGACCAGGAGCTCGACCGGCACGCCCGCCTGGGAGGCGAGGTAGAGAGCGTCGATGACAGCCTCGTCGACGATCGAGTTGGCCTTGATCCGGATCCGGGCGGACGAACCCGCCTGATGGTGCCGGATCTCCGCGTAGATCTGGTCCACCAGGCCGGTGCGCACCGAGTCGGGGGCGACGAGGAGCTCGGAGTACTTGGCGTTGCGCGACCAGCCGCTGAGGTTGTTGAACAGGTGGGCGACGTCCTCGCCGATGCGCTCGTCGGTCGTGATCATCCCGACGTCCTCGTACATCCGCGCGGTCTTGGAGTTGTAGTTGCCAGTGCCGATGTGGGTGTAGCGGCGGATGCCCTCGGGCTCGTCGCGCACCACCATGGCCAGCTTGCAGTGCGTCTTCAGGCCGACCAGGCCGTAGACGACGTGGCAGCCGGCCTGCTCCAGCTTGCGCGCCCAGCGGATGTTCGCCTGCTCGTCGAAGCGGGCCTTGATCTCGACGATCACGAGCACCTGCTTGCCGGCCTCGGCCGCGTCGACCAGTGCGTCGATGACGGGCGAGTCGCCCGACGTGCGGTAGAGCGTCTGCTTGATCGCGAGAACGTGCGGGTCGGCGGCCGCCTGCTCGATGAACCGCTGCACGCTGGTGGCGAACGAGTCATAGGGGTGGTGCAGCAGCACGTCGTGGCGCTTGGTCGCCTTGAACACGTCGACCGGCGCCGCCGACTCGACCTCGGCGAGCCGGACGTGGGTGGTCGGCACGAACGCGGGGTACTTCAGGCCCTCCCGGCCCAGGTCGGCGATGCCGTGCAGGCCGCGGAGATCGAGCGGGCCCGGCAGCCGGAACACCTCGTCCTCGGACACCCCGAGCTCGGAGACCAACAGCTCGAGCACGGAGTGCGGCATCGACTCCTCGACCTCGAGCCGCACGGGCGGCCCGAACCGACGCCGCAACAGCTCCTTCTCGAGGGCCGCCAGGAGGTTCTCGGCGTCATCCTCCTCGACCTCGACGTCCTCGTTGCGGGTGACCCGGAACGTGTGCGCCTCGAGCACGTCCATGCCCGGGAACAGCCGCTTGAGGTGGGCGCCGATGACGTCCTCGAGTGGCACGAACCTGGCGTTTCCCAGGGCAACGAAGCGTTCGAAGATCGGCGGGACCTTCACCCGGGCGAAGTGCTCCTTGCCGGTCTTCGGGTTGCGCACCAGGACGGCCAGGTTGAGGGAGAGACCCGAGATGTAGGGGAACGGGTGGGCGGGGTCGACGGCCAGCGGGGTCAGCACGGGGAAGACCCGGTCGCGGAAGAAGCGCTTGGTCTGCTTCTGCTCCTCGCGTTCGAGGTCGTCCCAGCGGACCAGCTCGATCTCGTGCTCGCGCAGCTCCGGCACGATCTCTTCGCGGAACAGCCGGGCATGCCGCTCGCTCAGCTCCCGGCTGCGGGTCCAGATCTGCTCCAGCACCTCCAACGGCATCAGGCCGGACGCGGCCCGCACGGCCAGCCCGGCGGCGATCCGGCGCTTGAGTCCGGCTACCCGGACCATGAAGAACTCGTCGAGGTTGCTGGTGAAGATCGCCAGGTAGCGCACCCGCTCGAGCAGCGGCAGGCTCTGGTCCTCGGCCAGCTCCAGCACGCGTTGGTTGAAGCGCAGCCACGACAGCTCCCGATCGAGGAACCGGTCCGCGTGCTGAGCGAGCGCCGCCACCGCCTCCGGGTCGGGCTCATAGGGCACCTCGACGTCGTACGGCTCGTCCGGGACCCGCTCGTCGTCGGCCAGGTCGACGGGTTCGGGGACAATCTCGAGGGACATGCCCAGAGTCTGGCACCGGAGGGTGAACGCCGGGTGACGGCCGATAGGTTGGCGCCCCGTGAGCGTGGGCGAGACGATCGAGGCCGCGCTCCTGCGGGCCGCGATGGGCCTGCCGGAGCCGCTGCAGCGGGTGTTGGCAGGCCGACCGGTGGTGCTCGACGGGCAGACCCTTGCCGTCGACACGCAGCTGGTGCTACGGATGCAGCGCCTGAGCCGGATGCCCGGAGCCGAGACCCTGCCGATCGACGAGGCCCGTGAGCTGGTGCTGCACCAGACGAGGGTGACCAGTCCGACGCAGCCGATCGGCGCCGTCCGGGACCTCGAGGTGGCCGGGCGTCCGGCCCGCCTCTACACGCCGACCGACCCCGGCCGCGGCCTGATGGTCTTCTTCCACGGAGGAGGGTTCGTCTACGGCGATCTCGACTCCCATGACGCCGCCTGCCGCTTCCAGGCCGAACGCTCCGGAGCGCGGGTGCTGGCCGTCGACTACCGGCTCGGTCCGGAGCACCCGTTCCCGGCACCGTACGACGACGTGCTGGCGGCGTACGAGTGGACCGTCGACAACGCCGCCTCGCTCGGCGCCGACCCGACCCGGCTCGCCGTCGGCGGCGACTCGGCCGGTGCCAACCTGGCGGCGGTCACCTCGATCGAAGCGGCGCGCCGGGGGTGGCCGCTGGCCTTCCAGCTGCTGGTCTATCCCACCACCGACTGCGCCCGAGACACGCGCAGCCTCGAGCTGTTCGGCGAGGGGTTCTACCTGACGAAGCGGTTCATCCAGGTGGCCAACGAGGGCTACCTCCCTCCCGGGATGGACCTCCGGGACCCTCGGGTCTCACCGCTGCACGCGGACCTGCCTGCCGGGCTGGCGCCGGCCCTCCTCGTCACGGCGGGATTCGACCCGCTCCGCGACGAGGGTGAGGCGTACGCACGGAAGATGGTCGAGGCCGGGGCCACCGTCGAGCTGAAGCGGTTCCCCGAGCAGATCCATGGCTTCTTCAACATCCTGGTCGCGGGCAGCCGCTCCCGCGCCGCCAACGCCGAGATCGCTGCCCGGCTGAGGGGTGCCCTCCACTAGAGGCCTGAAGTGCGTCAGTCTCGCCCCGAGCTGGGCTCTTCTGCGCGATGCGTGCGTGGCTGGTCGTAGCACGGGATCGCGCGACTGCCCGGTGAGCGGGTCGGGTGCCCGAGCCCGGTCCATGGGGCGTTGTCGCGCACACAACCCATCGCCCCGGACCCCACGCTTCGGCGGTCAGAGCTCGGGTCGCCACTCCCGGAGCTGGCCGACGAAGGCCCGGGCGTCGACCATCCCGTCGCGGATCACGAACGGGTCCAGGCCGCGGCGGACGAAGCGCACCTCCCAGTCGCTCTCACCGGGCTGGCCCGAGATCTCGACCTTGGTACGTTCGTTGCGCAGGTCGAAGCGGTGCTTGGAGCTGCCTTCGTCGACGTAGACGATGCCGCGGTCGACGCTGACCTCGATCGGCGTCACCCAGGTCGCGCTCGCGAACCACAGGAGCAGGACCGTGATGCCGAGCATGAAGATGCCGAACCCCGCCCGGCCGTTGACGAAGGCGAGGATCGCGGCCATTCCGGCCACGACCGCGGTGCCGATCAGCGCCATCGGGAGTACGCCGGGATCGCTGCCGTCGGGGGCGAGGCTGGGTGCGGCGACCGGCTGCGGGTCGTCAAACAGCGAGAGCGTGTTCGGGTCGACCGGCCGACTCCCGTCGTCCTCCTCCTCGGCCGCCAGCTCCTCGGCGACAGCGGCCAACCGGGCCTCGAGCTCGCGCACCCGCGCTTCGGCCGCCAGCCGGGCGCCGTCGGCGGCGTGGGCTCGCGCCTCAGCCCGCAGCCGGGCCAGGTGCTCCTCGTGCGCCCTGACCTCGGCGGCCAGACGGGCGGCGTCCGCGGCGACAGCGCGTGCGGCCGCGACCTGGGTGTCGCCCCGGTCGTCGTCGGCGGGTTCGTCGGCGGCGTCGTCGGGTGGGGGCGGCGGTACGGCGGTCGTCATCCTTCCCGAGAATAGTCATGACGGCGCCTCCGGTCCCGCTGCGCGAGCCTTCAGGCGGCCCGCAGGACGGTCTCGAGGTCGATCTCGATCTGGATCTCCTTCGAGACCAGGAGGCCGCCGGCTTCGAGGGCCACGTTCCAGGTGATGTCGAAGTCCTCGCGGTTGACCGTGGTGCGAGCCGAGAAGATGCCACGGTCGCCGCCCCACGGGTCGCGGACGTAGCCCTCGAAGGAGACCTCCAGGGGGACCCGGCGGGTGACGCCGTGGATGCTCAGGTCACCGGTGACCGTGCCGCGGGTGTCGCGCCAGTCGACGGAGACGCTCCTGAACGTGGCGGTGGGGTAGCGGGCCACGTCGAAGAGCTCTGCCGAGCGGATGTGCTCGTCGCGGGCCTTGCTGCCGGACGCCACCGAGGCCATGTCGATCGTCACCTCGACGGTCGAGTCGTTGAGGTCGGGAGCGATGGTGACGGCGCCCGTGACGCCGGTGAACCGTCCCCGCACCTTGGTCACCATGAAGTGACGGCCGATGAAGGCGAGGTCGGTGTGGCCGGGGTCGATGTCCCAGACGCCGGCGGCGGGCAGGACGTTGCCGGTGATCGTGCGCGTCGGGCTGGCGTGGTCGGTCGTGGTCATCTCTGTCTCCTGATCGGTATGAAAGTGCGTGCGCACGCACATACTGTCGCGAAGCAAGAGTTCTTGTCAACACCGGCGTGGCTCAGACGCCGGGTTCCTCCGCCGCGACGAGCTTGCCCAGGGCCTTGGCCAGGGTCCGGATCTCACCGTCGGTGAGATGCGAGAGGAAGTGCTGCTCCACGGCCGCCAGGTAGGTCGGCGCCGCGGAGCGGAGCCGCCGCCGGCCCTCCGACGTGATAGCGGCATACGACGACCGCTTGTCGTCCGGGTTGGGCTGGCGCTCGATCAGGCCGTGCTGCTCGAGCTCGGTCACGACCCGGCTGACCCGCTCGCGGCTGACCACTGCCTGCCGGCCGAGCTCGCTCATCCGCAGCCGCCGGTCGGGGGCGGCGTTGACGACCAGCAGGACGTCGTACCAGGTCAGGGGGAGGCCCGTCGGGGACAGCGCCCGTTCCAGCTTGGGCAGGACCGCGGCGTGGGTCCGCAAAAGAGCGGCCCACGCGGCGATCCGATCGTCCGTCGTCATCTCTGGACGCTAGCAACAGCGTGCGTGCGCACGCAATCGCTCAGTGGTGCATGTGCACGGCGGGTGACTTCCCGGCCGGGATCACGAGGGCGGACACCGCACCGGCCGCGGCGGCGGTGATGGCCGCGAAGACGAACGCATTCTCGAAGCCGCGGTCGCCGGTCCCGACAAGGCTGGCCGCCGCGATGCTGGAGACCACCGCCGCGCCGAGCGCCGCCCCGAACTCGTGGAACGTGCTCACGATCCCGGAGGCCAGACCCGCCTCATGCGGGGCGACCTGTCCAAGAGCCGTCGCGGACGCCACCACGAATGTCGCGCCGATGCCGGCAGCGCCGACGCACATGCCGACGACCATCGCGAGGGACCCGTCCCACAGAGCAGGCACGACGACGCCCACGGCGGCGACTCCCAGGGCCACGACGGCCAGCCGCCGGGCACCGATCCTGCCGATGACCGTCCCTGCCGAGTGGGCGCCGGCCATGGTGACGAGGGCGACAGGGAGAAACAGCAGCCCGGTGCGGAGGGCGCCGTAGCCCTGTCGGTGCTGCAGGTAGAACGAGCCCAGGAAGAAGATCGCGATCATCAGGGCCGTGGCGACCAGGATCAGGAACGTGCCGATCGCGACGGGGCGTCGGGTCAGGATGTTGAGGTCCATCAGCGGCGACCGGGTGGTCCGCTGCCAGAGCGCGAAGGCGGCGTACAGGACGGCGGCCCCGGCCAGGGGTGCGAGCGTCCTGCCGGTCAGCCAGCCGCGGTCGCCGGCGTTGATCAGCGCATAGATCGCGGTGCCGGTGCCGGCGGTGACCAGCAGCGCTCCCGCCACATCGAGACGTGGCCGATCCGCCCTGGGCGGCAGCACGGGCAGCAGCCTGGCGAGGGCGAGCAGGAGCACGACGCCGATGGGGACGTTGATGTAGAAGACCCACTGCCAGCCGGGCCCGGCTGTCAGCAGCCCACCCAGCAGTACGCCGAGGGCCGCGCCGCCGCCGCCGAGGGCCGACCAGATGCCGAGCGCCTTGTTGCGCTCCTCGCCCTCGAACGCCATGACCACGGTGGAGAGTGCGGCGGGCGAGAGCAGGGCGGCGCCCACGCCTTGGGCGATGCGGCCACCCAGCAGCATCTCCGCGTTGTCAGCGAGTCCGCTGACGAGGGAGGCGGCGGTGAAGACCAGCAGCCCGCTGAGGACGAGGCGGCGGGGGCCGAACAAATCTGCCGCGCGGCCTCCGAGCAGCATCAGTCCGCCGAACATCAGCGTGTAGGCGCTCACCACCCAGGTCAGCGTGGCGCGGTCGAGATCCAGGTCGGCACCGATCCGCGGCAGCGCGATGGTGACGACGGTGATGTCGAGGATGAGCATGAGCTGGCCGGCCCCGAGCATGGCGAGCATGCGCCACCGGCGGGGGTCGGCTGTTGCCGGCTCGATGATCTCTGGGTGGGGGACGGACATCTCGGCGCCTTCTTCCGTTAAATCGAACATCGGTGTACGAGTTAGACCGCGACCATAACTCGTACACTGGTGTTCGACAAGAGGAAATCGAAGAAGGAGAACCAGTGGTGGCGAAGAGCGGGACGCGGCAGCCGGCCCAACGGGCGGACGCGCGCCGCAACGTCACCGCGATCCTGGACGCAGCCCTGAGGTGCCTCAGCCGCAACGCGGATGCGAGCGTCGCCGAGATCGCCCAGACCGCCGGCGTCGGCCGGGTCACTCTCTACGGGCACTTCCCGTCGCGGGCCGAGCTGGTCGATGCGGTGCTCACCCGCGCGATCGAAGAGGGCAACCAGACCCTCGAGGCGGTCGACCTCAGCGGCGATCCCCGCGGGGCGCTGGACCGGTTGGTCGGCTCGAGCTGGCTGCTCGTCAACGAGTTCCGCTCGCTCCTGGTCGCCGCGCAGGCCGCGCTGCCGCCAGGGCGGATCCGCGAGCTGCACGCCGGGCCCGCCGCTCGGGTCGAGGGCCTGGTCGACCGGGGACGGGCGGAGGGTGTCTTCCGGACCGACCTGCCGACGTCGTGGCTGGTCGGCACCGCGCAGAACATCATGCACGGTGCCGCCGACGAGATCAACGCCGGGCGCCTCGACCCGGACGACGCCGCCACCGCGATCTCGGCGATCCTGCTGGCGGCCTTCACGCCGCCGGGTCAGCCGGTGCCATCGGTGCCGGCGTCGTCCGCGTCCTAGCGCGTGGTCAGGCCGGCGCCGTGGCTCGGCGGGGCCGGCTCGTCGTCGGCGAGCTCGTCCGCGACGGAGACCACGAAGCCGCCCAGCAGGAAGCCGATGACCGCGGCGGCCAGGGCCGCCGTGCTCGGGACGGGAACCTTCCGCTGGCGCTGGTACCCCTCGTCGTGGGTGCTGCCGTGCGCCTCGCCGTGTCCCTCGTCGTGTCCCTCGCCGTGAGCCTCGCCGTGCGCGCCGGCGTGCGCGTACTCGTGGGTCAGCGCGTGGCCCTTCCCCTTGTCGATCAGGTAGCGGTTGACCGGGAACGCCGCGATGAACGCCGCGGTGAGGGCGATCATCATGCCGATCCAGAAGACCGGGTTGACCAAGCCGGCATCCATCGCGCCGGGGATCACGGCCATCACCACGTTGTCGGTGATCTCCATGGTCAGGATCGACAGGGTGTCCGCGGCGAAGACGACGCTCAGTGCGGCGAAGAACCCGAGCCCCGCCGAGATGAGCGGCAGCGTGGAGAGCGCGTAGCCGAAGAGGAAGGCCAAGGCCACGGCGAGCGCGATCGTGACGCCAGTGGACAGCCCGGCGGCGGTGCCGATCATGAGGCCCGCGACCTCGCCGATCGCGCACCCGGTCAGGCAGTGCAGGGTGGCGCTCGCCGCCATGGTGTTGCGCGCTTTCATGACGTGTCCTTTCGGTAGTCGAACATTAGGCTCAGGCGCTCTGCGAGACGGACTCGGGCGCCGGTGCCGGCGTACGCAGCAGGAGTCCGGCCGTCACCGCACCGACCACCGCCACGGCGGCGGCGCCGACGAAGGCGGCCGAGAACCCGTCGGTCAGGGCGCCGGGGTTGCCGATTCGATCGGCTCCGTTGGCGGCCGCGACCGCGGTCATCACCGCCAGGCCGAGTGCGGACCCGACCTGGTAGCTGGTGTTCACGATGCCAGAGGCCAGGCCGCCTTCCTCCGGCCGGGCCGAGGAGATGGCGGTGCCCAGGGTCGGGATGAACGCCAGCGACATGCCGGCGGCGGCGACCAGGGAGGCCGGCAGTACGTCGATGACGAACGAGCCGTCGTCGTCGACCTGCGACAGCCACACCAGACCGGCCGCGAGGAGCAGCAGCCCGGCCACGGTGACGCGCTTCGGGCCGAAGGCCGCAATCGCGCGCGGGGCGACGACGATCATGCCGACCATGATCAGGCCGGTCATCGGCAGGAGCGCCGCGCCCGAGGGGAACGCGGAGTAGCCGAGGACCTGCTGGAGATAGAGGTTGAGGAAGAACCACATGGGGATCCACGCGGCCCCGAGGAGCACCTGGGCCAGGTTGGCGGCAGCGAGGTTGGGTGCGCGGAAGATGCCCAGCCGCAGCAAGGGGTCGCGGCCCCTGGCCTGCAGCGCGAAGAAGAGGCCCAGAAGCGCGGCGGCAGCGGCGAGGACGACCCAGGTCCGGGCAGCGCCCCAGCCGACCTCGGGTGCCTGGACGACGGCGTACACCGCAGCGGCCAGTCCGCCGGTGACGGTGACCGCGCCGAGCAGGTCGACCCGGGAGCCCGTGCCGGAGCCTGCGGGCATGACGCCAGGCACCAGGGCCAGGATCACCAGCGCGATCGGGATGTTGATGTAGAACACCCAAGCCCAGTCGACGTACTCCGTGATCACGCCACCGAGGAAGACGCCGGCGGTGCCACCGGCGGGGGCCGCGGCGCCGTAGAGCGCCAACGCCTTGGTGAGCTCCTTCGGGTTGGCGCCGAAGAGCATGAACAGCAAGGTGAGGGCCGACGGCGCGATCAACGCCGAGCCGACGCCCTGCAGGGCCCGACCGGCCAGCTCGACGCCGACGTTGCCGGCCAGCCCGGCCGCCAGGGACCCGGCGACCAGGACCACCCAGCCGGCGCTGAACACCCGGCGCGCGCCGAGCACGTCGGAGAGCTTCCCTCCGAGCAGCAGCAAGCCGCCCAGGGCGATGACATAGGCGTTGAAGACCCACGAGAGGTTCTCGGGCGAGAAGCCGAGATCGGCCTGCATCTTCGGCAGGGCCACCCCGATGATCGAGGTGTCCATGATGACCATGAACTGGGCTGCGGCGATCACCGTCAGCCCGAGCCAGCGGCGCGAGTCCGCCGGTGCGGCTGTCTTCGACATCTGAATCCTCCTGAAACCTGAGCTCGAGCGGGTCTCGAGCTGCACCGGTTGCGAAGTACCATGGGGGGGTATAGTATTCCGCAACAACCGGAACGTAGCACAGATACGACCGGGGGGTATACCGTCAGAGCTGACGAACTACCCATGCGAGAGAGGCAGAGACATGAGCGACACAGCGGCGCCCGCCGGGCACCAGCACGGCTACATCCACGACAAGGACGCCTACCTTCGGCGGCTGCGTCGGATCGAGGGGCAGGCCCGTGGCCTGCAGCGGATGGTCGAGGAGGAGAAGTACTGCATCGACATCCTGACCCAGGTCTCCGCGATGACGAAGGCGCTGCAGTCGGTCGCGCTCGGTCTGCTCGATGAGCACCTCAGCCACTGCGTCGTCGACGCGGCCAAGGCCGGGGGCCCCGAGGCCGAGCACAAGATCAAGGAAGCCTCCGACGCGATCGGCCGGCTCGTCCGGTCCTGAACCCGACCCATCATCCGAGAGGAACCGACATGAGCGTGAACACCTACACCGTCACCGGTATGACCTGCGGCCATTGCGTGGCCTCGGTGACCGAGGAGGTTCAGGAAATCCCCGGCGTGAGCGACGTGCAGGTCGTCTTGGAGACAGGCGCTCTCACCGTGACCAGTGACCAGCCGGTCGACGCCGCAGCCGTGCAGGCCGCCGTCGAAGAGGCCGGCTACCAGCTCGCATGAGCACCGCGACCAAGGTCATCGGCTTCGGGGCCGGGCTCATGGCGGCCTTCGCAGTCGCGCTCGGCATCGGCAACGCGGTCGGCTCGGTCTCCGAGCCGCCGCCGACGCACGAGGCCGCCCACGACGAGGGCGACGCCGGCGACGAGACCGGACACGACGACGGACACCAACGCGAACCGGCCACCCCGGCATCCGACATCCCAGGAGGGCTCATGATCTCGCAGAACGGCTACACACTGGACCTCGCCGAGGAGCGGACCGAGCCCGGCAGCGATGTCGGCGTCGCGTTCACGATCGTCGGGCCGGACGGACAGCCGGTGACGGAGTACGACGTCCAGCACGAGAAGCGGCTGCACCTGATCGCCGTACGCCGCGACTTCACAGGGTTCCAGCACGTCCACCCGGTGCTCGACGCGGACGGCACCTGGACGACCGACCTCGACCTGACGCCGGGCGAGTGGCGCGTCTTCGCCGACTTCAAGGCGACCGGCGCGGACCCGCTCACGCTCGGTGCCGATCTCGCGGTCGTCGGGGACTACCGGCCCGCGACGCCGCCGACCGAGTCGCGGACCGCGAACGTGGACGGCTACACGGTGACCCTCGAGGGCGACCTGACCGCAGGTGCCGACGCGGAGCTGACGCTGTCGGTCTCGCGGGACGGCAAGCCGGTCACGGACCTGCAGCCCTACCTGGGGGCGTACGGCCACCTCGTTGCGCTGCGGGCGGGCGACCTCGCCTACTTGCACGTGCACCCCGACGGGACGCCGGGCGACGGCTCGACCGATCCTGGGCCGGACGTGGTGTTCTACGCGGCCGTGCCCAGCCCCGGCGGCTACCACCTCTATCTGGACTTCAAGCATCGGGGAGTGGTCCGGACGGCGGCGTTCAGCGTCGTCGCGGGCGGCGCCGGTGCGCCGGCGGCTGCGGTGCCCGAGCACGACGACGGCACCGATGCCGGCACTGGCGACGGCCATGGCCACTGACCTACGACGCGACCTGGAGAAGACGATGAGTGACGTCGAGCTGGAGATCAGCGGCATGACCTGCGCCTCCTGCGCAAACCGCATCGAGCGCAAGCTCAACAAGCTCGAGGGGGTCGTGGCGACCGTCAACTACGCCACCGAGAAGGCCAAGGTGAGCTTCCCGGACACGCTCGCGCCCGAGGACCTGGTCTCCACGGTGGAGCAGGCCGGCTACGGCGCCAGCCTCCCGAGCGCCGGGCCGGACGCGGCCACCGTGGACGACGACCCGACGCGGTCGCTGCGGCAGCGACTGCTGGTCACGGTCGCCCTGACCGTGCCGGTGATCGCGATGGCGATGGTTCCGGCGTTCCAGGTCACCAACTGGCAGTGGCTGTCGCTCACCCTCGCCGCGCCGGTCGTGGTCTGGGGTGCGTGGCCCTTCCACCGCGCCGCCTGGACCAACCTGCGTCACGGCACCTCCACGATGGACACGCTCATCTCGCTGGGCACCCTGGCCGCGCTCGGGTGGTCGGTCTACGCGCTGTTCTGGGGGACCGCCGGCACGCCCGGCATGACCCATCCCTTCGAGCTCACCGTGGAGCGCACCGACGGTGCGGGCAACATCTACCTCGAGGCCGCGTCGGGGGTCACGATGTTCATCCTGGCCGGCCGCTACTTCGAGGCGCGGTCCAAGCGCCGCGCCGGGGCCGCGCTGCGGGCACTGCTCGAGCTCGGTGCCAAGGAGGTGGCGGTGCTCCGCGACGGTCCCGACGGGCCGGTCGAGGCCCGCATCCCCACGGAGCAGCTCACCGAGGGCACCAGGTTCGTGGTGCGTCCCGGGGAGAAGATCGCCACCGACGGGGTCATCGAGGAAGGGTCCTCCGCTGTCGACGCGTCCATGCTCACGGGTGAGTCCGTGCCGGTCGAGGTCGGACCCGGCGACGCGGTCGTCGGCGCTACCGTCAACGCCGGCGGACGCCTCGTGGTCCGTGCCACTCGCGTCGGCAGCGACACCCAGCTCGCCCAGATGGCCCGGCTGGTCGAGGACGCACAGAACGGCAAGGCCCAGGTGCAGCGCCTGGCCGACCGGATCTCGGGCTTCTTCGTCCCGATCGTGATCGCACTCGCGGTCGGCACGCTCGGGTTCTGGATCGGCACCGGAGACGGGCTCTCGGCGGCGTTCACCGCGGCCGTCGCCGTACTGATCATCGCCTGCCCCTGCGCGCTCGGGCTCGCGACGCCGACCGCCCTCATGGTCGGCACCGGCCGCGGTGCTCAGCTCGGCATCCTGATCAAGGGACCCGAGGTGCTCGAGTCGACCCGCCGGGTCGACACCGTGGTGCTCGACAAGACCGGCACCGTGACCACCGGGCAGATGACCCTGGTCGACGTGGTCGCGGCCCAGGGTGAGGACGCCGACGACGTGCTCCGCCTGGCCGGCGCGCTCGAGGATGCGTCCGAGCACCCCATTGCCAGGGCCATCGCCGACGCGGCCCGGAGCCGGGTCGGTGCGCTGCCCGCCGTACAGGACTTCGCCAACCTCGAGGGGCTCGGCGTGCAAGGCGTCGTGGCCGGCCCGGCGGGCACCCATGCGGTCCTGGTGGGCCGCCCCAGGCTGCTCGCGGAGTGGTCCCAGCACCTGCCCGCCGAGCTGGAGCGGGCACTGGCCGACGCCCAGGCAACGGGCGGCACCGCCGTCGCCGTCGGCTGGGACGGCGTCGCCCGCGGGATCGTCGTGGTCGCCGACGCGATCAAGCCCACCTCGGCCGAGGCGATCGTCCGGCTGCGCGGCCTCGGCCTGCGCCCGGTGCTGCTGACCGGCGACAACGAGAACGTCGCCCGATCGGTGGCCGAGCAGGTCGGCATCGACCGCGACGCGGTGTACGCCGACGTACTGCCGGCCGACAAGGTCGACGTGGTCAAGCGGCTGCAGGACGAGGGCAGGGTCGTCGCGATGGTCGGCGACGGCGTCAACGATGCCGCTGCCCTGGCCCAGGCCGACCTCGGTCTCGCCATGGGCACCGGCACCGACGTCGCCATCGAGGCCGGCGACCTGACCCTGGTCCGGGGTGACCTCCGCATCGCCGCCGACGCGATCCGCCTCTCCCGGCGCACCCTGACCACCATCAAGGGCAACCTGTTCTGGGCGTTCGGCTACAACGTCGCGGCGATCCCGCTGGCGGCCGCAGGACTGCTGAACCCGATGCTCGCCGGCGCGGCCATGGCATTCTCGTCGGTCTTCGTGGTGAGCAACAGCCTGCGGTTGCGGGGGTTCAAGCCGCTCGGCGGCTGAGGCGAGCGGCGCGCTTTGTAACTCAGTGTTCAGACCACCACCACGGTCGTAGAACACTGCCGTGGACAGCTCAACACTGAGTTACAGGCGCGCGTGCTCAGGACCCGAGCAGCTGCTCCATCGTCTCGATCTCGGAGGTCTGCGACTTCTCGATCGCCTCGGCGAGCGCGATGGCGTCGGCGTACTCGCCGTCGGACTGCTCGGTCTCGGCCATCTCGACCGCACCCTGGTGGTGCTCGATCATCATCTCCAGGAAGAGCGGCTCGAACTCGGCGTCGGACGCCGCCTCCAGCTCGTCCATCTCGTCCGCGCCGCCCTCGTCGTGTCCGTGACCCTCGGCGTTGGCGTGGTCCAACGAGGTCTCCGGCACCGGTTCCTCCCAGGCTGTGAGCCAGTCGGTCATCTCCTCGACCTCGGGAGCCTGGGCCTCGCGGATCTGCGCAGCCAGGGCCTGGACGTCGGGCGACAGGTCGCGGCCCACGGTCTGGTCGACCATCTCGAGGGCCTCGGCGTGATGGGGGATCATCTCGGTCGCGAACTCCACGTCCGCTTCGTTGAACACGTCGCCGTTCGGCGCGGTCTGAACCGCGGCGGGGTCGTCGCCGTCGTCGCCGCAGCCGACGAGCAGCGAGAGTCCGAGTCCGAGCGAGGCAATGGGCAGGAGCTTCTTCGTGATGGAGAGCATCGCGAAAAGCCTAGGGTCAGTACACGAGCGCCTGCACATCCGAGCGCAGGATCTCCTCGGCGAAGACGGCGGCGCCGGCGATGCGGATCCCGGAGATCACGTCGGCCTCGGTGATCTCGCGCCGCGCCGCGCACTGGGTGCACACGGTGACCCGGCCGCCCGCCAGGACGGCGGCCAGCAGGTCGGCCAGGGGAGTGGCAAGGGGCAGGTCGAAGGCCTCCGCGCGTCCGGGTACGCCGAACCAGGCGGCCTCACCGGTCAGCCAGAGGGAGACGTCCGTGCCGGAGGCGACGGCGGACGCGGCCACCGTGAACGCCTGGTTGCAACGCTCGGCGTCTTCGGCGCCGCAGGTGACCTTGACGGCAAGTGATCGGGCCATGCCCCTCACCCTAGGGTGCGGCTCCTTGGTCATGGCCTGCTGCGCGCCGCCCATCACGCACGCTGGTGGCCGTTGCCGACGCTCGAAAGATGCCCAACCTGCCTTCGCGCCGGCGCCTTGCCAGCGCCCGCGCTGGACGCCGCTCGCGACGACCGGCACCAGGGAGCCACGCCCTAGAGTGGAGACGTGCCCTTCGAGATTCCCGACAACCTGCACCCCAACTGCGGCCCGGTCGCGTGGCTGCTCGGCACGTGGCAGGGCAACGGGCACGGTGACTACCCGACCATCGACAAGTTCCAGTTCGGGCAGGAGCTGATCTTCACCCACGACGGGCGACCGTTCCTCCACTACTTCTCCCGCGCCTGGATCGTCGACGAGGCGGGCGAGAAGGTGCGCGACGCCGCGCTCGAGACCGGCTTCCTGCGCTGCCTGGAGGGCGGCAAGGTGGAGCTGCTGCTGAGCCACAACACCGGCTTCGTGGACCTCTGGTACGGCACCGCGGAGGGCGGCAAGCTCGAGCTGACCACGGATGCGGTGGTCCGCACCGAGACCGCCAAGGAGTACGTCGGCGGCACCCGGCTCTACGGCAACGTCGAGGGCGATCTCCTCTATGCCTACGACATGGCCGCCATGGGCCAGGCCCTGCAACCTCACCTCTGGGCGCGGCTGCGACGAGCATGAGCGACGCCACCGGCTCGACCGACACCGACTGGCGCACGCGGTTGCGCGACCGGGGCTATCGGCTGACACCGCAGCGCGAGCTGATCCTGGAAGCGGTCAACACGCTCGGTCACGCCACTCCCGACGAGGTGCTGGCCGAGGTCCGGCGGCACTCGTCCGCGGTCAACGCCTCCACGATCTACCGCACCCTGGAGGTCCTCGAGGAGCTCGGCCTGGTCCGGCACGCCCACCTGAGCGACCGGGCGCCGACCTACCACTCGGTGACCGGCCACGAGCACTTCCACCTCGTGTGCCGGAATTGTCGGCGGGTGGTTTCCGTTGAACCAGTAGTGGCCGCTCCGCTGCTCGACCGACTGAGCGCCGACTTCGCCTTCGAGGCCGACGTCGGCCACCTCACGATCTTCGGGCGCTGCACGACGTGCGAGCAGAGCGAACACGAGCCGAGGAGCGACGAGGAGTGACATGAAGAGCCCCCTGCTGGACCTGCCCGGAGCGGTGGCCGCCAACGGCATCGACGCCGACGTGGCTGCCCACTACGGGTCCTTCAACACCGAGCAGCGCGCTCTCGTGGAGGGCGACGGTTTCGTCGACCTCTCCCACCGCGACGTGCTGCGGATCGCCGGCCCGGACCGGCTCACCTGGCTCCACTCGCTGACCACCCAGCACCTCACCGAGCTGAAGCCGGGCGTGGCGACCGGCGTCCTCATCCTGAGCCCGCAGGGCCACGTCGAGCATGCGTTCTTCGGCAGCGACGACGGCGAGGCGTTCACCGCCCACACCGAGCCCGGCCGCGGCGCCGCCCTGGTGGAGTTCCTGGAGCGGATGAAGTTCATGATGCGGGCCGAGATCACCGACCTCACCGGCGAGGTCGCGGTGACCTGGCGCCCGGCCAGGCTGGACGGCGGCGACGCCCCCGAGGGCGCCTACGCCGGCTACGAGCTGGTCCCGCGCGAGCGGCTCACGGCGTACGCCGACGCGGCCGGTCCACCGGCCGGGATCTGGGCCTTCGAGGCCCTGCGGATCGCGCGCGGTGAGCCTCGGCTGGGCCTCGACACCGACGCGCGGACGATCCCCAACGAGGCAGGGTGGATCGGTTCGGCGGTGCACCTCGACAAGGGCTGCTACCGCGGGCAGGAGACGGTCGCACGCGTGCACACGCTCGGCCGCCCACCGCGCCGGCTGACCCTGCTCCACCTCGACGGCTCGGAGAACCGGCTCCCCGAGCTCGGCACCGACCTGATGCTGGACGACAAGACCGTCGGGTTCGTCGGCTCGTCGGCGCGGCACCACGAGCTGGGGCCGATCGCCCTGGCGATGGTCAAGCGCAACGTCGCCGTCGACGCCACCCTGACCGCGGACGGCATGCCCGCGACCCAGGAGGTCATCGTCGACCCCGACGTCGGGCTGCACGTGCGCGCCCGGCTGTGACCGCCGGCCTCTGGGTCCTGGCCGTCGCCGTCGCTGTCGCCCTCGGCATCGGCGGCTACCGCGCCGCCACCGACGGACGCTTCCGCGGCACCCACCGGATCCGGCACGCCGACGACGCGGCCACCACCTCCGACGACCAGGTCCCGGACTCGGCCTGGCAGTGGGTCGCCAGCGCCGCACCCGAGGACGTGGCCGGTGAGCGGGCCACCCTGGTGCAGTTCTCGTCGGCGTTCTGCGCCCCGTGCCGTGCGACCCGGCGGGTGCTGGGCGAGGTCACCCGGATGGTGCCGGGCGTGACCCACGTGGAGATCGACGCGGAGCACCACCTCGAGCTGGTACGCCGTCTCGGCATCCTGCGCACACCCACGACGCTGGTCCTCGGTCCCGAAGGCCACGAGGTGTCCCGCGCCAGCGGCGTACCGGTCACGGCGCAGGTCGTCGCCGCGATCGGGCAAGCTGCCCAGTAGTTGCTCAGTAGTTGCCCAGTAGTTGCCCAGTAGTTGCTCAGAGGCTGGGCCGCCAGTGGCGGACCGCCTCGGTGAACGGCTCCGGGTCGACCAGTCGTGAGTTGATCTCGA
Organism: Actinomycetota bacterium; assembly: GCA_030862825.1. Lineage (GTDB taxonomy): Bacteria > Actinomycetota > Actinomycetes > Propionibacteriales > Nocardioidaceae > Nocardioides. The sequence goes on along the minus strand of JALZCZ010000117.1, from coordinate 2,195 downwards.
CCGGCGCGAGCCCGCGTCGCACGAGCAGCATCTTCCAGTCCGGGTCGCCCGGGTCGCCGGTCACGTCGACCGACGTGTTGTCGCTGGTCAGGTCGAACCGGTGTCGGTTGTCGCCGTGCACGACGTCGAGCTGGCCGTCCTCGAGCGACACCTTGCTGGTCATCGCGCCGGTGCGGAGCACGACCAGCACGGCGATCAGGGTGACCAGAGCCGCGGCGATGCCGGCGTAGCTGACCAGGTTGCCGTTGATGCCGATCAGGCCCACCACGACGGCACCGATCGCGGCAACCGTTTGGGCCGCGATCAGGACGCCGCGCCGCGTGTGTGCGGCGTGGTAGCTCATCGCGCCGGTGGCGACCGCGTGGCTCGACGGAGCGACCGCCGGCGTGGCCGGTGGCTGGGTGCCGGGCGAGGCCACGGTCGCCAGCAACGGCGTCGACCGGAACATCGTGTGCCCGACGTCGCCCTCGTCGTCGGGTCCGGTCGCGTCGGTCTCGTCGGCCTCGAAGATGGTCGGCACCGGCACCGGCGCGATGACGGTCTCCGCCACCACATCCGTCTCGGTCTCGATGACCTCGAGCAGGTCGAGGGCCGTTGCGTCCTCGACCTCGTCGACCCTCTCCAGCGCTTCGGCCTCGTCGATCTCTTCGATCTCCTCGAGGGCTTCGAGCTCGTCGGGGTCGATCAGTTCTTCGAGGGCCTCGACGTCGTCGTCCACCTCGGGGTGGTCGATGACCTCCTCGGCCTCGATCAGCCGGGTGTTCTCGAAGACGCGGAGTGCCTCATCCGGCTCGGCGAGCAGTGAGCCGGCATGTTCAGCCTCCGAGTCGGCGTCGGAGTCCGGGGTGCTCGTCGGGGACGAGCCGCTCTCCCTGGCTTCGACCGGCGCCACCGCACGCACCGTGCCCGTCTGTGACTCGGCCAGCGGACGCGCGGTCCGGAACCAGGCGCGCTGTTTCCTCCCGGACGACGGGTCGACGGCGGGAGGCAGGATCGGCCCGCGGCCCTGAGCAACGGGCTCACGACCCTGGTGGTCGTCGTCCGGCTCCTCGTCCGGCTCGTCGTCGTACAGGTCCTCGTCGGACTCGAACTCGGCCTCGGGGGCGACCTCGGGCACCGGCGCCGGGGTGGGTTCCGGCTCCGGCTCGACCGCCGCCTCGGGCTCGGGCTCGAGGAACGGCTCCACGGCCGGTTCCATGGCCGGTTCCATGGCCGGGGGCGGGGCGGGCGGCGCGGGCGGCGCGGCGGCGTAGGAGGCCTGGGTGGCGAGCGCCTGCATCGGGGCGGGGCGACCCAGGGCGGCGGCGTCGCCGTTACGGGCCACGGAGACCAGCCGAGCACGCGCCTCGGCGAGCTGGATGGCGAGATCGGCCGCCCGGGTCTCGGCCTCGGCCCGGGCCTGCGCGTGCCGGGCGGCGGTGCGCTCGGCGTCGGCACGGGCCTGGGCCTGTTCCGCGGCGACCCGCTTCGAGCTCGCGAGCTGCTCCTCTGCCAGTCGCAGCGCCTCACGGTGCTCGCTCAGGGAGGCCTCGGCCTGGATCTGGGCGTCGCGGGCCCGCAGCTCGGCCTCGCGGCGCTCGACCGAGGCGGCCTCCGCCGCGACAGCCTGGCTCCGTGCGGACTCCTCGGCCTCGAGGCGTGACCGGGCCGCCTCCTTGGCGGCCTCCTCCAGCGAACGTCGGGCCTGGCTCGCGAGGCGGGCCTCCTCGGCGAACGCCGCGGCCTGCTCCTGTCCGGCGGCCGCCTGCCTCTGGGCCTCCTCGACCAGCTCGATCTGCTCCTTCGCGGTGGCCTCGGCCTCCTGACGTGCGATGTGGGCCTGCTGGGCCAGGCTGGCCTGCTCCGCTGCCGCGGCCTCGGCGATCTGACGCTCCTCGAGGGCGCGTACGGCGAAGGTGGCGTGCTCCTCGGCGCTGGCGGCTGCTGCGTCGGCGATCGAGCGGGCCCGCTCCTCGGCCTCGGCCGCAGCCTGGTGGGCCTCCTCGGCCAGGGCGGCGTGGCGGGCGGCCGCGCGTTCGGCCGCGGCCCGGGCCGTGGTCTGCTCGAGCGCGGCGGACTGAAGCCGCTCGCGCTCCTCCTCTGCCTGCTGGACGAAGGTGGAGTACTGCTCGGCGGCCGCGGCTGCTGCCTCGGCGATCTCGCGGGCGCGGTCCTCGGCGCGGCTGCGCTCGGCCAGGGCCTGCTCGGCGTGAGCC